>JACRDO010000041.1 GCA_016212885.1 Elusimicrobiota bacterium | reverse complement strand
CGTTCCATCGGGAGGAATGAGATTTCCGTATCTCCGGGGAGATCGGCCAGTTCTGACTTTCTTGGGTTGATCGTACAGGAATATTGATTCCCTCGTAAAAAGTCTGCGTGCCCCCCCGCGCGGTATGAATTTGACTGAAAATTTTTGCGAGGCAAATATTTTCAGTCAAGCCCCGCCCCTTGGGGCGGGGTGACCTTGGGGCAAGAGGGAGTTTGAGGGAGAAAGAAAATTTCTCCCTCCTGTCCGGCACGGGGATGAGGAAAGCCCCGTGCCGGGTAACTAAAATTTCGCGCAGCGAACTTTTACAGGGCCGCCCATTTTTATCGACGGAGAATGATTTGCCTTCCTGAAGGTGATTCGGTATATTCTCCGTACGCGCGCGTACGGAGACGCCATGTTTAGAGCCACGGACTCACAACAGGACATGTTCGACAGCGCAGCCGCACTGCTTCCGGCGACCAAACGCGCGGCGTGCGAGAAGAGCTGGGCGGGGCCGTTCCGAGAGAAGGCCCTGCCGATTCTGCTTCGTGCAGAGCAGGAGTTCGCTGAATTCTACGATGATGAAACTGGGCGGCCGAATCGGTCTGTGGCGCTGGTGCTTGGGACGCTGGTCTTGAAAGAAGCCAGTGATTTGACCGACGATGAAGTGCTCGATGCGTTACGGTTCGATACGCGGTGGTGGTGCGCGTTCGATCTCAAGCCAGAGGAGGCGGAGCTCTGCCAGAAGACGCTGCACAACTTCCGGGCAAAGCTCATGGAGCGCGAGAAAGGGGCAGTGGTGTTTCGTCGGCTGACCGACGAGCTGATTGCCGCTTTGGGGGTGCGGGTGGATCGCCAGCGGCTGGACTCGACGCACATCCTGTCGAACTTCGCGAGGCTCAACCGGCTGGGTCTGTTCTGCGAGACGATCCGAGTCTTTTTGCACGCGCTAAAGAAAGGGTATCGGGATCTGCACGATCGGCTGCCGGCGGGCTTGCTCAAGCGGCACGGGGAGGCGAGCTGGTATCGAGACGCCCGGCGCGAGGAAGGTCCTCGGCGGCTGGGCGTGGTGGCAAGGGACCTATACCGGCTTGTGGAGCGATTCAAAGGTCACCGGGCGATCGGGAAGATGGAGGAGTACCGGTTGCTGGAGCGGCTCTTGTCGGACCAGTGCAAGATTTCAGAGAAGGCGGCCAAGCCGCGTGATGACGACGATGATCGAGACGATGGTGCGGCGCCCGTGGAGCTGAAAGACCCCAAAGCCAAAGAGATCAAGGGTGATAGCCTACAGACGCCGCACGATCCGGACGTGACGTATTCGGGCCACAAGGGAAAGGGCTACGAGGTCCAGGTATCGGAGACGTGCATGCCGGACAATCCCGTGGAGCTGATCACGGAAGTGAAGGTGACGCCGTCGGCGGGCAGCGACGCGACGGCAACGATCCCGGCGATCGAGGCGCTGGATAAAGCGGGGCACAAACCGAAAGAGCTCGTGGCGGACACGACCTACAGCGGAGCGACAAACGCGGCGGAGGCGGCCAAGCGCGGGGTGAACCTTCTGGCGCCGGCGCCTGCGATGGCCAAGCCCGAGCCGGGCAAGGTCTATCCGGCTCCGGATGTGGATTGCCCGACAGGACGGACGAAAGCCGGGGCATGGCTCAAGAGCCAGGAGGCGCAGCCGGATTTTCAGAGGCGCTACGCGATCCGGGCGGGGATTGAAGCGACGAACTCGGAGCTCAAGCGCGTGCAGGGATTGGGCAAGCTGCGGGTCAGGCGCGATGAGTGCGTGAAGCTCGTGGTGTACTTGAAGGCGGCGGGGTGCAACCTGCGGCGGGCGCTGAGGCACTGGATCGAACCTGGTTTGGCGGTGGAGGGCGCGACCGCGCTTGCGTAGCGGCGCTCCGCGGCCGATGGCGCGGGACGCCGGAAGTTGAAGAGGCCGGGGACGGGAGAAGATATCCACAGGCATTGTTGGCAGGCGAAATTATAGCGGTCGGATTTGGTTCGCAGTGCGGCTCAGGAGCGCCCCTTGGGTACGAGGGGTAGCGAAAAAACCAACCGCGAGCTGGAATACGATGGAAACGAGCCGGTTCTGGTGGAGGGATAGTCGGGGTGGATTTTTAGAGACGGCTTTTTTACGATGGAATCAAGCTTAAGCGCCATTTCGGCGACGTGGCCCTGGCTGCCCTTAACCCCCAAGCAATCGAGGGCTATAAGGGAAGCCGCAAGCCCTTCGTCAAAGAGGCCACGATCAACCGCGAGCTCGCGGTCCTAAAGACGTTGTTTACAAAGGCGGTCCAGTGGGAATACGCGCTATAGATAAAAAAGACTTATATTATTTACAGAAAACAATTTTGGAGAGGTGCGTGAGCGGTTGAAACGGACGGTCTCGAAAACCGTTAGGGTGTAACAGCCCTCCAGGGTTCGAATCCCTGCCTCTCCGCCAGTTTTGATGGAAGCCGCTGCAAGACCCGCCGGCACGCGCGTGGCCTCATCCGCCCCGATTTCGTCCCCGTCCGGTTCGCCGCCGGGCCTGCTCCTTGAAGCTCCCTATTGCCGTCTGCATCCTCTCCATGGAGCCTTCCCGACTCTCTTCTGAGGTCAAGGCCAGGGCCGGGGCGCTGGGTTTCGACCTGTGCAACGTCGCCCCTGCCGCCGCGTTCTCAGAGGCTGGCAACTACCTGACGTGGCTGTCCCGGAACATGCACGGGACGATGGACTACATGGAGCGCAACCGGGACAGCCGCCTCGATATCCGCAACTGGCACCCGGGCGCGCGTTCCGTGGTCCTGCTGGCTACGAACTACTTCAAGAAGGCGCCGGCGGCGGACCCGGCGTCGCAGGGGCGCATCGCCTCCTACGCCCTGACCAAGGACTACCACAAGACGATCAGAAAGCGCCTGAAGACCCTCGCGGCCTGGATGCGCGCCGAGCACGGGTGCGAAGCCAGGCCCTTCGTCGATACCTCGCCTCTGCTCGAACGCCTGTACGCCCGCTACGCCGGGATCGGCTGGGTGGGCAAGAACACGATGGTGATCTCGCCCAAGCTGGGTTCCCGCTTCTTCCTCTCGGGCCTGACCACCGACCTCGAGT
>JACRDO010000045.1 GCA_016212885.1 Elusimicrobiota bacterium | reverse complement strand
GTGGCCATGGCCCGCCCGATATCCTCCTGCTCCTCTGCGCCGCGCGGGGACGGGGCGCGGACCAACAGGTGGCCGAGGACCCGCTTCTGCCCGGGCAGGGCCACGCGCAGGGTCGAGGGGTCGAGCCACGCGCCGGCCCCGCCCTCGCCGGGAGGGATGCTCTTGGCGGCCTCGCTGAAATCGAAGCTCCCGCGGGAGGAGGCGGGCTCCAGGGCCCCGTCGGCCTCGCGGCAGAGGTAGGCCGCGGCGGACCACGGGCCCTCCAGGCGGGCCAGGATGCAGTCGAGGGCCCGGGCCATGAACTCCGGCCCGGCGCCGGCCGCGTCGAGCAGAAGGCTGGAGAGGTCGAAGTGCAGGGTCAGCTCGTTGGAGGTGCGGCGCAGGCGCTTTGACTGCAGGTGCACCAGCCCCGCGAAGAACTGCACCGCCTGCTGGGGGTTCAGCTTGACCCAGCGGCTCAGATCCCCCCGGAAGAGCTCGAAGAGGACGGTCGGGCCCATCGCGCTCGCGCTGGCCGAGCGGGTAGCCTCCTCGATGAGCGCCATCTCGCCGAAGAAATCCCCGGCGCAGAGGATGGCCAGGTCCTTGGAAGCGCCGCCGGCCCCGCGCATGTGGATCCGGATCCGGCCGCTCGAGATGAAGTAGAGGCTCATGCCCTGGGAGCCCTCTTCAAAGACGGCCGCTCCGTCCTCCAGCTGTTTGGGCCGCAGGAATTCGGCCAGGGAGGCCAGCTGCCTCTCCGGCATCTGGCGCAGGAGGTGGAGGGACTTCAGGAGCTTGAGCTTCTCTTCGTATTGCATTCAGGCTTTCCCCGCGTCGCGCAGGGCTTCGCGGTAGACGCGGTAGAACTGGTCGTTGTCCGCCACGACCTGCCGCGTGATCGCCTTGATCTTGCCCAGCTCGCGCTCGGCGACGACGAAGCTGACGCTCTTGGCGAAGGCCGTCATGTTGCTCAAGGTGCGCAGGTCCTTGCCCACCAGCCCCACGCACATGTGGCGCCTGAGGAGCATCGCCATGGGCTGGAGAGCCTTCAACACCAGGTTCTTCTCCGGCGAGCCGCCGAACTCCTCGTGGAGGATGATGACCTCGTACTTCTTGCGCTGCATCCATAAGAGGGCGTCCTCGCCCTTGGGGGGGGCATGCACGCTATAGCCGGCGGCTTCGAGCTCGGCTTTCACCTGCCCTTGAAGCTCCGGCTGATCGAAGCACACCATGGCCAGCTTGCGCTCCTCCGAGAAATCCTCATCCGCCGGCGGAGTGGCCGCGTCCGCCTGGGCGTCCGGCGCGGGCGGCGGGGAGTCCGGAGGCTCGGCCGCGGGAGGGGCCTGCGGGATGCGTATCTCGATGGTCTGCTGGCAATGCGGGCATTTCCCCTTGACGCTCGGCACGTTCTTCGGGAGCCGGTCGTCGGGGATCGTCAGCTTCGCGGAGCAGGAATTGCAGATGACTTCCATGGTCTTATTTCCCCTCTATGGCTTTCTCGTACTCGGTGTCGATCGTCAGGCCTTCGATGTCGGTCGTCTTCTCGCCGCGGGCCTGCCGGATGCCGTCCACCCCGCGCTGGACCACCGCCTTTCGCGTCGCGTAGAGCTCCGCGTTCTCGCCGGTGATCAAGCCGTCCTGGAAAGCCTTGATGAGCGCCTGGTCGAAGGTCTGCATGCCGAAAGGCTGGCTCGCCTCCTGGATCTCGTAGAAGGTCTTCCCCTCGCACTCGCCCATCAGGATGGATTCCTTGATGCGAAGGTTGTTGCCGAGTATGTCGTGGGTGGCGAGGCGGCCGCCACCAACCTTCGGGACCAGCCGCTGGCCGACGATCCAGCGGATGGTCTCGGCGAGGCGCTGGCGGATCTGCTTCTCCTCCTCCTGGTCGAACATGCCCACGATCCGGCTGATGGTCTGCCCGGCGTCGATGGTGTGCAGGGTGCTCAGCACGAGGTGGCCTGTCTCCGCGGCCTTCATCCCGAGTTCCACCGTCTCCCGGTCGCGCATCTCGCCGACGAGGATGACCTTCGGCGCCTGGCGCAGCGCCGCGCGCAGGCCGTTGGCGAAGGTGTCGAAGTCGCTGCCCAGCTCCCGCTGATTGAAGGTCGCCTTCATGTTGGGGTGCACGAACTCAATGGGGTCCTCGAGGGTGACGATGTGGATGGACTTGGTCTCGTTGAGCTGGCGCAGGAGGGCGGCCAGGGAGGTGGATTTGCCGCTGCCGGTGCCGCCCGTGACCAGGATGAGCCCGTTCTTCTCCTGCGGCATCTTGTGGAAGGCCTCCGGCATCTTCAGGTCCTTGAGCGACGGGATGGCCGTTTCGAGCTTGCGCAGGATGATGGAATAGTTGCCCCTCTGGGCGAAGACGTTCACGCGGAACCGGGCCTTTCCCTCCAGGTAGTACGAGCTGTCGCAGGAGCCCTGATCGAGGAGGCTCTTGGCCAGGCGCCGGTTGTTGTGCAGGAGGTTCAGCGCGAAGATCTCGGTCTGGAACGGGGTCAGCTTCTCGATGTCCGGCTCCACGGGCACCTTGCTCAGCTGGCCGGAGGTCTCCACCTGCAGGGGCCTGTCCACCGAAACGTTCAGGTCCGACACGTTCGGATACGTCAAGAGCATCCGGCTCAGCATGTAGTCGATCTCGGCTTTTCTCATGGTCTCACCCTCATCCGAAGTAATCCGCAGGCGTCTCCTTCAGGAACGGAAGGAACTTGGCCTTGTCCACGCACTTGTCGAACGCCTCCTCGGCGCTGATCCACTTCTTGTTGAGCTGCTCCATGATGGCGTCGTCCAGGGAGGCCATGCCTTGCTTCTTCCCGGTCTGGATGATGGAGGGGATCTGGAAGGTCTTGTTGTCGCGGATCAGGTTCGAGATGGCCGAGGTGCACACCATGATCTCGAGCGCCGCGCAGCGCCCCTTCTTGTCGATGCGCTTGAAGAGGTTCTGGGCGACGACGAGCTTGAGGCTGCTGGCCAGGGTGTTGCGGATCTGGCTCTGCTCCTCGGATGGGAATACCTCGATGACGCGGTCCACGGTCTTGGCCGCGTTGATGGTGTGCAGGGTGCCGAAGACGAGGTGGCCGGTCGCGGCGGCCTCGATGGCGAGGCTGATAGTCTCCAGGTCGCGCATCTCGCCGACCAGGATGATGTCTGGGTCCTGGCGCAGAGCCCCGCGCAGGGCCGCGGCGAAGGACTTGGTGTGCCGGCCGATCTCGCGGTGGTTGACGAGGCAGCCCGCGCTCTGGTGCACGAACTCGATGGGGTCCTCGACGGTGATGATGTGGTCGTGGCGGTGCTTGTTGGCGTGGTCGATGATGGCGGCGAGCGTCGTGGACTTGCCGCTCCCCGTGGGCCCGGTGACCAGGACTAAGCCCTTCTTGTACATGGCGGACTGCGTCAAGATGGGCGGCAGGCCCAGGTCTTCGGCCGAGAGCACCTTGCTGGGGATCAGCCGGAAGACCGCGGCGCAGCCGTTGCGCTGGTTGAAGAAGTTGGCCCGGAACCGGGCCATGTTCGGGACCTCGTAGCCGAAGTCCACGTCCCCGGTCTCCTCGAACTGCTTGATCTTGATCTCGGGGGCGATCTCGTAGAGCATCGCCTTGAGCTCGTCGCCTTCCAGCACCTTGTACTTGATGCGCTCCATCTCCCCGTGCAGGCGGACGATCGGCTGCTGGCCGGAGACCAGGTGAAGGTCCGAGGCCCCCTGCTCGAACATCAATTTAAAGAAAGCGTCTATCTTGGCCATGTGTTCCAAGTCTCCTTGAAGACCACGCCGCGCTTCGCGAGCTCCTTGCGGATGAACTCCCAGCAGCCCTTCTCGCGGCCCACGTATTCCGGCGGCGAGACGCCCTTGCGCGAATAGAGGCCCCGGGCCGCCATGCGCACGGCGGCCGTGCAGGTGTAGCCCGTGGTCCGGGCCATAGAGGTCGTCTTCGCGGCCTTGTCGTAACGGTCGAGCAGGTCGTACTGGCAGGAAACGGCCTCCCCGCCCTTCTCTCCCTCCACGACGACGCGCATGACCGTAAAGTCCTCCTCGTCCTCCCTCATCTGCCACATCGGGAAGAGGAGCTTGGCCGTGAGCTCCAAGGGAACGACCCGCGCTCCGCCTACTTCGACTAAGTCCTTCCGGAAGAAGCCCGTCTCCCTCAGCATGCGCATCTTCTCGATGTGGCCCGGGTAGCGCAGGGTCTTCTCCTTCTTGAAGGGCGCGTCCACGGTATGGATGAGGGTGCGCAGGCCGTCCGTGTTGAACGCCTCCAGGGTGCCGACGCCCGGGAACTCGACGAGCTCGGGCTCCGAGAGGGCCGGCATCACCACTCCCTTGCCGTGGGCCACGTAGCGCGCGGGCCTGGTGTACTCCTCCAGCACGTCGATGGGCGAGAAGCCGGCCTTGTACTCGTAGGGCCAGGTGCGCACCGCGGGCAGGCCGCCCACGAGGCATTCGAACCGGGTGAGGCGGTCCAAGCCGGCCTCCAGGGATCCCAGGATCAGGTTGTCGCAGCCCGGCGCCACGCCCATGTCGGTGAGGGCTTGGAGACCCTTGGACTTGGCCAGCTTGTCCAGCCGGAACGGATCCTCGGGGAAGAAGCAGATGTCCACGATGTCCTTGCCGGCCTCCAGGACAGCCTTGAGCGTCGCAAAGCCCATAAATCCCGGAACCGCGCCGACCACCAGGTCCGCGTCCTTGACTGCGTCTTTGACCGCGGCGGCTTTGGAGAGGTCCGCCTTTCGCACGGCGATGCCCTTGCCTTTGACGCGGGCGAGGCTGGCCGGGGAGGCGTCGACGGCTGTGACCTGGAACTCGCGGTCCTTCGCCAGGTCTTTGATCATGGCGCTTCCGACGCGGCCCGCGCCGAGCACGACGATGCGCTTGATAACCGCACGACTTTGGACATTCATGGAATCGGTGGACCGATGGTAACATTTTTTGCGCCGGCCCTTGGCGGCTCATCCTGGCGTTGATACACGAAAGACCATCTTGTATACTGTGGGTGCCTGAGCAAGGGGGCATCGCCATGGCAGTCCCGAAGCCATTTATCACGCGTTCGGACAACATCCTAAGCGGAGCCCCGGTTTTCGCTCGTACGCGCGTTCCGATCCAGGCGCTGATCGACTACTTGGAGGAAGGCGACACTTTAGATTCCTTCCTCGAGGACTTCCCCTCGGTAACTCGTGAGCACGCCATCGCGGTCCTCGAGCTGGCCAAGGAATCGGTTTTGACGCATGCGGATTCTGCTTGACGAGTGCGTCCCGCGCCGACTCCGTCAAGACCTGTCGGACCACGAGGTCCGAACGGTCACGGAAATGGCGTGGACCTCGTTGGACAATGGCGCCATCCTTGCTTCGGCGTCCGGCCTCTTTGACGCCCTCGTCACGACTGATCAGCGCCTCAGCCATCAGCAGAACATCACGAAGTTCACGATAGCCGTCGTCGTTCTCGTTGCCCGACGCACCAAGTACGAGTTCCTTCGTCCCTTGGCGCCGGAGCTGCGTCGCGTGTTGCCCGAACTGCGGCCAGGTGAAGTGCGGCGCATCGGTGTCTAACTTCTGCGTGTTTCCGTCCGCCTCTCCCGCCTCCAACCCACGCCCAACAGATTAAATTTCCCCGGGATTTCCACGGGATTGCTTTTCCTTCCTTATTTCGCTAACTTCTACAATCTCAAAACCCTCTTCAGGAGGCTCCGCAATGGGCAAAAAATACCGGATCGCGTGGCTGCCGGGCGACGGAGTCGGCAATGACGTCATGGAAGCGGCGAGGATCGTGCTCGACCGCGTCGAGCTCGACGCCGAATACCTCCACGGCGACATCGGCTGGGACTTCTGGTGCAAGGAAGGCGACGCGTTCCCCCAGCGCACCGTGGACCTGCTCAAGAGCGTGGACGCCGCCATGTTCGGGGCCATCACCTCCAAGCCGGTCAAGGCGGCCGAGAAGGAGCTGTCGCCGGCGCTCCAGGGCAAAGGCATGGCCTACCGGTCCCCCATCGTGCGCATGCGCCAGCTCTTCGACCTCTACATCTGCCTGCGGCCCTGCAAGGCGATCCCGCAGAACCCGCTCAACTACAAGGAAGGCATCGACCTCGTGATGTTCCGCGAGAACACCGAGGACCTCTACGCGGGCGTGGAGTTCAACACCGTGCCGGAGAAGCTCCGCGACACCTTGAGCGAGCTCTCCGGGCCTTTCAAGGCCTTCAAGGCCCTCAAGGGCGAGGACTACGCCATCTCCTGCAAGATCAACACGAAGAAGGGCTGCGAGCGCATCCTCCGCGCCGCCTTCGAGTTCGCGCGCAAGTTCAAGCGCAAGAAGGTGACCGTGGTCCACAAGGCGAACGTGGTCCGCGCCACCGACGGCCTCTTCCTCGAGACCGCGAAGGCCGTGGCCAAGGACTTCCCCGAGATACCCATGGACGACGCCAACATCGACGCCATGATGATGTGGCTGCTCAAGAACCCGTTCAACTACGACGTCCTGGTGGCCCCGAACCTCTACGGCGACATCGCCTCGGACCTCTGCGCCCAGATGGTGGGCGGGCTCGGCTTCGGCTGCTCCGGCAACATCGGCGAGAAGCTCGCGGTGTTCGAGCCCACGCACGGCTCCGCGCCCAAGTACGCGGGCCAGTACAAGGTGAACCCCATCGCCACCATCCTGGCGGCCAAGATGATGCTCGACTGGCTCGGCGAGGCGGAGAAGGCGAAAGCCATCGAAGAGGCCACCATCGCGGTGGTGCGCGAAGGCCAGGTCCGGACCTACGACATGGGCGGCAAATCCACGACGCTCGAGATGGGCCGGGCCATCGCGGACAAGTGCGGAGTCGCGGAGCGGACGTGAGCGCCCGCGTCATCCTGCACGAAGTCGGCCCGAGGGACGGCCTGCAGATGGAGGGTCAGGTCGTCCCTCTGGAGAAGAAGGAGGCCTGGCTGCGCGGCCTGCTCGAATCCGGGCTGGACATCGTCCAGGTCGGCTCCTTCGTCCATCCCGAGAAGGTCCCGCAGATGGCGGACACGGACGAGCTCTTCCGCAGGTTGAGCGCGGGCAAGACGAGCCCAACCGTCCTCTCCGGCCTGGCGCTCAACGAGAAGGGCTTAGAGCGCGGCCTCGCCTGCGGGGTCGAGCTGTTCTGCATGGGCGCCTCGGCCAGCGAAACCCACAGCCGCAAGAACACCGGCATGGGGACGGACGAAGCGGCCGCGCGGATCATCGCCATGGCCAAGGCCGCGGCCGCCGCGGGCAAGAAGGCGCAGGTGTCGGTCCAGTCCGCCTTCGGCTGCGGCTTCGAGGGCCCTATCCCCGAGGAGCGGGTGCTCAAGATGGTCAGCGCCTACCTCGAAGCGGGCGTGCGCAGCATCAGCCTCGCGGACACCGCGGGCCGCGCGCATCCGGCCCAGGTCGAGCGCCTCTTCGGCGAGGTCTTCCGTCTGGACCCCGGCATCGAGTGCGCCTGCCACTTCCACAACACCTACGGCCTGGGCATGGCGAACATCTACGCGGCCCTGCGGGCCGGAGTTGGGTCCGTCGAGACCTCCTTCGCCGGCCTGGGGGGCTGCCCCTTCACGAAGGTCGCCGCCGGGAACGTTGCGACCGAGGACTTGGTCCGCGCCCTCCAGCAGCAGGGCCTGCGCAAGGAGGTGGACCTTGATCGTCTCATCGCAATCGCGCGCGACGTGGCCGCGCATTTCGGGCGGGACATGCAGGGCTTCGTCTACAAGATCCAGGAGCGCGTATGAGCGCGAAGATCCTCTCAGGCGTGCGCGTGCTCGACCTCACCAACGTGCTGGCCGGGCCTTTCGCCACCCTCCACCTGGCCCTCCTCGGGGCCGAGGTGATCAAGATCGAGAACCCGAAGGACGGGGACCTGGCGCGCAAGCTGGGCATCGTCCCAGCCTTAAACGAGAAGCTCATGGGGACGAGCTTCCTGGCCCAGAACTCGAACAAGAAGTCCCTCACCCTCAACACCAAGTCCCCCGAAGGCAGGGAGATCTTCAAGAAGCTGGCCAAGGGCGCGGACGTCCTGGTGGAGAACTTCCGGCCCGACGTCATGGACCGCCTCGGCCTCGGCTACCAGACCCTCTCGGAGCTCAACCCCCGGCTGGTCTACTGCGCCATCTCGGGATTCGGGCATACGGGGCCGGACGCCTTAAAGCCCGCCTACGACCAGATCATCCAGGGCTTAAGCGGCGTCATGGCCATCAACGGGGACGAGCGCCTGAACCCGCTGCGCTGCGGCTTCCCGGTGTGCGACACGGTGGGCGGGCTCAACGCAGCCTTCGCGGTCCTGGCGGCCCTCTACCACCGCGAGCGCACAGGCGAGGGGCAATTCATCGACGTGGCGATGCTCGACTCGATCATGCCCTTGATAGCGTGGGTGGCGGCGAACCTGCTGATCGGCGGCCAGCAGCCCGTGCCCATGGGCAACGACAACTTCACGGCCGCGCCCTCCGGGACCTTCAAGACCAAGGACGGCTACGTCAACATCGCGGCGAACAAGCAGGAGCAGTGGGAGTCCCTCTGCGACGCGCTGGGGGTCCAGGAGCTGAAGACGGACGACCGCTTCGCGAAGCGCGACGTCCGCAAGAAGAACCGAAAGCTCCTCACCCCGCTGCTCGAGGCGAAGCTCGCCGAGCGGCCGACCGCGGAGTGGGTCGAGCTGCTCAACGCCAAGGACGTGCCGAGCGGCGCGATCCTCGGCCTGGAGGACGCCCTGTCCCAGCCCCAGGTCAAGCACCGGGGCATCCTCAAGGACGTGCCGGTCGAGGGCATCGGCATGCTGAAGCTGTTCGGGCTCTCGGCCCTGTTCGACAAGACCTCGGCGCCGATAGAGCTTGCGCCGCCGCGGCTCTCCGCGCATACGGAGGAGGTCCTCTCAGGCATCGGCGTCACGAAGGAAGAGCTGGCGGATTTGAAATCCAAGAAGATCATATGAGGGAGACCCCCGCACGACAAAGGCTCCAAGCCGTTCTCCTCTGAGCCGAGCGGGGGTTTTCGGGGGAGAAACTTGATTATAAGGAGCAGAACATGGGCATGACGTACTCGCAGAAGCTGCTGGCGAAAGCGAGCGGCCGGCCGCAGGCCGCGGTCGGCGACGTGCTCGAGCCGCAGGTCCACTTGGCGATGTCGCATGAGAACGGCGCTCTCGTGATCAACCAGTTCCTGGAGATCTACCAGGGAACGAGCCGCGAGGCCAAGGTCTGGAACCCCGACCGCATCGCCCTCATCTTCGACCACCGGGTCCCGGCGGAGTCCTCGAAGACCGCGGGCAATCAAAAGAAGATCCGCGAGTTCGTCGCCAAGCAGGGGATCCGCAAATTCCACGACATCCGCGGCGACGTGGGCGGCGTCTGCCACCAGATCCTCCCCGAATACGGCTACGTGCGGCCCGGGATGGTGGTGGTGGGCACCGACAGCCATACCAACACGCACGGCGCGCTCGGCGCCTTCGCCTTCGGCATCGGCGCGACCGAGATGGCCTCGGTCTGGACCCTCGGCAGGATCCTGAACGTCGAGGCGCCCGGCACCATCAAGGTGGTCGTCAACGGCGCCTTCCCGGAATGCGTCCACCCGAAGGACCTCGTCCTCCACCTGATCGGCCGCCTCAGCGCGGAAGGGGCCAACTTCAAGGCGATCGAGTTCCACGGCGAGACCATCCGCAATATGCCGACCTCGGGGCGACTGACCATCTGCAACATGAGCACGGAGGCCGGCGCCACCGCGGGCATCGTCCCGCCGGACAGGGAGACCCAGCGCTACCTGCGGGAGGAAGCCGGGGTGGAGGATGCCCTGGACATCTTCGGGCCCGATCCGGACGCCGTCTACGACCAGACGCTCGAGATCGACGCCGCCAAGCTCGAGCCCCAGATCGCCTGCCCGCACACGGTGGACAACGTCAAGCCCATCGGCCAGGCGGCGGGGAAGAAGATCCAGCAGATCGTATTGGGCTCTTGCACCAACGGCCGCTTGGACGACCTCGAGATCGCGGCGAAGATCCTGAAGGGCCGCCGCGTGGCGGATGGGACCCGGCTGCTGGTCTTCCCGGCCTCCTGGCGCATCTACCACGGCGCCATGCTCAGCGGCGCGCTCCGGGCCCTCGTGGAAGCGGGCGCGGTGGTCTGCAACCCGGGCTGCGGGCCGTGCCTCGGCGTGCACCAAGGGGCCCTGGGCGACGGGGAAGCCGCGCTGGCGACCACGAACCGCAACTTCAAGGGGCGAATGGGCAACCCCAAAGCCGAGGTCTACCTGTGCTCGCCGGCCGTCGCGGCGGCGAGCGCCATCTCGGGCGCGATCACGGACCCGAGGACACTGATGGTAGGAGCAAGATAACATGGCGAATAGAAAGGTCGTTTTGAAGCTGGGCGACGACGTCTCCACCGACATCATCTACCCGGGGCGGTTCATGGCGACGGTGCTGCCGGCCGAGACCCCGCAGTTCGCCTTCGCGGACAATGCGGAGTTCAACGGCAAGCTCAAGGCCAAGGCGGTCCCGGCCGGCAGCGTCATCGCGGCGGGCGACAACTTCGGCTGCGGCTCCTCGCGCGAGCAGGCGGCTTCCTGCCTCAAAGGCCATGAGCTGGTGATCGTGGCCAGGCACTTCGGGAGGATCTTCCTGCAGA
Organism: Elusimicrobiota bacterium; assembly: GCA_016212885.1. Taxonomy (GTDB): domain Bacteria; phylum Elusimicrobiota; class Elusimicrobia; order UBA1565; family UBA1565; genus UBA9639. Next base: position 41,909 of record JACRDO010000045.1, on the reverse strand, counting down.
ACGCCATCAACATCGGCTTGAACATGGTGATCTGCCCGGAGATCGAAGCCGAGGAAGGCGACGAACTGGAGATATCCGCGGAGAAGGTGGTCAACCAGACCTCGGGCAAGTCCTTCAAGGCCGCGCCCCTGCCAAAGGCGCGCCAGGCCATCATCGACGCGGGCGGCCTGATCCCCTACACCCGCGAGCTGTTGATGTCGCAGAAGACGTGATGCCTTCAAAAGCCGTCATCGGGCTCCGCGGCGAGGACAAGAACCCCTGGGAGCGCAGGGTCCCCATCATCCCGGAGCATGTCGCCCGCCTGGTCAAGGATCACGGCATCGAGGTCCTTGTCCAGAAATCCGGCCTGCGCGCCATCCAGGCGGAAGAATACGTCCAAGTGGGCGCGAAGATCGTCGAGGACCTGTCGCCCTGCGGCACGGTCTTCGCGATCAAGGAGATCCCGGCCAAGCTCCTGCAGGCAGGCAAGACCTACGTGTTCTTCTCCCACACGATCAAAGGGCAGGCGCACAACATGCCCATGCTCCGCAGGCTCATGGAGCTGGGCTGCCAGCTGATCGACTACGAGAAGATGGCGGACGAGGAGGGCCGGCGGCTCGTGTTCTTCGGAAAATACGCTGGCCTGGCGGGCATGATCGACACCCTCTGGGCCCTGGGGCAGCGCCTCGCGCTGGAGAAGACCGCGAGCCCCTTCGCCGCGGTCAAGCGGGCCTTGGACTACCCCAGCCTCGCGGAGGCTGAAGAGGAGCTGAAGGAGGCCGGCAAGAGGGTCTCATCGGAGGGCGTGCCTGACGCCGTCGCTCCGCTTGTGATCGGCTTGACAGGGTACGGCCACGTCTCCCAGGGCGCTCAGATGATCCTGCGGCGGTTCCCGGTGGAGGAGCTCAAGCCCGAAGACCTGGCGCCCCTGTTCCAGAACCCGGACAAGGCCAAGGTCAAGGACCGGATCTTCAAGGTCGTCTTCAAGGAAGAGCACATGATGGAGCCGGCTTGCGCCGGGCAACGCTTCGACCTTCAGGACTACTTCAAGCGCCCCGAGGGATACCGGCCCCGGTTCGAGCAATACGTCCCCTATCTGGCCGTCCTGATGAACTGCATCTATTGGGATTTCAGATACCCGAGGCTCCTCACCAAGGGCTTTTTGAAGAAGCTCTACGGCGAGGCGCGCCCGCCGCGCCTGAAGGTCATCGGGGACATCACCTGCGATACGGAAGGGTCCATCGAATGCAACGTCAAGACCATGGACCCCGGAAACCCCGTCTTCACATACGACCCGATGAAGGATGCGGCGGCGGACGGCTGCGGCGGGAGGGGGCCGGTGGTCCTGGCCGTGGACAACCTGCCTGCGGAGCTGCCGCTTGAGTCCTCCAGGGAGTTCAGCGAGGCGCTCTTCCCGTTCACGGCGGAGATCGCCAAGGCCGACATGTCCGTAGGATTCGAGGAATGCCGCCTTTCGGACCCGATAAAGAAGGCGGTGATCGTCTATCAGGGAAAACTCACTCCAACTTACGGCTATCTGCAAAAGTTCTTGTTAGGGGAGGAAAAATGAAAAGGATCCTGCTGCTGGGAGCGGGCTTGGTCTCCAAGCCGCTCGTGCGTTATCTGCTCAAGAAGGGCTTTTTAGTCGTCGTGGCGAGCCGAACCGTAAGCAAGGCCCAGGCCCTGCTCGACAAGCACCCCAACGGCCGCGCCAAGGCGTGGACAGTTGAGGACAAGAAGGGGCTCAAGGAGCTGGTGAAGGAGACCGACCTCGCGATCAGCCTCCTGCCCGCCGCCTACCATGTCGTCGTCGCGGAGGAGTGCATCGCGCGCAAGAAGCTCATGGTGACCACCTCCTACGTGAGCCCGGCCATGCGCGCCCTGGATGAGAAGGCCAAGGCGGCAGGCATCCTGATCCTCAACGAGATCGGCGTGGACCCAGGCATTGACCACATGTCCGCCATGAAGATCATCGACCAGGTGAAGAAGGAGGGCGGGAAGGTCGTGAGCTTCAAATCCTACTGCGGCGGACTGCCGGCGCCCGAGGCGGACACGAACCCCTGGGGCTATAAGTTCTCCTGGAGCCCGCGGGGCGTGATGCTGGCCGGAAAGAACTCGGCCCGGTACCTCAAGGACGGCAAGCAGGTGGACATCCCGGGCCCCGAGCTCTTCGGAGACATGCACATCCTTGACGTTCCGGGCCTGGGCGCGCTTGAAGCCTACCCCAACAGGGACTCCATGTGCTACATGGACCTCTACGGCCTGCAAGGAGCCAAGACCGTGTTCCGCGGCACCCTGCGCTACAAGGGCTGGTGCGCGGCGATGAAGAAGATCGTCAACTCGGGCCTGCTCGACGACAAGGAGAGGGACCTCAATGGCATGACCTTCAGGCAGTTCACCGCCTCTGCCATAAAAGGCGCCAAGCCCGAGACCGTCCGGAAGGACGTCGCGGCCAAGCTCGGGGTCCCCCATGCCGTCGAGTGGCTCGAGTGGCTCGGGCTATTCGGCGAGGAGCGCCTGCCCCTGGAGAAGGCCTCTCCTCTCGACGTCATGGTCGCCCGCATGGTCGAGAAGATGTCCTACTCAGAGGGCGAGCGGGACATGCTCGTCATGCACCACGAGTTCATTGCGAACACTCCCAAAGGCAAAAGCGAGAAGATCACATCCACGCTCATCGACTTCGGCATCCCGCACGGGGATTCCTCCATGGCCCGCACGGTCAGCCTGCCGGCTGCCATGGCCGCCAGGCTGATCCTGGAGGGGAAGATCAAGGGTACAGGGGTGCAGATCCCGGTTAAGCCGGCCATCTACGAGCCTGTGCTCAAGGAGCTCGAGGAGATGGAGAACGGCATCCGCTTCAAGGAGGCGCGGACAGCATTGGAGGCCGCATGATGAAGCGCGACATCATCATCGGAGACCAGGAAGACTGCAAGATCGCCTGGCCGACAGCGGGCCTATAGCTAGCGCTGGCGCGTAGCCCCGAGGTAGATCGCCGTCAGCGTCAGAGCCGCGCCGGCGAGCTGGATAGGGCCGAGCTTCTCCCCGTAGAAGAGGGCGCCCCAGAGGGTTGCGAGCGTGGGCTGGAGCAGAAGGATGAGCCCAGCCTTTGAGACCGGGATGCGGCTGAGGCCCTCGGAGATGAGCAGCCAGCCGCAGACATGAGGCCCTCCAGCCAGGAGCAGGAGCCAGAGCCAATCCCAGCCTGAGGGCAGGCTCAAGCAGCCCTCCCACAGGGCCGGGACGAGCAGGCCCAGGGCCGCAAAGGCCGATGCGATCCCTATGGTCTGGGCGCTTTGCGCGCCGCCCGCTGTCCGGCACGCATTCCTTAAGAACGTCAGATAGACCGCGTAGGCCACCCCGGTTGCGAGCCCGCAGAGCACTCCCGCGGCGTGATGGTCCCCGGCCTGCGAAGGCCCCTGGCGCACCGCCAGAAGACAGACCCCCAGGAAGGCTAGGGGCACCGAAGCGAGGAAGCGCCGGGTGAGGCGCTCTCCCAGCAGGAGGATGCCGATGAGGGCCGCGTGGAAGACCTGCGTGTTGGCGAGGAGGGTCCCCGTGCCTGCGCCGATCCAGAGGATGGAGCGGTGCCAGAAGAAGAGGTCCACTGAGAAGGCGAGGCCGGCTGCTGCGGCGCATAGCCGGGCCTTGCCGCCCGCGCCGGGCCCAGGAGCGCCTTTCGCCCTGGCGGCGCAGAGCAGGACAGCCGCCCCAAGGGCGCAGCGGTAGAACGCGCTCGCGGTCGGGCCGATGGAGAGGGCCTTGACCAGTATCGGGGCGAAGGAGATGATGACCGCGCCGACGATGATGCCGGTCAAGCTGTCCGCCCTAGCGCTTCCTCTCCGCCCTTATCTCCACCGGCTCCATGGTCTGGAGGCTGCTGCCGAACTCCGGCTCGGGCTCGGAGAGCGTGAAGGACCCGCCCATGCCCTTGTGGAGGAGCATCGCGCCCGAGGAGAGGCCTTTGACTTTCCAGTAGACCTCGAAATCCCGGCTCCGGCCGACCCTCCCCACGATGGACACGGAGAACCGGCCCTGCTCGTCCGAAGCTGCGGTGGAAGGGGAGACGTAGAAGACTGGAGCCGCCGCCCCCTCTGTTCCGGGAGAGAGGAGGTTGCGGCCCTCGACGGCGACGTCGGCCCCGGCGGCCTGCTGGCCGGCCCACGACATCAGCGCTCCCTGGGCCTGGAAGTCGAAGGAGCACTCCCTGCGGAAGGGGCCCGCGGCCAGGTCCGCGGGCACCGCGAGCACGATGATGGGCGCCATCAGAACCATCCCGAAGAGGCCCATGACGATGGGTCTGGGGTCCAGCTCCTTCGAGAACATCCCTTGGGACAACTGCCGGTAGCTCTGGCCCACGGACTTGGTGAGCTCCATGCGGAACTTGCGGCCCCGGCACTCCAGGCCCGTGACAGCGGCCGACGACAGCTGGACGTGGATGTCCGAGATGGGCGTCTGGCCGAGGCAGGGGCGCCCGGAGAGCAGGAGCGCGGCGGCGGCCATGGCCGGCCGCAGGAAGCGGAAGATCGTGTTCATGGATTCGCCGAAGACAGCGAAATGGTAGGATAACACCCGCGGCAACGAGTGTCAAGGCTGGCTGTTGGCGTGGTTTGACAAGCCCTCCGCCGATGGCATACACTGTCTGCAAGCCGCAGGGGGGACACATGAAGAAGAGGTGCACGATATTGCTGTCCGCGCTGGCTGTCGGCCTTTGCGCCGCGGCCTACGCGCAGTCGCAGAACAGCCAGAAGGACGAGGCTTCGCCTTCCAATAAAAGCGCAGCCACCGGTCAGCAGGACAATCCAGGCCTGGGCCAAGGGGAGGGGGGAGGCCAAGGAACCGGAGATCTGAGGGGGCGCAAGGTCAGGCGGCATGGGAACCCCGGCAAGGAGAAGAAAGAGGAGGCGGCGGTCGGCGATAAGGGCGAAGGCGCGCAGCCCCAGGGCGAAGGCCCCCGGCGGCCCTTCCGTCGGCCGAGGCCCGGCGAGAAGATGGAGCGCCAGGGCGAGCAGCGCGAGGACCGCGGCGAAAGGATGGAACGCCAAGGCGAGCGGCGCGAGGAACGCGGCGAGCGGATGCAGAACCAAGGCGAACGTACGCAGGAGAAGGGGGAAGACCTCATCGAATCGGGCCATAAGAAAGCCGGCGAGCATCTGATCGACCAAGGCGAGCGGCGGGAGAACCGCGGCGAGCGCCTCGAGCGCCAGGGCGAGCACCGCGAGAACCGGGGAGAGCGCCTCGAGCGCCAGGGAGAGCGGCGCGAGAACCGCGGCGAGTGGATGCAGCGGCGCCCAGGCGACGGCCCGCGGCCCGGCATGGGCGGCCATAGGCCGGAAATGGGCGGGCAGGAAGGCGGCCCGGGACCGGGCAGGCATCCGGGCATGGGCGGCGGCTCCGGCGGAGGGTCCGGCATGGGCCAAGGCGGCGGCCGCGGCCAAGGCGGCGGCATCGGCTTCGGCGGCGGGCATGGCGGTGGGAAGGGACAAGGCGCTTCCCAAGGACAGAAGCGCGGGGGAAGAAAGCGCTGAGCGTCATTCCGTTCCACGGGGGAAGGGAGCGCAAGCTGCGCTCCCTTCTGCTTTTATCGACTTCTTTTCAGCAGGCCGGCGGGTTTCTTCCAAAGGCGCTATGAATGGATTCGGTCATGGCAGGGAACTGCGGGCCGCCATCCAAGGCGGCGCTTTGAACCCGGCATCCGATGAAGTTCACCAATCCCAAAGACCAAAACGGCACTGCTTCAGCACCACTAAAACGGAACGCTGCCGAAGTTTTCCTAAGTTTTTGAAAAAATACTGCTGCGATTTTCAGTACAATTTACGTAAACATTCGGCAATCCCATATCCCCCGTCGGGGCAATGGCGTGTTCCGGGGTTCTGGAAGCAACTCCCTCGACGAGCACGCATAGGTTTGACGAATGTTTACACGGCGCGCCTTCGGCGATGCGGCCGTTGACGGCGCCATTGCGCAGCGGCGCGGACTGCCGGAGGCGTAAGCGGCTTACTTCTTCGGCAGGACCTCGCGGGGGTTCCTGACGTTTCCCCCGCTCTGGAGCACGAAATGCAGGTGCGGGCCCGTGGTCATGCCGGTCATGCCGATGTAGCCCAGGACCTGGCCCGAGCCCACATACTGGCCCGGCCGCACCGTGGGGCCGGCGGCTCCCAGGCCCATGTGGTGGTAGGTCGTGCTGGTGCCGTCCGGATGCTGGACGATCACGCCGACTCCGGACCTCTGGTTCCCTCCCGCGTAGATGACCTTGCCCGCGTCGTTGGCCAGGATCGGGGTCCCCTTCGGGGCCGCGATGTCGATGCCTGAGTGGAAATGGGGATAGTAGCGCCCGTTGTAGGTGCGGCCCCCGTAGACCTCCCAGTTGGTCGGCCCGAACTCCTGGGACACCCGGCTCTTCCCTCCAACGGGCCAGACCTTGCCGCGCTTGAGGGGCGGGGCCTGCGGCGGAGGCGGCTGGTAGGGGGGCGCATTGGAGGCGGCCTTCTCGTAGCGGCCTTCCTCCGCGGCGATGGCCTGCTGGATCTGGCGGATCTGCGCCTGGGTCAGCTTGGCCGCCTGAGTCTCGAGAGCGGCCACGGACTTTATCAAGGAGTCGTAATCGTAGCCGGCGTTCTTCTTGGATCTCGTGACGGTCCCAGAGGAGCGCACCTTCTGGCCTTGCGCGGATTGACCTGACGCACCCGACGAATGACCGCTGAGGGCCAATTTCGGGTCCACCGAACCGGCCGGGTCCCATTTCAGGGGGACTTTCGGCGCGGCCCCATCCGCGGCTCCGGCCCGAGCCGGACCCGCGCCGGCCGCGCCCCCGGCCAACGCCTTGCCTGAAGCCGGAGCAGCCAGAGAAGCGCCGGGGTCCGAGCCTGCCGCGCCCTCAGCCCCGGCGCGCGCGGACGCGGTGATCGCCGAGACCCCGGGTTTCGGCAAAACCGCCTCCGCTTGCGGCGCACCGTCGCCGGCCGGGATTTGGGCCGCTGTTTCCTGCTCTGCCGGAGCCGCTGGATCAGAGACACCGGCGGATGTTCCGGCCGACGGAGCCTTCATCTGGCCGGAGCCGGGCCCGGCGGCCGGCTGGCTGGAGCCTCCAGCCGCCATCTGGATCGTCTCCTGCTCGCCCGGCCTGGAGAGCAGCCAGGCAGCGGCCGCGCCGAAGCAGATCGCGAGGATGAGGTAAGTCCACAGGGAGTATCTCTTTGAGCCTTCGGGTTTGCGGAGGACCGGGATTTCCATAGCCTGCAGAGATTATATAATCTTCACAGCCGTTTGCGCCCTATGGCTGAGATCAACAGCATCGAGTTCGACCGCTGCCGCAGGTATCAGGAAGAGCCGCCCCCCGACGCCTGGGACGGCGTGTTCGTCATGACGGAGAAGTAGGCGAGGGCGGGGGCGTCGGCTGGAGCGGCGAGGCTCAGGGTTCTTCGGATCAGAGCAAGGATCTCCTGCGACCGGAACGGCTTTTCGATGTACTCCCGGGCGCCGTACTGAAGGACCATGCGCTCCAGGACTCCGTCCGAATCGCCATAGGCCGTCATCACGATGATAGGGACGCTGTTGAGCTCCGGATCGGAGGAGGCCTTCGCAAGCACCTCCATGCCAGGCAGTATCGGCAGCATGAGATCCAGCAGCACGATGTCCGGACGCAGCGAACGGATCTTCTCATAGCCTTCTTGGCCGTCCATAGACGCATGGACCTCGTAGCCGGCGTTGGACAGCATGAGCGTCAGCACGCTCAAGAGTTCGGCGTCGTCTTCGATAATCAGTATCCGCTCCATCTGCGGCCCCTCTGGATATAAGATAGCCGATTATCCGGAAACCTCAAGGGATGGAATGTCAGGCGGCGTCAGGCTCGCCGAAAACGACCGGAGGACAGGTCCTGGCCGCTGCGCCGGCCGAAGCGCCTCCCAAGGTCGCCGCGCTTTCGGCCTCGCTCGCCAACGAGATATCCGGAACGGACGATGAACAGGGGCATGGGCTGTTCACCTACTACCTGCTCAAAGGGCTCAACGGCGAGGCCGCCGGGCCCGGCGGGGAGGTCACGCTCAAAGGCCTCCACGAGTACCTCCAGCCGCGGGTCCAGGACGAGGCCCGGCGCTCGAACCGGATGCAGACCCCCCAACTGCAGGGCGCATCCGACGATTTCCGCCTGCGCTGAGCGCGCGCCTTCTCAGCCGGGCGAGATGCTCACCCCGAAGATCGTGACCTTCCGCGGCACGCCTTTCTTCATCAGGCTCCAGGCCCCCAGGAAGAACAGGCACGCAAAACCCACCACGACCGCCAGGCGCCAGAGCACCGAGACGTCATGTTCGTCCAGCTCCGGCCAATCCCAGCCTGAGCGCGCCTCCTTCTCCCACTGGGCCACGAGCCAATCCGGCGCCTGGTAGAGCGGTGGGAGCTTGGCGGCCGGGTCCGACTCCGGCGAGGCGGGCAGGTCCGGGAACCCGTTGACCCTCAGGAACTCGTAAGCGTCGCGGACCCTCAGGAACTGCTTCATGTACTGGCGCCTCGACGCCTTGGTGGGAGCGCGGTCAGGATGCGTGGCGAGCGCGGCCCGGCGGTAGGCCTGCTTGACGTCCAGCGGGGAGGCCCCAGGCTCAAGCCCGAGGATCTCGTAGGCCGCGCGCTCGTCCATCAAGCGGCTTTAAAAGGGAGCCGGAAAACGAAGCGGCTCCCCTGCCCCGGCTTGGACTCGGCCCAGATGCGCCCGCCGTGGAGCGCCACGACCTGCCTGCAGATCGCGAGCCCCAGGCCGTAGCCGGAGCGCGGCGCCGGGCCGTGGTCCAGCTGGCGGAACTTCTCGAAGACGGCTTCCAGCTTGTCCTCCGGGATGCCGGGACCCGTGTCCGCGACCGAGAACTCCTCCTCCGCTCCGATGCAGGCGCAGCGCACCGTGAGCGCGCCCTTGCTTGGAGTGAACTTCATGGCGTTGCCGACCAGGTTCATCAGCACCCGCTCGACCAGCTCCCGGTCGCAGGAGAGCGGCTCAGGCGGCTCGGGCCCGGGCTCGATGCGCAGTTCGATGCCCGCGTGCCGGGCCTGGAGGCCGTAGATGACCCGCACGCCGGAGAGCAGCTTCTCGGGCGAGACCGGCTGGCGCTTGAGCTGGAGCTGGCCGGATTCGATCTTCGCCGCGGCCAGGATGTCCGCGACCAGGTCCCTCAGCTTGTTCGACGAGGTCTTGACGTGGTCCAGGAAGGTCTGCGCCTTCTCCCCGAGCCCGCCCTGCCTCTTGATGAGGTGGACGAAGCCGTCGATCGTGCCGATGGGCCCGCGCAGGTCGTGGACGATGGAGTGGAAGAAATCCTCCTTCATCCGGGCCAGCTCCCTCTCCCCGGTGACGTCGCGCAGCAGGATGAGAATTCCGATCTCCCGGCGCTCCCGCATCACGGTGACGGCCTGGCAGAGGAAGAACCGGGGCCTGGCTCCGGGGGGGCGGAGCTCGAACTCCGCGCCGGCCGAGCGCTTCCTGCGGCTCATCAGCGAGGCCACCGCTTCCGCGAGCTCGGGGACCCGGAAGACCTCCTTGACGGCCTTCGCCGAGGGCGCCGCGCCGGAGATGCCCAGGATCGCGCGGGCGGAGTCATTGATGAACGCGATGCTCCCGTCGAAGCCCGCCAGGGCGATCCCATCCGGGATGGCGTGGATAAGCGCGTCGACCTTGGCCTTCTCATCGAGCCGGCGCTCGACCTGCAGGTCCTGGTAGGCCTTCAGGGTCTTCATCATCTCGTTGAAGGAGCTCCCGAGCTCCTCCAGCTCGCCCCAGCCCAGGCGCGGGACCGGCTTGGCGAAATCGTTCGCGCTCACGCGGCGGGCCGCGTCGACCATAGAGTTTAGGGGGCGCGTCAGCTGCCCCGCCAGCCAATAGGCCATCAGGACCACGAGCAGGGTCAAGGCCAGCAGGAACAGAGCGGCCCTCAGCTTGAAGCCTCCGCTGAGGGCCAAGGCCGCGGAGCGCGGCTGGAGGGTCAGGGCACGCCAGCCGAAGGAAGGCGCCGCGGCCCAGGCCCCGACATAGGCGGCGCCGCTGACCCGGATCGAGTCGAGCCAGCCCACCTGGCCGGACGCGGCCGCGGGGAGCCTCCAGTCCCGCGGGAGGAAATCTCCCGCGATCCCGGCGAGGGGCGCGCCGTCTTCGGCCAGCACCACGACCCGGCCCGAGCCGCCGATCTTCAGGCCTTGGAGCCGTTTCCAAAGAGGCTGGAGGCTGTAGGCGGCGTAAAGGCAGGCGCCTCCTTGGAGCGGATAGGCGAGCCTCAGCAGGGCCGCGCCGGAGCGGACCTCGGGTGGGTCCATGGACAGGCGCCCGGTGGAGCGGGCGCGCATCACAAGGGGGTCCTTCGAGCGGTCCAAGCGCTCCGGCTCCGGGAAGAGGGCCCGGTCCGCGAGCTTGACGGTCTCGCGGCCGGACGCATCGAGGAGGGCCAGGAGCATGAACTCGGGATGGGTCGCCGCGGCCTGCTGGAGTATGCGGAAGTCCCCGGCCTCGCTGCGGCGGCCGCATTCAAGGCCTTGGAGGCGGCACTTCCTCGCGTTATCGCTCGGTCGGTTCCTTTCGATGTCCATAACGAAGCCGAATGCCCGGTTGGCGTCCTGGGCCGCTTTCTCGAGCGTGTCCGCGGACAGGGCCGCGATCTGCTCGTGCAGGCGCCGGGCGTTGGCCTCCACCTGCACGCTCGAGCGCAGGAACCAGACCCCGGCCGCGGCCAGAGGGAGCAGGGCCGCGGCCAGGAGGACCAGGAAGATCCGGGTCAGGAGGTTCACATATCCGATATTACATTAAAATAGCTAGAATCTTCCCGTGCTCGAGTACGCGCTCCTGACTTTCGGCTCCTTCTTCGCGATCGTGGACCCCTTCGCCGCGATCCCGGCCTTCTTGGCCATGACTCCGCGCGACTCCGTCGAGGCCCGCCAGCGCATGGCGCGCACCGCGTGCCTGAGCTCCGGGATCATGATGTCGGCATTCGCGGCCTTGGGCCCCGCCCTCTTTCGCGTCCTCGGCATCACCCTTCCCGCCTTCCAGGTCGCGGGGGCCTCATCCTGCTCCTGTCGGCTTTGGACATGCTCCGCGCCAAGCGCTCGCCGCTCAAGGAGACCGCGGAGGAGACGCATGAGGGGACCGCCAAGGACGACATCGCGATCACCCCGCTCGCCATCCCCATGCTCTCTGGCCCGGGGGCGCTCACGACCTCGATCGTCCTCTTCGGCCAAGCCCGAGGGCTCGCCCACAAAGCGGTGTTCTTCCTCTGCATCGCCGCGGTCATGGCTTTGAGCTACCTGATCCTGCGCGCCTCGGCCAGCGGCGCGCGCAGGATCGGGCCGACCGCCATGAACATCATGGAGCGCCTCATGGGGCTGTTCCTGGCAGCTGTCGGAGTCCAGTTCATCATGACGGCGCTCAAGCTGGGCTAGCGGGCTTGCGAAGGGGGGAACGCAAAGCGCACCACGGCGCCGCCCGATGGGCCGTTGATCGCCGAGATCTCTCCACCGAAGCGGGCCGCCACGCGCCGCGCGAAAGCCAGGCCCAGGCCAAGATGCCCGGGCTTGGCGGTCCGGAACGGCTCGAAGAGAACCGCGAGAGCCTCAGCCGAGAATCCCGGCCCGGAATCCGAGAAGACGGCGCAGGCGCGTCCGGCTTCATCCTGGAAGGTCTTCACCGTCAAGGTCCCGCCGCTGGGCATGGCCTCGTAGGCGTTGCGGAGGATTTGGTAGACGGCCATGCGCAGGGCTTCGGGGTGGAAGTCGGCGGGCGGCAGGGGGGCGGGCTTGCGCACGAGCCGGATCTTGCGGCGGCGGAAGGCGCCTTCCCAGGCCGAGAGAGCAGAATCCACGACCGTCTCCACTCTTGCGCTTGCGCATGGGGCCCAGTCCTCGAAATATCCGGCCAGCACCTTGAGGGTATCCTGGGCCTTGGAGAGCTCGCCGGCAGCCAGCTTGAGCAGGGCCTTCTGCCCCTCCGGCAGGCCCGCGGCTCCCAAGCGGCGCAGAAGCCCGAAGGCGCCGGCCAGGACCGCGCCCAATATGGAAGCCGCCTTGGCCCAAGCAGGCTCCAGGACCGGCTCGACGGACGGGATTCCGGCGGATTCGGGCGACTGCCCGGCCGCAGCGGCCCGGGCCTCCTCCGCTTTCCTCGATTCCGACTCCAGCCGGAAGCGCTCTTTCTCTTCCGAGATTCTCTCTAGATCATCTCTCGCATCCTGAAGCTGGGCCTGCAAGGACGCCTGGGCCTGAGAGCTCTCCTGCGCCTCCCTGCGCAGGCGCCGGACTCGGGCCGCGACACGGCTGAAAGCCCCGCGCGCGGAGTCGAGCTTCCTGCGAAGTTCGGCCTCTGCCTCCTCCTTCTCGATGTACTGCGATGAGGCGTCTTTCCGGAGAAGCTTGTATTCGACCTTCGCCGTCTTCAGCGCCTGACGGGCATCCTCGAGCTCGGCGCGCAGAGCCGTCTCGATCTCCTCCTTACGACCGGACAGCTCCTCAAGTTCTTGCTCGAGGCGCCGGCATTCGCCGTGCGCTTCCTGGGCGCGCCTCAGGGCTTCCTCGCTCTCCGCGCGCTGCGCGGCCTGGGCCCGCTTCGCCTCTGCGACGCGCTCCCGCGCTTCCACGAGGGACCGCTCGTGATCTTCTTTCGCCTTTTCCAGCGCCTGGCGGGCCTCTTCGAGCTCCCTGCTGATGGACGCGGCCTGGGACTCCGAACGGCCGCGCGCCTCCCGCTCCGCGGCGCAGGCCTGCCGAGCGGTCTGGAGTTCCTCCTCGAACCTGCGCCGGACTTCGATCGAGACGCGGGCTTCGTGGCCCATCGTCTGGCTCTGCGCGGCCGCCGCTTCCAAGCGCCGGCTCAGCTCTTCGCGCTCGATCTGAAGCTCCCGGATGGCCGCGGCCAGAGCCGCCTTTTCGCGCTCGTGCTCCGTCTTGGCCGACTTCAGGAGGTCCTCGGCCCCAAGCAGGCGGGCCTTGAGCTCAGCCTCCCGCGAGCGCCAGACTTCGCGGACAGCTCTCAAGCGGGCTTTCAGCTGGGCCCGGGCCTCGTCGACCGCTCCCCGCGCGGAGGAACGCTCCTGGAGCGCCCGCCTTCGCGCTTCGAGCGCGGCACTCAGGCGCTCGGAGAGGTTCTCGCTTTCCGCCCGCTTGCAGAGCTCGTCCTCCGGCGCGCGCTCCAAGGCCCGCCTGAGCGCGGAATTCTCACGGCGCAGGCTCTCTTCCTTGGCAACGGCCTGGGCGAGGCGGTTCTCGACCGCGCGCATGCGCGACTCCGCATCCAGCGCTTTGCGCCGGGCCGCCTCGATGAACCGCTCGTGATTCTGAATCCTCTCGCTCAGCTCCTGGATCTGCTCCCGAAGGCCGTCCTTCTCGGCCCGTTCGGCCGAAAGGTCCGCGCGCGCCTGCGCGAGCGAGCGCCGCACGGCCAGAATCCCGGACTTGACGGCCTCCCCGGACTCCGAGCGGCCTTCCTGCGATGAAAGCAGCTCGCGGCTGAGCGCATCAGCCCGCCTTTCCGCCTCCTCGACGCGCTCGCGAAAGCGGGCGGCCTCCTCCTCCGTCACCACCCGCTTGAGCTCGGACAAGGACGATCTCCAGCGCCGGTCCATATCCCCGATCCTGCGCCGGACCGCGTTGAAGCCCTGGCGGGCCGCGCCCTCGGGCAGGGCGCTGTCCACGGAGGGGATCCATACCCCCGTGAGCCAGCGCCAGATTCGGTCCACCAAGCCGCGCTCGCGGGCGAGATGGGATTCCTCATGCAGGAGCTCTCCCCACAATTGCTCCACCTTGGCCAGCCGCTCCTGCAGGGCGGAAACCGCGTCGGGGTCCACGTCCGCGTGGGGGAGATCGGCCTGAAGCAGCATCCAGCCTTCCTGGATGCTCTCCAGCTCGGAGAATACTCGGTCGTACTCCTCGTCGAGCCTCTTCTGCCTGGATTCCAGCTCCCGCTGGGCCGATTCGGTCCTCAGGGCCCGCGCCTCGAGCTCGCGCCTGCGGCGCTCCCACTCCGGCCGGCTCTCCGACTCCGGCGGCCAGGCGGCCACGCGGAGCCGCTCGATTGAACTCTGGAGCCTCTCGAGTGTCCGGCGCAGAAGCCTCCAGGCCCTCGGCCCGCCGTAGCGCGCGGCTCCTTGCGAGGCCCCGGCCGAGCGCCGAGAACGGTCCAAAGCGCCCAAGGTGCGCCTCATCAGGCTGCGGGAGCGCTCCAGGTCGGAATCGTCCATCAGAGCAGTTCAGGTCCCGCGCCCGGCCGCTGGAGCACGATCTGGCCTTCCGAGGCGAGCGCGTCCGCTTGCGCCAGGATCTTGGACCGCGCGCAGAGCACCTTGTCGCGGGGCTGGGCGGCCTGCAGGGCTTCCTGCACCATGGCGCGCGCGCCCTGGGGCAGCTCCGCGAGGATCCTTTCGACGAGCTCGGACGGCGCCGAGCGGAGAGCGGCGCTCCAGTCCTGGAAGGGAACGCTCACGATCAGCCGCCTCAGGTCCTCGGGCTTGAGGCCGGCGAGCCCCTCGAAAGTGAACATGGACGCCTCCGCGGCCTCGGCGCCCTCCCGATCCCGGGACAAGAGTTCGCCGAGCAGGACCTCGCGCTGCGCAGGCGGCAGGCGGCTCAGGATCCGGCCGAGGGTCTCGCTTCCCTGCACGCTCTGCTCGACCGCCGCTTTGAGCCGGACCTCCAGCGCCGCCAGGCGCTCGGGGTCCGCCGCCTTGAGCTTGACGAGGATCTCGGAAACGGAGGTCTGTTTCGGGACCGGCAGGGCCGAAAAGAGCCGAGCCGCCAGCTCCGACCGGGAGCCGGCAAGATGGGCGAACAGCAGGGCCAGTTCGCCGGCGGGCTCCGCTTCGAGCGCAGGGGCCAGTTCGGCCGGCTCCTTCCCGGACAGAAACTCGAACCGGCGGCCGAGAGCGGGCGGCCCTGCCCCGGAGGGGGCTTCCTCGGCCAGGCCCGGGATCTCGCCGCTGAGCAGGAGCGGCTCCTCCGCGGCTCGCGGGAATGCGCCGGGCGCCGCGGCGCCCGCATAGCGCAAGGCTTGGGCCTCGCGGGCGAGTGCGCGCATGGCCCCGATGCCCGTCAGGTAGAGGGTGAGGCAGAAGAGCAGGCCGGTCATGACCGCGGCCCCGATCCTGAGCGCGCTGCGCGCGCCGTCTTGGTCCAGGAAGGCCGCCTTCCACAGCGGGACCAGGGGGGCGCGCAGGATCGCAAGGTCGTCGCCGCGTTCGGGGTCCATCCTCAGGAAATCCGGCGTCAAGCGGCGCACTTCTTGGACCTTCGCGTCGGGGAGGCGCGCGTCCAAGACCACGGATACGAGGATCTTGGTCGTCTCGAACGCCCCGCCCTGGACCGGCCGGCCCTCCACTACCACGAAGACTTTTGAGCGCCCGGGGCCGACCATGCGGCTGAGGAACTCGGCGGCGTCCGCGCTCAGGCGGGAGGCGAGCTCGGTCTCAGGCAGCTGGGCCGCGGCCGGCATCCCAAGAAGGAAGCCGAGAAGGCAGAGGGAAGCGCAAGCGGGCAGATTTCTCATGCCGGTATTGTCGGGAAACCCAACGCTATTAAATTTACCTCATAGCCGTGTCGAAAATATTGCGCCCGCCCCTGCCCCTGTAACTTTTTCCGCGTTCGCGCATATATAGAGTAGCAGCCAAAAGCCGCACCGGACCAACTGGTGGGGCGGACCCTAAGGGGCAGGAGAGAGAGAATAATGAAACGAGTAAGGTTCCTTGGGCTGATCGGCGTGATCGCCGCAGCGGCGTTCCTCTGCGCTCATGTCGTGCAGTCCCAATCGACGAAAAAGACGTTGAAAGTGACCGTGGAGAAGGTGTTGCCGCCGTCTTGTTCCTTCTACTGCACGTCGGCCAACTCAGACTGCAACACGCGCGACAGCGGTGGGGTGGCTCACCTCCATTGGAACATCACCGGCAATTTCACCAGCGGCACGATCTCCGGTGACCTCCCGGGAAGCCCGGTGACTATCACCTCGCCTTCGGGCTCGATCGACAGCAGAGGCAGCTCGGCGTACAGCCGCACCTTCTCGCTGAGCGCCGCCGGCGAGGGCGGCTCCTGCTCTGCGAGCGCGACGGCCATCTACAGTTGCTTCCTGGCGGGGACCAAGATCCTCATGGGAGACGGGTCCTACAAGAACATCGAGGACGTGCAGGTCGGCGATATGGTCATGTCCTATGACACCTCGACCGGCAAGTACGTCGGGTCCAAGGTCGTCTCGGCGCCGATGTCCCAGTCCAGCAACTATTACTACGTCAACGAGACCCTCAAGGTCACCCCGGGCCATCCGCTCTACGTCAACGGCGCTTGGAAGATGTCGGACCAGCTCAAAGTCGGGGACCAGCTCATGAACGCGAACGGCGAGCTCGTCACCGTGACCTCCATCCAGGAGTTCCAGCAAGACGTTGTGGTCTATGACCTGTTCACCGAGTATCCCAACGACTTCTTCGCGGAGAACTTCCTCGTCCACAATGAGAAGGCCGCCAACGCCATGAAGGACAAGGGCCTCCTGAAGGGGATGATGATCGCGATGGCCGACGGGCGTGAGCTTCCGGTCGAGCAGCTGAAGGCCGGCGACAAGATCCTGGCCTACGACGCCAAGATGAAGCGCTACGCCATCAGCACGGTGAAGGACGCGAAGACGCAGAACGTGTCGAGCTACAAGGTGATCAACAACAAGCTGAAGGTCGCCATGCGGCACCAGCTGTTCATCGTTCCGGCTGAGAAGAACAAGCAGACCCCGAAGTCGAAGTAATCTCAGACGCAGAAGCACGGGAAGGCCCGGCTCCTCAAAGGAGCCGGGCCTTCCGCCTTCAGGGAAGAACGCCGCTTCTAGATCCCTTCCAGAGAGTCCGCGAGGGAGACGATGATGTCCGCCGCGTCGCGCACCTGGGAAGCCTGGTTCGGCGCAAAGGGCAGGCGCAGCTCCGCGCGGCCGGGGACCACGAGGGCCCAGCCCCCTGGGAACCGGGTCAATTCCATAAGCACATTGAGGTCCACGGCTTCTCCGGCCGCGGCAGGCGTGGCCCGCACCAGGAACTTCGCGTCCAAGTCCGAATTCGGTATCTCGACCTTGTCCGGAACGATCATCCCGGAAGCCTTCTCCATGGCCTCCTTGGGCCCAATCTCGACCCGGAACGATCCTCCCTCCTTCAGAATGGAATACATCACGGCGCCGGATTCCCCGGCCTGGAGGGTCACCTGCCGCTCCTTCCACCGCCCGACCAAGCGCGGAGGATTATCGGAGTACGCGAAATCCAGCATCTTGGCCAGCACGGGCCAGCGGGAGGCCGGGTTGGTCTGGGCTCGTTCGTGCCACACGAAGATGATGATCGGCAGGGACAGCCCCAGGATGATGAGTACGATGTGCAGTGGATCCATGGGGATATTCTATACGGACCGCGGGCTTATTGCTAGGGCCTTGCGCCAAAGCTACTCATAGTGCAGGGATTCTATCGGGTCCAGCTTCGCCGCCTGGTAGGCGGGGTAGAGCGCGAACAGGAACGCCGTGGCCGCGGCCAGGGCCATGGCCGCGGCGACGTGCGCCGCGGAGATCTGCTCCATCCTATCCGCCCTGGGGGCGAGGTAGGTCACGGCCGCGATGCCGAGGCCCGCCCCGGCCCCTCCACCGAGGAGGCCGAGCAGGGTGGCTTCCACGAGGAATTGCGCGACGATGTCCCGGCGCGTGGCGCCCAGGGCCCGGCGGATGCCGATCTCCCGGACCCGCGAGAAGATGGTGGCCAAGGTCACGTTCATGATGCCGATGCCGCCGGCGAGGATCGCCACGATGCCGATGACCGCGATGGCCAGGGCCCACTCCCGGATACGGCGCGTGGCGCCCTCGTAGAATTCCCGGAAGTCCCGGATCTCGAAGTCCGGCTCCCCGCGGTGGCGGATCTTCAGGAGGGCCTCGATGCGCCGCTTGTAGAGCCCGGCCTTCGATTCTTCTCCCGCGTCCACGTTGATCTGGTTCACCCTGTCCGGGTTGCCGCCGCTGCCGAGGCATTGGCGGAACGCGGTGATGGGAACGAAGATCGTCCCGCCGCCGGACCTGCCGAAACCGATGTTGAACCATCTTGGGTCCTTGTCCCTGGGAGGCGCGACCAGGATCCCCACGACCGTGAAAAGGTGGTCCCCAAGCCGGATCCTGCGGCCCAGCAGGTCCCGGTGCTTGAGGATCTTCTGCATGGACGTCTCCGGAAAGAACCTGGCCCAGAAGGGCTTCTTGATCCAGCCGCCGGGCTGGAGCACGACGCAGACGCGGGCCGAGGCGCGGACGTCGCCCTCGTTGAGGAACCGGCCCCGCACTTTGTAGACCCAGTCCCGAAGGCGCCACTCAGGGGTGATCCCCACGGCCTGTATGTCGTCGTTCTTGATGTCGCCGGCCTCCAGCCGGACGCGGCCGCGGCTGACAACCGGGGAGACCATGTAGAGCTCGGGCATGGCGCTGCGGATATGCTCGGCGTCCTGCCAGGTCAGGCCCTTGGAGAGCCCCCGGGACACGTAGCCTCCCCATTTCGCGCTCACGAACAGCCGCCCCGGGCCGGTGAGCGTGATGGCGTCCTGGAAGCGCTTGTGGAGGCCCTCGATCTGGGAGAAAGTGAAGACCATGGCCGCGACGCCGATGGAGATGGAGAAGCAGGAGAGAACGGAGCGCACCTTGTGCGAGGCGAGCTCCAGGCCGGCGGTGCGCAGGGCCTCAGCGACGCGCATGGTCCGCTTCACTCATCGCGGAGCGCCTCGACGGGATCCAAGGCCGCGGCCTTCCAGGCCGGGTAGAGCGAGAAGAAGAAGCCCGTGGCGCCGGCCAGGGCGAGGGCGGCCGCGAAATGGTACCAGGTCAAGGACGCCAGGTCCCTGTCCGTGTGCCGGGCCAGATACGCGATGCCGCCGGCCCCCAGGGCCGAGCCCGCCACCCCGCCGCAAAGCCCCAGGAGCATTGCCTCGGCCACGAACTGGGAGAGGATGTCCAGGCGCGTCGCGCCCACGGCGCGGCGTATGCCGATCTCCTTGACGCGCGCAAAGAGGGCCGCCAAGGTCACGTTGAGGATGCCGATGCCGCCCGCGAGGATGGCCACCGCGCCCAGGAGGGTCGCGGCCAGGGTGTATTTGGCCGTCTCCTTGAGCTGGCCCTCGATCTCCTCGCGGCTGTCCTTGATCTCGAAATCATCCTCGCCTTTGTGCCGGCGCTTGAGGATGGAGGCGATCATGCGCTTGGCAGCTGGCAGGGTCTTCTCGTTTCCGGTGTCCACCTGGATCGAGTCCACTGAGCGGGGATGCTTCTGCCCGTACTGGAACATCAGCGAGTGCATCGCCGTGACCGGCATGAGGATGGAAACGTTCCCTTCCGAATAGCGGCCCCACCGGGGGTCCTTGTCCGCGGGAGGGTCGCGCAAGGCGCCCACCACCCTGAAGCTGTGGCCCCCCAGGATGAGGTCCTTGCCCAGCATGTCGTGGCGCTTGAGGAAGCCCTCGAAGGGGCCCTCCCACATCCAGCTCGCCCAGAAAGGCTTCTTGACCCAGCCTCCCGGCTCGATGACCACGCAGACGCGGCTCGCCTGCCGGAGGTCCAGGTCGCTGAGCCAGCGCCCCCGCTGGGTGTACACCCAATCACGCTTGGCCCAGTCCGGCGTGGTCCCCATGACGAGGACGCTGTCGAACTTGCGCCCGGCGACCAGCAGCTCCTCGATCCAATGCCTGGCGCTGGGATAGACCATGTAGAGCTCGGGCATGGACAGGCGGATTTCCAGCGCGTCGTCGGCCGTAAGCCCCGGCGAGAGGCCTTTCGACACGTAGTCCTTCTTCGCCTCGACGCTGAGCCGGCCCGGGCCGATGAGGCCGATGGCCCTGCCGATCTCCCGGTTCATGCCGTGGGTCTGGGCGAAGGTGTAGAGCATGGACGCCACGCCGATGGCCACCGCGGAGAAGCTGAGGGCCGAGCGCGACTTGTGGGCGCGGATCTCCCGAAAGCCGGTGCGCAGGGCCTCGAAGACCTTCACTCCAGCCTGCCGTCCTTCAGCCGCAGAACACGGTCCGCGGCCTTGGCGATGTTCGGGTCGTGGGTGACGAGGATGATGGTCAGGCCTTCTTTGTGCAGCTCCTGGAGCATGGCCAGGATGTCCGCGCTGGATTTGGAGTCGAGGTTGCCGGTGGGCTCATCCGCCAGGAGCAGAGCGGGGCGGTTGGCCAGGGCCCGGGCGATGCCCACCCTCTGCCGCTCGCCTCCCGAGAGCTCTACCGGCGGACGGAGGGCCTTGTCCTTGAGCCCCACCTTCTCCAGGAGCTCCCGGGCCCGGGCCTCCCGCTCCGCCCGCCTGGCTCCGGCGTAGGTCATGGGCAGGCAGACGTTCTCCAGCGCGCTCAGGCGCGGCAGGAGGTTGAACGCCTGGAACACGAAGCCGATGGTCTGACGGCGCAGCAGGGTGCGCTCGCCGTCGCCCATGCGCGAAGCGTCCGTCCCCTTGAGGAGGAACTGCCCCGTCGTCGGCCGGTCCAGGAGTCCGAGGATGTTGAGCAGGGTGGACTTGCCGCAGCCGGAGGGGCCCATGATCGCGGAGAACTCTCCGGCCGCCACCATGAAGCTGACCCCCTGCAGGGCCCGGAAGCCCTTCTTCTCCTGCCCGTAGACCCGCACGACGTCCCGGCACTCGATCACGGCTTCTTGACCTCGGCCGCGGGCTTCTCGGTGAGCAGCTCGTCGCCCACCCGCAGGCCGCCTTTGACCTCGACGTCGGTCTCGCTGCGCAGACCGAGCTTGAGCTTCACGCGGGCGGGCTTGGCGTCCTTGTCCTTGCCCTTGATGTAGGCGTACTCCGCGCCCTCTTCCTCGAACACGCCGGAGAGCGGGATTTTAAGGACGTTCTTGCGGGTGTCGAGCAGGCCGTCCACCCGCGCGGTCATGCCGGGCTTCAGGCGCGGGTCCCGGTTCCCCAAGGTGACCTCGACCTTGAAGGTCTTGAGGTTGTTGCTGTCCTTGTCCGCCTGGGGCGAGACCAAGGTGACGCGCGAGGGGAAGCTCGCGCCGGGCATGGCGTCCACGGTGACGGCCACGGACATCCCTTCCTTGAGCTTGAGCACGTCCATCTCGCTGATCTTCATCTTGACCAGCAGGCTGGAGAGGTCCCCGATGGTCATGAGGTAGGTCGGGGTGACGGAGTCCATGAGGCCGGTCACGTAGTCGCCCAGGCGCGCGATGCGGCTCTCCTCCTGGTAGCTGCCCTGCTTCTGGTAGCGCATCACGGTGCCGGACATGGGCGAGAGCAGGGTGAAGGGCACGTAGCGCTCGGCCTCGGTCTTCCCGGGCTGGATGATGGCGAGCTTATCGCCCTTGGCGACCCGGCGGCCCTCCTCGACCAGGAGCTCGGTCACGCGGCCGCTCACCTTGGAGGCGACGTCCACGTAGTTCTTCGGGGCGAGCTCGCCCGAGTCCGTGAAGTGCACCGACAGGTCGCCGCGGGAGACCTTGACCGTATCAGCGGCCGGTTCGGGTTTGGGCGGGCTCTTGGCGCGGCGCTTGTATATCCAATAGCCGCCTCCTGCGGCTAAGGCGAGCAGGGCGACGACGATGACGCGGCGCCAGGTGAAGATCCTGCTCATCTCCATAGGGGTTCTCCGATCGCAAGGCGGTACTGGAAGCGGCTCACCAGGGCGCAGAAGAGCGCCTGGGCGCGCCGTGTGCGGGAGGTGAGGTAGTCGAGCTGGGCCTGGGCCAGCCGGATGACGTCGGCAGAGCCCTGCTTGTACTGCTCGTTGACGAGCTCAAGGTTGCGCTGGGCGATGCCCTCCGTGACGGCCGCGATGCGGTAGGCCGTCAGCGCGGACTCGAGGGCGATGTAGGCGGCGTGGACCTCGCTGCGGACCTGGCGGGCGGTCGCGGCCAGGCTTTGCCGGGCCGCCGCGGCCTGGGATCGGGCCGCGGACGCGTTGAACCACTGGGAGGCGGCGTTGAACCCGGAAGGCAGGGCCAAGCCGAGGGCCAGCTGGTAGTTCGGGTTCGTGCTCAGGTTGCCGATGCTGGAGCCGTGGTCCGTGCGGTTCCATGAGGCGTCGAGGGTAAGCTGGGGCGCCCCGTCGCGCAGGGCCTGCGTCGACGCGAGCTCGCGGACCTCCACGCTCAGGCGCGCCAGGGCCATCTCGGGACGGCGGCTTAAGGCTGCATCCTCGTCTTGGGCCAGGCCCGGCAGGGCCGTGGTCCCGGGGTCGAGCTCGGAGGCGAGCGCCGCGGGCGCGTCGGCCGGACGGCCCACGAGCAGGTTGAACTGCAGGAGGGACTGCCTGCGGTTGGCCTGGGCCTGGGCGAGGTTGAGCTCGCTCGAGTGCCAGTCCGTCTCGCTTTTGAGCAGGTCCGCGAGGCTCTTCATGCCGTTTTGGTAGAGGTCCCGCGTCAGGTCGAAGCCGTCCTTCTGGATCTTGAGGCTCTCGCCAGCCACCTCCAGGAGCCGGTCCTTCAGACCCAGGTCGTAGAACGCCTGCGCCGCGGCGAAAGCCCGCGCTTGGCGCGCATTCGAGAAGGAAGCCTCCGCTGAGTCCCGAGAGAGGGCGGCCTGGCGCACCTTGTAGGAGTCCGCCATGCTGTTGAAGAGGTTCCAGTTGAGGCTCGTGGTGAGGCTCGTGTCCGGACGAGCGAGGTTCCAGCGCTGGAAGCGGTAGGACTGGGCCAAGTCATGGCCGTAAGGGTAGGTCAGGCCCGTGAACCCCAAAGTCGGCAGCCAGGCAGCTGCGGCCTGCGACTTCCAGGCCGCGCGAGCCGACTCGAAGAGGTCCGCCGCCTGGCGCACCTCGGGCGAGGCGTCGAGGACCGCGCGAACGTAGCCCGCCGCGGTGAAGATCGAGGGAACCGGCTGCGCCGCGGCAACGGGCGGGCAGAGCAACAACGCTAGGACGGCGGGGGTCACATCACTCCTGGATGAGCAGGTTCAGCAACAGCTGCTTGACTCCAGGAATGCGGCGGACGAGCTTATTGATCCTGCGCTTGGTCTCGGGAGACTCGGTCAGGCCGGAGATCGTGACGACCCCCATGTTGGTGCTCACGTCGAGGTATTGGACGTCGATCTCCTTGTGGGCTTTCAGCTCGGCTTTGACGCGGGCCGTGATGCCGGGGTCGCTGACGTCCTCAGGATTCATGGCGCGCATGCAGCCGGCGCCGGCGCAGAAGGCTCCGATGAGGAGGGCGGCCAGCAGGCTCCTGATATCCATTACGTACGCCGCAAGTGTACAATTTTCGTCCCGAACATCCAAACTGCTCGACTTGTGAGGCACGCGGCCGCAATAGTACACTTGTGGCGACCGGATGAAACTCGTCCTCGCGACGCACAACCCCCACAAGACCGCCGAGATATCCGCGATGCTCAAAGGCGCGGGCCTGGACTTAGACCTCCGCTCCCTCGCGGAGTTCCCTCAGGCGCCCGAGGTGGCGGAAGACGGCCTGACTTTGGAGGAGAACGCGCGCAAGAAGGCTCTCGCCGCCGCGCGCGCCACAGGCTTGCGGGCGCTCGCCGACGACTCGGGGCTCGAAGTCGAGCGCCTTGGCGGCGCTCCGGGGGTGCTTTCCGCCCGCTACGCGGGGCCCGGCTGCGATTACGCGGCGAACAACGCGAAGCTGCTCAGGGAGCTTGAGGGGGTCCCGCCCGAAGGCCGCAAGGCCGCCTTCCGCTGCATCATCGCTTTTGCCGACGGTGAAGACGTTCTCCTCTTCGAAGGCCGCCTCGACGGCGTCATCGCGGAGCGGCCCTCCGGGACGAACGGGTTCGGCTACGATCCCGTCTTCTTCATCCCGGAGCGCGGACGGACCCTGGCCGAGCTCGCGCCCGATGAGAAGAACCGCATCAGCCACCGCGGCCGCGCGCTGGCGGCCGCGGCGCGGCACCTGCGCCTTTCGGCCGCCTGCCTCCTCCTGCTCGCCGCGCTCTGCGCCCCCTCGCCGTGCCGGGCCGAGAAGACCCAGGAGGGCCAGACGACCTATTGGGACATGCTGATGCAGGCGCAGGCGGCGCGCGACTTGATGCAGGGCTCCCGGGACATGGAGGGGAAGCGCTACGACGACGCGGTGCGCGAATTCTCGAAGGCCGTGGTCCGCAACCCGGGTGACGCCCTCAGCCATCGCATGCTGGGAGTGGCCTACTATTGGTCCGGCCGGGTGGACCTGGCCGAAGCCGAGTTCAACGAAAGCATCAAGATCGAGCCCGACAACGCGCAAGCTCACCTGCTGCTGGGCATCGTGTACGCCTGGCGCGGGAACACGGCCAAGGCCTACGGAGAGTTCAAGCTCGCCGAGAAGAACGACCCCCGCCGGGCGGACATCCAGATGAACCTGGGGTCCCTGGAGGACGGGGACGGCAAATACGTCGAGGCCCTGGACCATTTCAGGAAAGCGGCGGCCTACGACCCGGACCATCCCCTCTACCGGTTCCAGGTCGGCTCGCTCTACCGGAAGCTCGGCCGCGACGAAGAGGCGGTCGAGGCCTTGAAGGCCGCTGTCTCGCGCTACCAATCCTACCAGGAAGCCCTCCTCGAGCTCGGATCCATCTATGAGCGCATGGGACGCATGAAGGACGCGGCCGATATGTTCCGCAAGGCGGTCCGCCTAAAGGAGAAGGACTCGGTCGCGCGCTACCGGCTCGCGCGGGCCTACCTCCTGGACAAGCGCTTCGATAAAACGCGAGAGTCCCTTGCCGGAGTCTTCCATCTCACGCCGGAGGGCCGGGGCGGCGGCCTCGCCCTCTCCGTGTCCTACGGAGGGCGCTCGAAGGAGGGGGAGGAGAAGCCCGAGGAGCCCTCGGAGAGCCCTCCTCTCGCGGAGGGCTCCTCCGGCCCGCTCGAGATCCTCTCGCGCAACCTGCTTCGGCTCCCGCTGGACCGGGACGCAGCCCTGGGCGTGGACATGGTCTTCGTGCCCAAGCCGAAGCTCGTCAAGTCCCCCGGGCGGACCGACGGGCCATCTTCCCTCAAGCAGGCATTGGAGCGCGCCGGAGGGGGGCCCCAGGCCCAGACCATCGCCTCGCGCAGGGAGTTCTCCCTGCGCGTCTGCGACGCTGCCGCGCGGGAGGCGGACGTCCGGGCCGTCATCGCGGACCTGCGCGAGGCCCTCGCCAAGGCCCCCAAGGACGCGGAGGTCCGCCTCGGCATGAACCTCTCCTTCTCCGAAGGTCCGGCCCAGCGCGCGTCCGCGGCCGATGAGAAAAGCCGCGTCTCCTTCCAGCCGCACGATGTCGGCAACGACCTGGGCCTCTGGGTCATCGGAACGGGCTGGATGTCGATCGTCGAGGAGGCCCTGCCCAGGCCCGAGGATCCGCCTCCGTCTTCGTCCCTGGGCTGGCTGGTCCAGGGCATCGGCTACACGACGCTCGGCAACTCCAGCCAGGCCGAGGTCTGCTTCATCCGGGCCATCGATCTCGAACCGCGGGAGGCCCTCGCGCACCTGGGCCTGGGGGTCGCGAAGGTCATCCGGGGGGATGAGGCCGGCGCGGCCGCGTCCTACCGGAAGGCCTTGGAGATCGACCCGAAGAACCGCGCCGCGGCCGAGGGCCTCAAATGGCTCGAGCGCCCGCTGGCGGGAGGATCGCGATGATCATGCGGAGCTTCGTGCGCCGGATACACTTCGTGGGCATTGGAGGAGTGGGCATGAGCGGCATCGCCCAGGTGCTCCTCAACCTCGGCTACGAGGTATCGGGCTCGGACATCCAGACCAACGAGGTCACGCACCGCCTCTCCCAGGCCGGCGCGAGGATCTTCGCCGGCCACAGGCCCGGGAACGTCCGCGGCGCCCAGGTCGTCGTGGCGAGCTCGGCCGTGCATCCGTCCAACTGCGAGCTCGCCGCGGCCCGGCGCTCGGGGATTCGCGTGGTCCCGCGGGCCGAGATGCTCGCGGAGCTCGCGCGCATGAAGCGGACCGTCACCGTGGCGGGCTCGCACGGGAAGACCACGACCACCTCCATGGTCGCCATGGCGCTCTCCTGCGCCGGCGCGGACCCCACGATGATCATCGGCGGACAGCTCGCGAACATCGGCGCGAACGCGCGCCTTGGCGCAGGCGACTATCTCGTCGCCGAGGCCGACGAGTCCGACGGCTCCTTCCTGCGCCTTCTGCCGCTGGTCGCGGTCGTCACCAACATCGACTCGGACCATCTCGACCACTACGGGACCCTCCAGAACCTCAAGGGCGCCTTCCTCGATCACCTGCACCGCCTGCCTTTCTACGGCGCGGCCGTGCTTTGCGCCGACGACCCGGGCCTGCGGGAGATTCTGCTCAAGGTGGACCGCACGGTCATCACCTACGGCTTAAAGCCGGGCGCGGACTGGACCGCGCGGGTCCTTCCATCCATCGACGAGGCCGCGGGCCTCCGGATGATCGTTTCCCGCCGGGGGCGCCGCGCCGAGCCTCTCGCGCTCAAGGTCTGCGGCCGGCACAACGCCGTCAACGCCTTGGCCGCGGTCGCGGTCTGCGATTTCCTGGGATTCAATCTCCGCAAGGCCTTCAAGGGCCTGGGCGAATTCCGCGGCGTCGGCCGCCGGATGGAGCGGCTCGGAGAGGCCCGGGGCGTAGTCTTCATGGATGACTACGGGCACCACCCGACCGAGATCCGCGTCACGCTGGACGCCCTGCGCGACGCCTACCCCGGACGGCGGATCGTCGCGGTCTTCCAGCCGCACCGCTACACCCGCACCCTGCGCCTGCACCAGGAGTTCGGTCCCGCCTTCCGCAGGGCCTGGCGCGTCTACGTGAGCGACATCTACCCCGCGGGCGAGCAGCCGATCCGCGGAGTCTCTTCCGCGCTGGTCGTCTCATCGCTGCGCCGCGCCAGGGTCGATGCGCGTCCCTTCCTCCGCTCCATGGACGTACTCCGGGACCTGCGCCATGGCGACCTCGTGCTCACCATCGGGGCCGGGGACGTGTGGAAGACCGGGTACGACCTCCTGCGGCGGCTCGAGGGCCCGACCGTCGCCGCGGTCTAGGCGTCTGTGCCCCGCTATGACCAGCACTTCCTCGTCAGCGCGGAGGCGGCCGACCGCATCGTCCGCGCGGCCTGCGTTTCGCCCGGCGAGAGCGTCCTGGAGATCGGCCCGGGCCGGGGCGCGCTGACGAGGTGCCTGCTGGAGGCCGGGGCGCGGTTGAGCGTTGTCGAGATCGACCCGCGCCTCGCCGGAGAGCTGGCAAAGCGCTGGGCCGAGCGCAAGGAGCTGCGCGTCGTTCAGGGAGACTTCTTGAGGATGGATCTCTCGGCCCTCGGGGAGCCCCGCAAGGTCGTCGGGAACCTCCCCTACTCCGTGGCGACGCCGATCCTGCAGAGGCTGCTGGATTGGCCCGCCTGGAAGGCAGCGGTCCTCATGTTCCAGAAGGAGGTCGCGCGCCGCATCCTCGCGGGGCCGGGCGAGGACGGCTACAGCCTCTTGAGCCTGTCCGTCCTGGTCAAAGCCCAGGCCGAGCTGGTCTGCGGAGTGCCGCGCAGCGCCTTCAGGCCGATGCCCAAGGTGGATTCCGCGGTGGTCCGGCTCGACCGGCTGAGGAGGCCGAGGCTCCCGGAGGACGTCCCGGAGCGCGCTTTCTTCGCCGCGGCGCGCGCGGCGTTCGCCCATCGCCGCAAGCTCGCCGCGAAATCGATCGCCCTGGCGACGGGCGCGGAGCGCGGAAGGATCGAGGCCGCCTTCGTTCAGGCGGGAATTCCCGCTTGCGCGCGGGCAGAGGACATCCCGCCCGAATGGTTCATTGAGCTTGCGCGCCGGCTGAAATAGCCCTCTCCGGCTTCCATTCGCCGACGGCTTCAGGCCATCGGCTGCCTACGAGGGCCAGCCAGTGGAGAACGGCTGGGCTGGGCCGGCTCTCAGCCGCCGCCGGTCCCGAGGTACTTCTTGTCCCGGGCGTCGATCATGTGCCAGGTGCGTCTGACGCGGATGTGCCAGATCAGGCTGGACCCGGCCGCGGGCGGAGTCTTGTGGCTGAGGAGCTTCATGGAGACCCGCACGCGGGGCAACTGTGTCGCCGCGCTCAAGGCCGCCATGGCCGCCCCGCTGTCGATGAACTGCGCGGGGAGCGCCCCATGGCGCTTGAGGTCCACGGGGATATGCCCCTTGGCCCCCGGGGCGATGTCGCCTTCGCACTCATAGATGACCATGAAGTCCCGCAGGCGCGGCTGGTAGAAATAATACGCCCAGCCGTCCGAGGGCGGGACGCAGACAGTGGAGCCCGACGTATCCGTGACGGCGTCGATGCCCATGAGCGTGCTCTTGGGGTAGCGCTTTTTGGCGTAGGCGATCACCCGGTCGAAGCCCCGGCGCACCGTGTTGCGTACGACGGCCTTCTTGGGCTTCTGCTGAGCGGACGCTCCTAAGCCCGCCGAATAGACGCTCAGGAGCGCGAGTCCGAAAGCGAACCACAAAGACCGGCTGTTCCTCATCCTTGGCCTCCTCATGCCGCGGAGGCTTCCCGCGCGCGCGCCCAGTCGAGGGCTTTGCGCAGCTCCTCCCAGGCCGCCTCCACGGGAACGTCCCGGCAGGTGCTCCAGCTGGCGGAGACCGCGCTGAAGTGGCGCGGGCCCCGGCCGTCTTGCCCCTCCTGGCCTGGAGCGGGGTACATCCAGACCGCGCGGGTGTAGCCGCTCAGGACGCTGAAAGTCGGGGTCCCGACCGCGGCGGCCAGATGCGCGGTCCCGGTCGCGTTGGTCACCAGGAGATCGGTCTTCTTCAGGACCGCGGCCGTCAATGCGATGGGGAGCGGGCCTATGACCGGGACGCTCCGCGAAAGCCTTGCGAGAAGCTTGCCGACCTGCCCCTCCTCGCCCGGGCCGCACAGGACATACAAGCGGAGGCCCTCCGCCTCCTGCATCCTGCGCATCAGCTCCGCGAACTTCCGCTTCTGCCAGCGGTTGTCGAATTTCTTGAAGTTGCCGGGGAACACCCCGACCAGGAGTCCGCCGGAGGCCAGGGACTTGGAGAGGAGCTCCGCCGCGCTGGACTCATCTTCCGGGCTCAGCCGTATGCGCAGGCGCGGCTCATAGGGAGCTCCGAGCGCTTGCGCGACGCGCCGGTAGCGCGAAAGCATGTGCTCGGCCTCTCCGGGAGGGCCGATGCGGCGGGTGTATATCCCGTTTCCGCGCGTCTTCTCGAAGGCGACCTTCATGCGGGCCGCGGCCAGGGCAGCGAGGGTCCAAGAGGCGCGCGAGTAAGCCGCGTTGAGGTCTAAGAGCAGGTCCGCCTTCTCAAAGCGCAGGCGCGCGGCGAGGCCCAGGTTGGAGAAAAGCCGGGTCCAGCGCCGGAGGACCAGACATTCGTCGACGTCCGCGATCAGCCGCGCGGCCTCTTCGCCGCGCTCGCCCGTGACGAGGCTGATGCGCGCTCCGGGGAAACGCGAACGGAGCCCGGCGAAGAGGGGCGTGGCCACGAGGAGGTCCCCGAGCCGGCCCAGGCAGAGCACCCGGACGGACTGGACGCCATCGAGCGATATGGGCTTCATGGGCCGAATTATTCTATCATACTCGCCATGATCACCACTTCAGATTTCCGTGAGGGCCTGATCTATCAGGATGGGAGCCAGACCCTCGAGATCATCCACTTTCAGCACCACCGCAAATCCCAAGCCCGGGCCGTGGTCCGCGTCAAGGTCCGCGACGTGAACACGGGCTCGATCATCGAGAAATCCTACTCTTCCGACGAGAAGTTCCGGGACGTTGACGTGCGCAAGAGGGACTTCCAGTTCCTCTACGCGGAGGGGGACGCCCTGCATTTCATGGACGTCGAGACCTACGAGCAGGAGACCCTGCCGAAATCCAAGCTCGGCGAGCAGGCGCGCTTCCTGATCGAGAACATGGACGTCATCGGCGTGTACTTTGACGGGGCCTTCCGCACGGTGGACCTGCCCGCCAACGTGGTCATGAGCGTGACCTCCGCCGAGCCCGGCTTCAAGGGGGACTCGGTCTCGAACCTGACGAAGAAGGCGACCACCGACACCGGCATCGAGATCAAGGTCCCGCTCTTCATCAAGGAAGGGGACAAGGTGCGGGTGGACACGCGCACCGGGGAGTACGTCGAGAGAGTATGAAACCCGCCCAGCCGGAAAAATCCAACATCGTCCGCCTGCTGCGCAGAAATCGCGCCCGCATCATCCGCCTAGCCGCAAGATACGGCGCCAGCGACGTCCGGATTTTCGGTTCCGTGGCGCGGGGAGATCCCGGGCGCGCAAACGACTTGGATCTGCTCGTCCGCATGGAACCCGGGCGAGGCCTGTTGGACCTTGTCGGGCTGTGGCAGGATCTCGAGGAGTTCCTGGGAGTCAAGGTCGACCTGATCACGGACGGCGGGGTGAGCCCCCATCTGCGCGATCGAATCTACGGGGAGGCGATATCTCTATGAAAGACGATCGGGTTTATTTGGCGCACGTGCTCGATGCGATTGCCCGGCTGCTCGACTACACTCGCGAGGGGAAGGATGCGTTTCGCAGGGACCCCAAAACGCAGGATGCCGTGGTACGGAACATCGAGATTGTGGGCGAGGCGGTCAAGAGGATTTCTCCGGCGCTGAAGACAAGGCATGCGGATGTCCCATGGAAAAGGATAGCGGGCATGCGCGACAAAGTGATTCATGAGTACTTCGGGGTTAATCTCGACATCGTGTGGAGCGCCGTGGAGCGGGAGCTTCCCGCTCTCAAGAAGCGCGTCGAAGAGATCATGCGGACGGAACCCGGCAAGTGAGGGGACGGATGCCGGCTCGATGTTCACCGGCTTGGGCCGGATATCGCCGACTCTGCATCTCGGCCGCGCTGCTCGTCCTGGCCTGCGCGAGCGCGCAGGCTTTCAAGGTGGAGAAGCTCCGGGGGCCCTTCGGCCCGGCCGGCGCTAAAGGCGCGCCGATCGAGATCGAGGTTGCCGCCGGGGAGGCCTTGATCCAGTTCGAAGATTCAGTCTCTTCAGAGACCGCGCGCGGAACCCTGCGCGCGTCAGGATTCGAGGTGATTCAGCTCTTCGAGCCCAACTGGTTGCATATACGATTGCCCAAGGGAATGTCCGTCGCTGCAGCCTTGAGTATTCTGCGGGGAATCCCTGGTGTACATAGCGTCGCACCGAATCGCGTGTACCGGGCTTTGAGGACGCCCAATGACCCGGGGGTCCCGTCCCAGTGGCATCTTTCAACCGTGAACGCCTTCTCCGCCTGGGAGTACGATACCGGATCCTCCAGCATGGTCACCATCGCGGTGCTGGACTCTGGAATCGATACAGGGCACCCGGAGCTTTCCGGCAAGCTCATCGGAACCAGCCAAAAATGGACATTCGATGCCCGGGATTACATCGCTGTCGCGTCGTCCACTGGAACATGCAGCCATGGGACCATGGTTGCAGGCGTGGCCGCGGCAACGACAAATAACGGCGTTGGCATCGCGGGGATGTCCTGGGGTGCAAGACTGATCTCGTTGGACGTCTTCGAATGCGACTGCACGAGTTGCAGCGGAGACTGCAACAACGATGGCTGTGGAACGCTTACCACCACCATCCGAAAAGCCATCGACTACGCCCGGACCACGATCCTCCCATCCGGGGTGGGACGGCTCATCATCAACATGAGCTTGGGTGCATCGACAGCCTGCGGTGCTGCCGTTGGCGGTGACCCCGGGGATCCATTGTTGCCCACTGCGGTCACGAACGCAGTCAACGCCGGGATCGTCCTCGTGGCCGCCACCGGCAACATCCTGGGCGGCTGCTATGCCGTGATGTCCCCGGCCAACTGCGGCGGCGTCATCCCGGTGGGCGCGACGAACCAGAACAACACCGTCGCGAGCTTCTCCTGCCAGGGCGCCGAGCTCGCGGCCAACGGGGTCGCGGCCCCGGGGGTCGGCATCTATACGACGGCCCCGCATAGCGGCTACGCGTCGGAGAACGGCACTTCCTTCTCCTCGCCGCTCACCGCGGGCATCGCGGCCCTCATCCTCTCGGCGAAGCCCTCCTTCACCCCGGCCGAAGTCAAGAACACCCTGCGCGGCTCGGCCGTTTCGATCGGCGGCATGTCCGTTGCCGCGGCCTCCCCGGCGCCCCAAGGCAACGCCAGCGGCGCGGGCTTGGTCAACGCCTTCCGCGCCATGCGCCTCGCCGTGAACGGGACCCTGGTCGGCTTCGAGGGCGACGAGAGAGCCATCGCCTTCCCGAACCCCTTCCGTCCCTCGGAGCACGACAGCGCCACCATCACGGTCCCGATCTTCCTGCAGGGGACCGGCCTGAAGATCCACATCTTCACGGTCGACGGCCAGCTCGTGCGCGACCTCGGAAGCAAGCTCTCCTGGGACGGCAAGAACGACCACGGCGCCCAGGTGGCGAGCGGCACCTACATCTTCATCGTGAAGACCGACAAGGGCTCGCAGCGGGGCCGCGTCGCCGTCATCCGCTGAAATTGCATGGGCGAGCCATTTTTGGTAGCGTTTAACCGTACGCGCGCATGCGGCGTGGCTTCCCGCGTGCGCGTGGCGAACGGCCCGGCCTCGCGCGCCGTGGGCTTGCTCAGCCGCTCGTCGATGGACCCGGAGGAGGGCCTTTGGATCGTCCCCTGCGCGATGATCCATACCCTCTTCATGCGCTTCGAGATCGACGCGGTCTTTCTAGACCGGGAGCTCAGGGCGGTCCGGGTCGTTGAAAAGCTCAAGCCGTGGCGCCTCTCTTCTTGGGTGCTGGGGGCCCACAGCGTCCTGGAGCTGGCCGGGGGGGCCTTGCGCAGCGGCGGGGACAACGCCTGCCGCGTGCAGATTGGAGATGTTCTGGAGCTGAGATAAACATGGCGGTCAAGGGATTGGCCCGGCGCAAGAACGTCCAGGAGATCCTGCGCGAGCGCAAGCTCCTCGGCGAGGAGCAGCTCAAGCAGGCGGAAGCGCAGGCCCAGAAAGCCAACATCACCCTCCAGCAGGCCCTCATCGAGCTCAAGCTCATGGAGAAGCCGCGCCTGCTCAAGGCCCTCTCCGAGGACTGGCAGGTCAAGGCGGTGGACCTGACCCAGATGGACATCGACAAGGAGATCGCCTCCATCATCCCGGAGACCGTGGCCCGCCGGCACATCGCCATCCCCTTCGCGAAGGAGGAGTCGGTCCTCTTCATCGCGATGGCGGACCCCAAGGACTTCTTCGTGGTCGAGGACATCCAGCTGCGCACCGGGCTCGAGATCCAGGCCTACCTTGCGATGCCCTGGGACATCCTCGCCGCTCTCGACACCGTCTACGGCCGCGGCGACAGCCAGGTCCTGGGCAAGCTCATCGACCAGGTCCAGAAGAAGCAGGACGGCCTGCCTCCCGAAGGCGGGATGCAGATCGTCAAGGACGCGCCCAAGACCGACATCTCGGAGATGGACGCGAGCGCCCCCGAGGTGGAGAAGTGGATGAACGCCATCCTGCTCGGCTGCATAACGACCAAGGCCTCGGACATCCACATCGAGCCCTTCGAGGACCCCACCGGCAAGAACTCCAGGGTCCTCCTGCGCTACCGCGTGGACGGCATGCTGCGCAAGGGCCCCTTCGATATCCCCTGGGCCTACCGCAACGCCATCGCGGCGAAGCTCAAGATCATGGCGAGCCTGAACATCACCGAGCGCCGGATCCCGCAGTCGGGCCGCATCCAGATCCTCGCCGGCGGAAGCCCCGTCGAGTTCCGCGTCGAGGTCGTCCCGACCTGCTACGGGGAGTCCGCTGTCATGCGCCTCCTCGACCGCCGCTCGATCCAGGTGGACATCAACACGATGGGCTTCCTGCCGGACACCCTCAAGACCTTCCTCGGACTCCTGCACGGCATCGGAGGCAAGAAAAACTTCGGGCTCGTCCTGGTCTGCGGCCCCACCGGCTCGGGCAAGTCCACGACCCTCTACGGCGCGCTCAACTACATCAACCGCCCGGACATCAAGATCCTCACGGCCGAGAACCCCGTCGAGTACAACCTCGACGGCATCGTGCAGGTGCCGGTGAACCCGGACCTCAAGCTCGGCGAGAACAAGTGCTTCAACTTCGCCGCGGCCCTGCGCTCCTTCCTCCGCTTAGACCCCGACGTCATCATGGTGGGCGAGATCCGCGACGAGGAGACCGCGCACATCGCCATGGAAGCCGCCATGACCGGCCACCTCGTCTTCTCGACCATCCACACCAACAACGCCCCCGCCTCCATCAGCCGCATCGTGGACATGGGCCTGCCGGGCTACATGGTCGCGGCCACGATGAAGGCCATCCTCGCCCAGCGCCTCGGGCGCCGCATCTGCGGCGACTGCAAGCAGGACGTGGACATCACCCCGGAGGAGCTGAAGGTCTTCCAGGAGTACAAGGTCGAGCCGCCCGCGAACGGCAAGATCAAGAAGGGCCCGGGCTGCGACACCTGCAAGGGCACGGGCTACAAGGGCCGCTGCGGCTTCCACGAGCTCCTCGTCCTGACCGAGCCCATCCGCAAGCAGTGCCTCTCGGACGTCTCCGAGACGACCCTCATGGCGCTCGCCGTCAAGGAAGGGATGCGGACCATCATCATGGACGGCCTCGAGAAGGTGAAGATGGGCATGACGAGCGTGCGCGAGGTGCTCGGCGGCGCCGAGGAGGAGCCCAAGAAATGAGCGGCTCCGTCGAGAACGAGACTCGGACCGCGGCCTGCTCCAACGACACCGCGACGGCCCTCGAGTTGTTCTCGATCGCCGGCTCTTTGAGCTCCACCCTGGACCTGGATTACCTGCTCGAGAAGATCGGGCTCGCGGCCGAACGCCTGCTCGACAGCGAGGCGAGCTCCATCATGCTGGTCACCGACGACAAGAAGAGCCTCTTCTTCAAGGTCGCCGGCGGCGAGGCGGGGGCCAAGCTCAAGAAAATGACCCTGCCCGTCGGCAAGGGCATCGCCGGCTGGGTGGCCGAGCACCGCAAGCCGGAGGTCGTCGTCGACACCCGCAAGGACCCGCGCTTCGCCGGCCAGTTCGACAAGGCCTCCGGGTTCGTGACCCGCTCCCTCCTGGCCGTGCCCATGGTCTTCCGGGGAGAGCTCGTCGGGGTGGCCGAGGTCCTCAACAAGCGCCGGGGCCAGTACACCCCGGAGGACGTGACCCTGCTCGCCAGCCTCGCGAACCTCGCCTCGATCGCCATCACGAACGCGCGGATCATGCAGGACCAGAAGAATTTCTTCTCCCACGTCCTGGAGCTCCTCATCGTCGCCATCGAGTCCTCAAGGCCCGGGCTCCTCGGCCATCCCCACCGCTCCGCGCGCCTCGCCTGCGCGCTGGCCAGGGCCTTGGGGGCGGACGAGTATGAGTACCGCATGATCTACTACGCGGGCCTGCTCCACGACATCGGCTTCATCGCGTTCCGCAACCCGCGCGCGCTCGCGGACCTGAGCATCTCGACCCCGACCGACGAGCAGCACCCGCTCCTCTCCGCGAAGCTGCTGGAGGGCATCAAGATGCTCGAAGGTGCCCTGCCCGTCATCCGCCACCACCACGAGGCTTACGACGTCACCGGCTATCCGGGCAAGCTCAAGGGCGGCGCGATCCCCAGAGGCGCGCGGATCATCGCCGTCGTGGAGGCGCTCGAGGACCTGCGGATGGCGGGCCTCGACGCTCAGGAGCTCCTAGACCGCGCCGCCAAGGAGATCGCGGCCGGCCGGGGCGCGCGCTTCGACCCCGAAATCTCCGACGCGGCCGTCGAGCTCCTCTCCAGCCCCGGGGGGATGTGGTGAAGCTCGTCAGCGACAAGACCGCGGAACTGCGCTCCCGCATCGAGAAGGCGAAGGCCGGCGGAGGCGCGGAGAAGGCCGCGGCGCAGAGAAGGGCCGGCAAGCTCCTCGCCCGCGAGCGCATCGACGATCTCCTCGATGAAGACAGCTTCCAGGAGCTCGGCGCCCTGGTCCGCCCGCAGTCCCGCGAGTTCGGCCTCGACCGCCGGGAGATGCCGGCCGACGGCGTCGTGACCGGGATCGGGCGCATCCACGGGCGCAGCGTCTGCGTCTTCAGCCAGGATTTCACCGTGCTCGGGGGGACGCTCGGCCTCGCGCACGCCCGCAAGATCTGCCGGCTCATGGAGCTCGCGATCGACAGCGGCGCCCCTATCATCGGCCTCTGCGACACGGGAGGCCCGCGGATCCAGGAGGGCGTGGACGCCCTGGCGGGCTACGCGGAGATTTTTACCCGCAACGTCCTGGCCTCCGGCCGCGTGCCGCAGATATCGGCCATTCTCGGCCCGTGCGCCGGGGGAGCCGCCTATTCGCCGGCCCTCACGGACTTCGTCTTCATGGTGAAGGGCATCAGCCGCATGTTCATCAACGGGCCCGAGGTCATCTTGGCCGAGTTCGGCGAGGACGTGGACGGCGAGGCCCTGGGGGGCGCCGAGATGCACGCCCGGCGCGCCGGCACCTGCCACTTCATGGCGAACTCCGAGCAGGACTGCTTCCGCCAGATCCGGGACCTGCTCGAGTACCTCCCGCAGAACTGCTTCGAGCATCCCAAGGCCTTGGCGCCCAGCGACGATCCCCTCCGGGACAGCGCCCTGCTCGACAAGATCGCACATGAGCACCCCCACCGGCCCTACGACATGCGCGAGCTCATCCGCGAGATCGCCGACGGCAGGAGCTTTCTCGAAGTGCACAAGGAGTTCGCGCGCAACGTCCTCGCGGGCTTCCTCCGCCTCGACGGCGCCGGCGTGGGGGTGGTCGCCAACGACCCCGAGCGCCTTTCCGGCGCTCTCGACATCCTGGGCTCCGAAAAGGCCGCCCGCTTCGTGCGGCTCTGCGATTCCTTCAACATCCCCCTGCTCACGCTCGTCGACGTGCCCGGCTACTGGCCGGCCCTGGAGCAGGCGGAGGGCGGCATCATCCGCCACGGAGCCAAGCTCCTCTACGCCTACTGCGAATCGACGGTCCCGAAGGTGGCCGTCGTTCTGCGCAAGGCCTACGGAGGGGCGTACGACATCCTGGGCTCGAAGCACGTCCGGGGAGACGTCAACTTCGCCTGGCCCTGCGCCGAGATCGCCGTGGTTGGGCCTCAGGGCGCCATCGGGCTGCTCTTCAAGGACGAGATCGCCGCCTCGCCCGACCCCAAGAAGCGCCGTTCGGAGCTCATGGAGGAGTACGTCAAGAAGTTCGCGAGCGCCAAGCTCGCCGCGGAGCGCGGCTACATCGACGAGATCATCGAACCCGCCCAGACCCGCCGCAAGCTCATTTCCGCCTTCCGCTTCCTCCGGAGCAAGGCCGCCGGGAATCCGACCAAGAAGCATGGGAACATTCCTCTCTGAGCGGGCGCAGAGGGGCTTGAGATTGCTGGCGCCGCTCGTTGCCGCGGTCCCGCTGGCGTGCTCCTCGAGGTTCGGCGACCACTACCTGATCCCCAACGCCGCGGCCGCCGCCCTCGTTGCCCTGTTCGGCGCATGGGTCATTTTCTGGAGCCGCGACTGGGACGCGGCGAGCTCGGAGCTCGACGCCCCGGTCGCCGCGTTTCTGCTCGCCGCTGTCCTCTGCTCCGCTTTCTCCATGGACGTCCGCCTCAGCCTTTTCGGCCGCTATCCGGACGTCCTCTTCGGGCTCCCAGGGCTGGCCGCCTGCGCGGCCGCCTTCTGGCTCGCGTGCTTTTTCTCCCGCGCCGGCCTGGGCGGGCGGCTCCATTTCTGGATGGTCTTGTTCTCGATCCCAATCTCCCTCTATGCGATCCTCCAAGCGTGCGGCATCGAGCCCCTGTTCCCGCGGATACGCTTGCCGGGGGGGATGCGGGCGGCCTCGACCTTGGGCAGCCCCGTCTTCCTAGGGACTTATCTGGCAATGATCGTCCCTTTTAGCCTGGGGCTGCGCACAGCGCAAGGAAACGAAAGGACGATCGGCACGGCCGCGCTGGCCTTGGCGCTCGCGGCCATGGCCGGGACCGGGACCCGCGCCGCCTGGCTCGGCGCGGCCGCGGGCGCGGGCCTCTGGGGCTTTCTGCGCCTGCGTATTGAACCTCCCACACGACGTAGGTTCAATACGTCCAAACCTACGTACCAAACATCGGAAATACGTTGGTTTGGTACGTCCCGAACCAACGCCGTCCGGATGTTCGGGACGATGTCCGGAAAGTTTGGACGCGGCCGGCCAAGCCCCATCCCGAAGCGGCCGCTCCTGCTGGCCGGAGCGGCGCTTCTTCTGCTGTGGTCCACGCTCTCTTTTAGGCGCCATCAGCTGTCTTTGGCCGACTCGGAGCGGGTCTCCATGTGGAAGATCGCCGTGGTGCAGTTCCTGCGCACTCCCTGGCTCGGCTCGGGCCCGGACACCTTCGTTCTTCCGTTCTGCCGCTTCAGAGCCGAGCCGTTCGCAGGCGCTGCGCGCCGCGGCTGGGTCCATGACCAGGCCCACAACGACATCCTGCAGGTGCTCGCCACCATGGGCCTTGCAGGGATGCTGGCCTACGGCTGGCTGCATTGGGCGCTCGTGCGCGCCGCGCTGCCCGCGGTGCGCTCCAACGCGCCCGAAGCCCTGGAAGCCGCGGCGGCCCTCTTCGCGGTGTGGGTCGCCGCCAAATTCAGCGCGCTGTCCTTATCGGCCGTTTGGCCCGCCTGCTGGGTCGCCGGGACCCTGCTCGCCCCTCCGGAGGCTCCGCCGGAGGGCCGAGCCTGGAGAGCTTCGAAGGCGGCGCTGTTCTTGCTCTGCGTGGGGGCTTCCTCATTCTCGGCCCTGCGCGCGGCGGCAGCGGAGCATTCCAGCCGCCTGGGCGCGCTGGCCCGGCGCTCGGGCGCGATGCGGGAGGGGGCCGCCCATCTGGAGAAGGCGCTCTCCCTGCGGCCTGAGGTGCTGCAATACCGGTTCGACCTGAACCTGCTCCTTTGGGACGCAGCGGAGGGCTCGCCGCCTTCCTCGAAGGCCCTCATGCACGACCGGGCCGTGCAGGTGGCCTTGGGCGGCATCCGCGCCCACCCGCTCCACCCGGAGGCCTACCGTCTGCTCGGTCTCTCGGAGCTCAAGCGGATCCATGAGGGCCGCAAGGACAGGATCCCAGCTGCGCGGACGGCCTTGGAGACGGCGCTGGCGCTGGACCCGGGCGACGCGAGCATCGACAAGGCGCTTGAAGAGCTTTCGAGGCTCAAGGAACGGATCTGAGATGCTGCTCGCCATCGACATCGGCAACACCAACGTCACCTTGGGGCTTTTCGACGGCAAGAACCTGCTCCGCGAGTGGCGCCTCCAGAGCGACTGCGGCCGCACCTCCGACGACTACGGCGCCGCGATCAGCGCCTTGGTGCGCCGAGAGCTCGGCTTGCGCTCGCGCGTCCGCGGCCTCGCCTACGCCACCGTGGTCCCTCCGCTCGGGCCCGTGTTCGAGCGCATGTCCCGGGCGTACTTCAGGACCGCCCCGATGGCCGTGACGTCAGAGAGCAAGCTCGGCCTCCGCCTGCGGGTGGACCAGCCCGCGGAGGTGGGCATCGACCGCATCCTCAACGCCCTGGCGGCCCGCCGGCTCTGCAAGGGCCCGGCCGTGGTCATCGACTTCGGGACCGCGACGACCTTCGACTGCGTCTCCTCGCGCGGCGATTACCTCGGCGGGGCCATCCTCATCGGGCCCGCCGTAGCCGCAAAGGCCTTGGCACAGAGGACCGCGAAGCTGCCGCAGGTGGAGCTGCGCCCGACCCGGCGCGTCATCGGAAAGAACACCGTCGAATGCATCCAGGTCGGACTCTACCACGGCTACCTGGGGATGGTGGAGCGGGTCCTCAAGGAGACCCTGAAGGAGATGAAGCTCAATGAGGGAAAATCCCTGATCAACGTCATCGTGACCGGAGGCTGGGGGGGGATGTACGCCCGGGCTCTCGGGATTCG
Organism: Elusimicrobiota bacterium; assembly: GCA_016212885.1. Lineage (GTDB taxonomy): Bacteria > Elusimicrobiota > Elusimicrobia > UBA1565 > UBA1565 > UBA9639. The sequence goes on along the minus strand of JACRDO010000045.1, from coordinate 2,208 downwards.
CAAGGTCATGCCGGACCTGACCCTGCAGGGCCTGAGGATCGCGTTCGAGACGCTCAGCCGCCGAAGCAAGGGGAAGAACCGTGAATAAGCGAATCATCCATGCGGTTTCGATTCTTTTCATCCTGGCAGCATCTCCGGCCCTGGCCCGGGAGCAGTTCGGGGCATTCAAGGAATATGCGGACCGGGACTCCCTGAAGTCCTTCACGCAGGACATCGGCGGAATCCTGGGCTCCGCCTGCTTCCACAGCGGACGCCCGCTCGGCTTCAACGGCTTCGACCTGGGCCTGCACGGAGGCTTCCAGTTCTCCGCCGAGGGCGCAGACAAGGTCATCCGCGGCGCCGGGCGCCGGTCCTTCGGAGTCCCCTGGGCCCAAGGCGAGATCGGCCTGCCCTTTCGCCTCGACGGCTTCATCCGAGGCATCAGCTTCCAGGGCCTCACGATCGCCGGCGGGGGCCTGCGCTGGGGTCTGCCTTTCTTCGAGAGCGACAAGCCCAATACGCCGAGCATCCTGCTCTCAGCCGTCGCCCACTCGCTCGTGCACCGGGACTTCTCGGCGAGCCACCAAGGGCTCAACGTCGTGGCCTCGCTCAACGCGAAGCTCCTGACTCCCTACGTCGGCGCCGGGCTCGACCGCACGCGCGTCGTGGTCCGCGCCTCGGACCTCGACGCCGGCCTGGTGGGCGAGGACGCGGTCACCCTCGCGCCCCGGTTCACCGCGGGCCTCACCCTGCGCAACATCCTCTTCTTCGTCAAGAAGCTCAAATACGACATCTACCTGCAGGCCGCCTACACCAACGCCCACGGCGAGAGCGGCATCGACTCCGGCCTGGGATTGAGGTTTTGAATCCACCGGCCCAATGATTTCCCCTTGAAAATTTTTACTTAAGAACGGGATGGGGATACGCCAAATTCAGGAATTTGCAGGTCACGCGTCCATCCGTTCCACGGCCCGCTATCTGGATACCGATTTGAACTACAAGCGCCGGATCCTCGATCAGTTCGGGCCGCCGCATTATGTGGCGAGTTCCATGGAGCCGGAACGCAGCGGCTCCACCGGATATATCTTGGACTGGCTGAAGGATTTGTAGACGGGAGATCACCGGGAAGCAGCCCCAAGCCCGGCCACGGCGGGTCTTCCTGATTATGTGCTGAGTGGTGAACAAGTTATTATTTCGCGGCTCCTTACCTTGCCAAAGAAGACGATCACGGTCTACACCGTCTCCATCGCAAAGCCGACGGGGGACCCTGTTGCAGCCGGATCGGCGAACAACGAATTCACCTATGCCAGCGCAGGTGGAGTCGTGTTGATTCCTGTTGAGGCGACGGTGCAGCCTACGCGCCTCGCCACGAAGGTGGGGGACATGATCAAGTGGACCCTTGTCTCCGTCCCGGCTGGATCGGCTTTGACATGGAACAATCCGTGGCCAGGTGAAGCGACGGCGGGCCATGGGGTAACGGCAGTGGCCACCCTGACGGGCTACCCGACAAGCAACAGCCAATTTGGCCCGAGAACCATCAAGATGGAGGTCATAAGAAACGGCAAAGCGATTATCACCAAGACCGCCAATATCGAACTCTTCTTTGAACGGGATGCGATCGCCACTGGACGCGCCGTGCCAAACTGGTTTTTCCTATGGCGTCATTATACGGTTGCGGAGGCCCCAAATCTACCTAAAATCGTGATCCGCGGGGGCCGGCTGCGGACGACAGCGTCGATCCTGCGCCGCATGTCCTCGGAGCGGATCAGGCGCCGATCGATGGCGGGCAGGGAACCCGTCTCGATGAGAGGTTGCGGGACCGGGACCGCAGGTCGCACGGCTTGCGGCCGGCAAGAGCGCTTGCGTCTCTCGGCCGCATCCATTTCCGCGAAGACGCGCGGCAAGCGTTCCAGCGAACCGCAGACGATCTTCACGTAGTCCGGCTGGTGGAAGTTTTGGACCAGTGCGCTCTCGGGAGGGAGCAGTTCAAAGTCCCGGGCGAGGTTTTTCCTCCCGCTGCGGCGGCGCTCCCCATGCTTCATCACGTGGAAGAAATGTTCGGACAGATTGTTCGTCCGGTCGACCAAGCGAACGCCGCCTCCGGCCTTGGCGGGGAGGCGGATTTCATGCCCCCAGAGGGATTTGCCGTGCTCCTTGAGGTGGTCGCGTATGACGTCGATTGCTTCGCGAAAATCCTGGGCGGGGCCCCGCTGTGGGCGGCGCTTGCGT
>JACRDO010000044.1 GCA_016212885.1 Elusimicrobiota bacterium | reverse complement strand
TGAGGCGGGAGTCAAGATTCCCGATGAAGCAATGGAAGGCCTCAACATTCGACTATATCAGGTCAATCCCAAATGGAACTATACGATTTCGCCAAGGCCGGCGAGGCATAAAAGTTAAACTTTATTTTGTGGAGAACCCTAACGGACTTCTTGAGACACTGAAGTACTACCTTCGACTCGTTCCGTCTCCAGACGAATTTATTTCCAAGTACGTCGATCTAGTGGCTATTGACGAAGACTTGGAATATGAGCATAAGGGTGCCTGGAATGCAATTGCGGTTCAATAGCGAAGGGGCGGGCATGGGCAGCCTGAAGAAACTCGACGACTATCGCTTCGAACTTCCGAAAACCGGCGGCATGCGGGCCCCGGGGCTCGTGTACGCCTCGGAGAAGATGCTGCCGAAGATCGAGCGCGAAAAAGTCGCCGAGCAGGTGGCGAACGTTGCGCATCTGCCCGGCATCGTCGGGTATTCGCTGGCGATGCCCGACTGCCACTGGGGCTACGGCATGGCTGTCGGCGGCGTGGCCGCCCTGGACGGCGAGGAAGGCGTCATCAGTCCTGGAGCGGTCGGCTATGACATCAGCTGTGGGGTGAGGCTTCTGCGCAGCGACCTGGCCGCCGGCGAGGTCCGTGGAAGCGTCGACAAGCTCATGGACGCGCTCCATGCGGGGGTCGCCTCGGGGGTCGGCAAGGGCGGCCCGATCCGGCTGGACAAGCGCGGAGTGCGGGAGGTTCTCAAGAAGGGGGCGCTTTGGGCGGTCGAGGAGGGCTATGGGCAGCGCGCTGACCTGATTGTCTGCGAGGACGGCGGCTGGCTGAAAGACGCGGACCCCGATCTGCCGAGCGAGCGCGCCGTGGAGCGGGGCCGCAGCCAGGTCGGCACCCTGGGCAGCGGGAACCATTTCCTGGAGCTGCAGGTGGTCGACGAGATCTATGATCCCGGGACCGCCGCCGTATTCGGGCTCTTCGCCGGCCAGCTGACGGTGCTTGTCCACACGGGGTCGCGCGGGTTCGGCTACCAGGTTTGCGAAGACTACCTGCGGATCATGCAGAAGGCGACAGGGAAGTACGGCATCTCCCTGCCGGACCGGCAACTTGCTTGCGCGCCCCTCTCCTCGCAGGAGGGTAAGGACTACTACGCGGCCATGTGCTCGGCGGCGAACTACGCCCGGGCGAACCGGCAGGCCATTACGCACCTCATCCGGGAGGCCTTTGAGCGCGTCCTGGGCCGCGGAGCCTCGGCCCTGGGGCTGGGCGTCGTCTACGACGTATGCCACAACATCGCGAAATTCGAGACCCACGAGGTGGGCGGCAAGGCCCGCCGACTATGCGTGCACCGGAAAGGAGCGACGCGCGCGTTCCCGGCCGGCCACCCGGAGGTCCCGGAGCCCTACCGCGGCGTGGGCCAGCCGGTCCTGGTCCCGGGGTCCATGGGGACGTCCTCCTACGTCCTGGTGGGCACCGAGCGGGCGATGAAGGAGACTTTCGGGACCTGCTGCCACGGCGCCGGGCGCCTCATGAGCCGGACCCAGGCGGCCAAGCAGGTCGTGGGGCACCAGCTCGCCTGCGAGCTCAGGGAAGCGGGGATATCGGTGCGGACCGACTCCCTGCGCGGGCTCGCCGAAGAGGCGCCGCTGGCTTACAAAGACGTGGACGAGGTCGTCGAGGTCTGCCGCGCGTCCGGCATCGCGAGAAAGGTCGCCCGCATGCGGCCCTTCGGTGTGCTTAAAGGCTAGACAAGTTTGTACAATCGGCCCGATCCAACCATGAGGAACCGTCTGGCCGCGGCCGCGGTGCTGGCGCTCTGCCTGTGCGGGAGCCCGCCGGCATCGGCCGGGGTCATCCTGAAGGAGATGCGCTGGCAGGTCGCGCCGAACCTGCGGTCCCCGAAGCCCACTTGGCACGACGCCGCGGCCTGGCTTCAGCCTCCGGGATCGAAGATCGAGCGGGCTCCGCGCGTCCTGGCGGTCCTGCTCAATGAATCCGCCAAACCCGAGGAAGCCATCCTGCTGAGGTACGCGTTCAGCGCCCGCCTCGCGCAGGTCCAAGGGGGCGGGGCCTCCGAGGGGACATGGACGATCCCGTTCCTCCTGGATGAGCGGCGGGTCCCGAAGATCCGCGGGAACGATTCTATCCAGGTGACGATCTGTCTCAATCGGGCGGTTTTCAGGGACTACTTGCTGCGCATGCGGCGGGCCGGCTTCTGGCCGGATTCCCTCCGCCTGCAGGTGATGGTGGAGCCGAGGCCCGGCGAAAGCTCTTTTGATAACCGCGTGATCGAGGCGACGCTGCCCGTCCTATGGAAGCAGCCCGCGGCTCAACCGGCCCCCGCCGGCCCCCCGGAGGGCAAGCCCAAATGAACGACCCGAAGCTTCTGCGCGCCCAGCCGGAGAGGGCCCGCAAAGGCATCCAGGACCGCGGCGGCCGTTATCTGCCGCCCCTCGAGAGGTTCCTTTCGCTAGAGGAGGAGCGGCGCGTCCTGCTGAGGGATGTCGAGGACCTGCGTGCGCGCCGCAACGAGGCGTCGAAAGCCATCGGGCAGGCGAAAGCCAAAAAGGACGAGGAAACCGCCAGGCGGCTGATGGAAGAAGTTTCGCGGCTCAAGGCCGGGATGCCGGAGAAGGAAGACCGCCTTGGGAAGATCGACGCCGAGGTCAAGGACTGCCTGCTCGGCATCCCGAACCTCCCGCACGAGAGCGTGCCGGTCGGGAAATCCGAAGCGGACAACCGCGTGGTCCTGGAGGAGGGCCGGCCGGAGCCCATGCCCGCCAAGCCGCTCGACCATATCGGCGTCGGCGAAAGGCTGGGAATAGTGGATTTCGCCATGGCCGCCAGGCTCTCCGGCTCGCGCTTCGCGGTTCTGCGGGGCGCCGGGGCCCGGCTCGAGCGCTCGATCGCGCAATTCATGCTGGACGTGCAGACGAAGCAGAACGGCTACCTGGAGCACTGGGTTCCTTATCTGGTGCTGCCCAAGATACTCGAGGGCACGGGCCAGCTTCCGAAATTCGAGGCGGACCTCTACAAGACCGGGCAGTTCGAGGAGAAGGAGAACGCCGAGGCCGGCGAGCGCGGCGCAATGTTCCTCATCCCAACCGCGGAGGTCCCGCTGACGAATCTCGTGCGCGAGGAGATACTCGACGCGGCGAAGCTCCCGCTCAAGCTCACGGCCCTGACCCCGTGCTTCAGGCAGGAGTCCGGCTCTTACGGGAAGGACGTCCGCGGGCTCATCCGCAACCACCAGTTCGACAAGGTCGAGCTGGTCTGGGTCACGAAACCCGAGGATTCTATGGAAGCGCTCGAGCAGCTCACGCGCGACGCCCAGAAGATCCTGCAGCTGCTCAAGCTCCCGCACCGGGTCATCGAGCTCTGCACCTCGGACCTGGGCTTCGCCTCCTGCAAGGCCTATGACCTGGAGGTCTTCTTTCCGGGCGAGGGGCGCTACCGGGAGGTCTCCTCCTGCTCCAATTGCTGGGACTACCAGGCGCGGAGGATGGGCGCCCGGATGCGCCGCGGGCCGAAAGCCCCCCCCGAGTTCGTGCACACCCTCAACGGCTCGGGGCTGGCCGTCGGGCGCGTCTTCGCCGCGATTCTGGAGAACGGCCAGCGGGCGGACGGGTCCGTGCGCATCCCCGAGGCCCTTGCGCCGTATTTCGGGGCGGAAGAGATCCGTTAATCCCAATCCGGCGGGATATTAAGCTTGCGGCGAAGGGTTAAGCCCATCTCCTGCATGCAGTTCCTTGCTTTGGCCGGCGCTCCCGAAGGCGTCTTGAAAGCCTGCTTGAAGCGTTCCCAGCCCTCTTTCCGGCGTCCCGTTTCCTCGTAGTCGAAGTAGAGGGACAGCGCGGCGCCCAGGTAGTCGCCGTAGCGTCCGGTCTTCACGGGATCGTTGTTCGCGAGCTCGACCTCCAGGTTCGACATGTGCGCGCGGTAGAAGGCGGGGAACTTGGAGGAGACCGTCTCCAGGCGGCCGTTCTCGAAAGCATGGATGCGGGTGCGCTGAGCGGCCTGCGCCATGGTGAAGAAGGCGTCGCAGTCGAGCGAGAAGAAGCCGCCCAGCGGCCGCTCGCGCGAAACGATCTCCGGGCTTCCGTCCATGGAGATGTCCTCGAACTCCGCGAACTGGAGCGGCCGGCCAACGCGGGCCAGCTTGCCGTTTGCGTAGCGCATGAGAACGAGCGAGCTCTGCTGGATGCCGGAGAACTCGACGACATAGGCCAGGATGCGCGAGCCGTCGCCCGCCATGTCCGGGAGTTCCCCCCCCTCATGGACCGACGCCAGCCGCAAGCCCGCCAGGGACGGTTCGTAGTAGATGATGAGCGCCTTCTTCTTGGCCGCGTAGACGATCAGGCGGAAGCCCCCCCCGTCGGAGCGGCCGAGGACCATGGCCGTCAAGCGCGTGCCGTTCGCAAGGAGCGAGGAGGCCTTTTGGCGCACCTCGAAACCCTGCGCGGAAAGCCGCTGGATCTCGCCCTCGATGGCGCCGGGCTTCGTCTTGGACTGCGGGGCCGCGGCGGCCCAACCGACGCAAGAGGCTAGAAGCAGAACGGCGGGTATCAGCCTCACGGAGAGGGGCTGGGCCCGAAGCGGCGGTCCGCCTCCTCCGGCGACAGCGCCGTTTTGTCGCCGGCCGGGCCGATAGCGAAGAGTCTCCCCCCCTCCTTTGCGCAGCAGGCCCAGAGCGCAGGATCAAAGCCGCGCAAGTGCCGTCCCTCATCGAGTTCCGGCATCGGGATGATGACGCCCTTCTTGGACCGCACGGGGTAGTAGCCGAAAGCCTTGGACCATTTCTCCTCTTCCGGCACATGCCCGAATCCGCGGATAGCCAGTGCGCCGCCGTCCGCAGAGAGCGCGAATTCATCGATCTTGGTCCATTGGGTGTAGTCCAGACTTTTCAATTCGCGGCCCCGGGCGTCGAAAACGTACAGGTAGGGCCTGGCTTTGGCGTAGGGGTCCACGTCCTGGAGCAGAATGGCCACCGTGCCGTCGTTGCCGATGCTCAGGGCGCGCGCATCGCCGGCTTTCCCGACGATGGCCTTGTCGGGCATGCGGCGCTTCCAGAGCAGCATGCCGTTGGAATCGAGGAGGCGCACGGTCGATGCGAGCAGCAGGGCCTTGGCAGACTCCTGGCCGCGGCGGGCCTCGAGATGCAGGCCGAATTCCTGATCCTCCTCATCGATCAGGCAGAAGCGCGGTCCGCGGTCCGCGAAAAGCACGCGCCTTTTGGATATCTTGCCGTCGGGCGGAGGGAGCCGGATTCTGCGTTCTTTCTTCCCGGGCCCAGGCCGGACCAGGACGTAGTTGTCCCCCGCGACCCAGCGCAAGCGCCCATCAGGCGAAACCAGGAAATCAGCCGGAGCGGGCGCAGATTGCCCGCGCAGGCGCGCGCTGTCGGGCTCCTCGGCAGAGAGCGGGCTGAGAGCGGCCAGAAAGATCAGTTCAATGATCATGATAGGATGGCCTCACATCGGCAATGCGTGCCCAGGCGCGGGCCTATCCGAGCGATTCTCAGGCGGAGCAGATGGAAGCTCTTGAGAGAGCACCGCCTTGGCCCTGTTTTCTTCGATAGGTTTTGTTTCTCTTGGCGCGACAGCGATATCTAGGCCAAGGGCATCCAATATTCTAAAAAGTGTCTGGAGATTTGGCAGCGTTTGGCCTGATTCAATCTTTGAAATATGTTGTTGACTTAGGCCCGCCTTCTCAGCAAGCTGAATTTGAGATATTTTCAATTTATGTCTGAAATCTTTAATTTTTTTGATTATATCACACATAACAGATTGTAATTATTCTAGAATATATACATAGTATAGTAAGTCAACATATATTACTAGGTTTTAGCCATCCTTTATGCAACAATATTTCTGCAATTTGAACAGAATTAAGCGCTGCGCCTTTCAGCAAGTTATCTGAAACAACCCAAAGCGCCAACTCATTTTGCTTCAAGCCTTGCCTGACTCTGCCAACGTGAACTTCTCCGGTCCCAGCAACAGAAGCCGGCGTCGGGTAGTCCCCTTCAGACCACAGACGCAGTCCTGGAGCGCGCCGCAGCAGGCCGCGGGCATAGGACGGACATATAGGCTTGCGTGTCTCGATCCATAAGGCCAGCGAATGGCACCGGACCACAGGCACGCGCACCGCGGTCACAGAGATCGGCAAACCCGGGAGGGCCCAGATCTTGCGCAGTTCTTCCCGGACCTTGAACTCCTCTCCGGAATCTCCAAAGCGGTCAAAGGCCCCGACTTGCGGGAAAAGGTTCAAAGCGATGGGCCTCGGCATGGCCCGGCTGGCCGGAAACGCCGGGACATCAAGAAGGCCGCGTTTGCCCAGCAGAGGAGCCGCGCGGCGCATCTGCGAGTGGAACTCCTCAAGCGCGGCGCGGCCCGCGCCTGAGACCGATTGATAGGAAGCCAGGCGCACCGCGGAAAAGCCGGCCTTGCGCAGAAGCGGGGCCCCGGCCACAGCTGCGCCGGTAAGGGTGCAATTGGGCCCTGCGATGAGGCGCTTCTTCGCAGAGAGGGCCGAGGCGTTCACTTCCGGAATGACCAGAGGAACAGCCGGATCCAAACGGAAGGCCGAGGAATCATCGATGACCCAGACCCCGGATCCTGCGAGCGCCCGGGCGCAGCGCTTGGATACGCTGTCGCTTGAGACGAAGAAAACGATATCGCAGGCGCGCAGTCCGGCCGTCGATACCTCGCGGCAGGGGATTCGGCGGCCGCGGAAGAGCGCCCACGATCCGGCCCGGCCCGAGCCGAACGGCGCAAGCCTGCCGACGGGGAAAGCGCGTCTCTCAAAGACCTCGAGCAGGATGCGGCCGACGAGCCCAGAGGCCCCGACCACGCCGACAACGAGGCCGGGCCGCTTAGGGTTTGCCATTTGAGCCGGAAGTCCCCTGAATGAAGCGGATGCCGCTGCGGCCCTCAACCGCGGCTATGTCGCGGGCCTTTGCGCGCACGTAGATTCCGCGCGCCGGGATGAGGCTGCGCGGCAGCGTGACGATATAGGGAGGGTGGCGGAGGTAGAAAGAGGCCCGCCGCCATTCGAGCTCGTCTTGAGAGATTTCGACCCAGGCCAGCTCCACGTCGCGGCCCTCGACGGAAAAGCGGATCAGCAGATCGTCTTCCGCTGCCTCGGTGGAGAGGTCATCTACCCGGACCGCGCGGCCGTTGCCGGAAACCAGCTTGATGGCCAGGGCGGGCCGGATGTTCATGATCGGCACCTGCAGGGCGCCGTTCTCGCTGCGCGGCGGCACGCCTTGGATGGAATGGTTGTTCCAAGCCACCGGCTCTGACATGTTGTTGGAGGAGGCCTCGATGCCGGCAAGGATCGGGGAGTGAGCGGCGTCGCGGAGATCCCTTGAAGGGGACCAGATGATGAGATAATTCGGACGATCCGGCGAAACCTTGGTCGTTTGAACCTCGGTCCAGAACCATTCCGAATGTCCGGTCCCCGGGATGTTCGCATTGGGATTGGGTTCGGCCGGGATGTCGGCTGCATCGGCCAGGAAGAAGCTCTGCTCGGAGCCGAAGGAGGGCGTCTGGGAGATGGCCATATAGATCTTGCCGGGAATCTTGACGCGTTCCCAGGGGCTGTCTGAAACGGATTGAGATTTTGCTCGTCCGATCTTGGCTCCGATAAAGGCCTTGGAGTACTCCCCGGGAGGGGAGGGCGGAAGCTTGATGATCCACGCGTTGTTGAAGCCGATGTACCAGTTCGAATCCGACCCCCCGTCAGCGAATCTGCCGAAATCATTGATGTTGTTCGCCTGCGAAAGGAAGACCACCTCGACTGGGGTCTGAGGAGCCGGCTCATCGCCAAGGTCGTCGGCGGCCAGAGCGGAAGCTGGGCTTAAAAGTACCGCCGCAAGTGATATGTTAAATAATATTGGTAATTTCAACATTATTTCAACTTGCCAAGCAGTTTGTCAAAATCAGAGAGGCTGTAGAAATGAATCGAGAGTGTTCCCCTCTTTCCATCTCGGCGCGCGCGGATCACAACCTTCATCCCAAGGGACTGGGTCAACTGCTGTTCGACCGCGCGGATGTCGGCCCTCTGAGCGCCCGAGGATGAGCCATTGCGGTCAGTGCGCTTCTTCCCTGATTCAACCAAGCGGGCCATGGCCTCAGTGTCCCGGACTGAAAGCCCCCCCTCCAGGACCCTGCGGAATAGCTTGGCACGCTCCCCCGGATGGGAAACTGTGAGCAGTGCCCGCGCGTGGCCTTCGGAGAGCTTGCCTGACTCTATGGCGCGCTGTATCTCCTCAGACAGTTCCAGAAGCCGCAGGGTATTCGACACGGCTGCCCTGGACTTGCAAAGGATTTGAGAGAGTTCTGTCTGGGAACAGCCATGCTTGTTGATCAGCTCCTGATATGCCCGCGCCTCCTCAAGGGCGTTGAGATCTTCCCGCTGGATATTCTCTTCAAGCGCCAATACCAGGCGCTCTTTTTCAGAGACAGATCTTACCTGGGCTTCGATATGCGTCAGGCCGGCAAGCTGTGCGGCGCGCAGCCGCCGCTCACCCACGACAAGCTCGTATTTCCCATCCGGAGTCAGAGGAGAAAGCAAGACCGGCTGGGTCAAACCATGCTGTTTGATGGACTGGGCGAGTTCTGTCAAACCTTCGGTCTGGAAGCTTTTCCGGGGCTGAAAGCGGTTCGGACGGATCGAAGAAATCGGTATTCTGACGCTTCCAGCGCCGTCATCCGAAGCCTTTTGCTTTTCTGCCTTCTGCGGCAGAAGCCTGTCGAGTCCTCGTCCCAATGCATGTCTCATGATGGTCTCCGATTCAATCGATCTTCACGACTTCCCAGCCCCGCCGCCCAAGCAGCTCTCCAGCCAAAGCAAGATAGGCCTGTCCGCCCTTGGATCTCGGGTCATACTGGAGTATAGATTTCCCATGGCTCGGGGCTTCGGCGAGCCGGATGGACCTCGGAATTGAAGTTTTGAATAGCTTATCTCCAAAGAAATTGCTCAATTGCTCCCGGACCTGTTGAGCCAAGGAGATTCTTGGGTCGAACATGGTGAGAACCCCCCCCTCAATCTCCAAGCTTGAATTAACTGTGCTCTTTACCCTTTCAACAGTTTCAACAAAGCTCGCCAAGCCCTCCAGCGCATAATATTCGCCTTGCAGTGGTATTATTACCCTGTCAGCTGCTGTCAGGCCATTTATCGTAAGAAGTCCCAGGGATGGGGGGCAATCGATAAGGATGAAACGGTAGAGGCTTCGCAAGGGCCCCAACGCGTCGCGAAGCCTGTTTTCACGTGAAAACTCATCCGCCAGATCGAGCTCAGCCGAAATCATGTCCTTTCCAGATGGCATTATGTCCAGCAGCTCCATGGGAGAGGCTTTGATGGTTTTTTCTACCGGCACGGAATCCAGCAAGGCTTGGTATGTTCCGATCTCAATCTCGGATTTGTCGAATCCATACCCGGATGTGGCATTCCCCTGCGGGTCGATGTCCACCAACAAGGTTTCCTGGCCGAAGCATGCAAGCGCGCCCGCAAGATTGATGGCAGTCGTGGTCTTCCCGACGCCGCCCTTTTGGTTGGCGATCACCAATATTTCAGCTGGAGGAGTTTTCACGTGAAAACCATGATGATTATATTATGCATGAACCGCAGTGTCAATGCCGCTGATTTGCGGTTTAGTCTTATTAGTATCTAATTGTATTATATTATAGTATCCATAATCATATTATGTTATTATCTAACATTGAACGCGTGCGGCGCCATAGGCTATAATCGTTCCAATGAGACGCCTGACTTTGGGGCTCGTCCAAATGGCCGCGGCCCAGGACATGGCCGCCAATCTCGACAAAGCCCTGCGTCTCTCCCGCGCGGCCGCTGAGAAAGGCGCCAAGGTCATCTGCCTGCCGGAACTCTTCCGCTCGGCTTATTTCCCACAGTTCCGCAGGGCTTCCGGCAAGCGCTTGGGCGAGGCCATCCCGGGAGAAGCCACCCGCGCGTTCTCAATGCTCGCGCGCGAGCTCGGCGTCGTCATCATCGCGCCGCTTTGCGAGCGCTCGCAAGGCGGGCGCCTCTTCAATTCCGCAGCTGTCGTCGATGCGGACGGGCGGCTGCTCGGCGCCTACCGGAAGACCCATATCCCGCAGGACCCGCGCTTCTACGAGAAAGATTTCTTTGAGCCCGGAGACAGGGGTTTCCTGGTCTGCCGGACGCGCTTCTGCCGATTGGCGGCGCTCATCTGCTACGACCAGTGGTTTCCGGAGGCCGCGCGCGCGTGCGCCCTCAAGGGCGCGGAGATCCTCTTCTACCCGACCGCGATCGGGAACATCATCGGCGAGCGGCCCGAAGAGGGGGACTGGAGGGAGGCCTGGATCACGATCCAGCGCTCGCACGCCATCGCCAACAGCGTGCATGTCGCCTCGGTCAATCGGGTGGGCCGCGAGGGAAAACTGAGGTTCTGGGGCACGTCTTTTGTGAGCGACGCTTTCGGCAATATCCTCAAACGCGCATCGCGCAGCCAAGAGGGGGTTCTTCTTGCGGAGACGGACCTTTCTCAGAACAAACGGATGGCGCGCGGCTGGGGCTTCCTGCGCAGCCGCCGGCCGGACTGCTATGGGGCGCTCCTATCCGCAAGGAGGAGGGGGTGAGGGGCCGGGGCCGGGCGGGACTCATGCCCGCGGAGTGGGAGGAGCATAAGGCGATCTGGCTTTCCTGGCCGCACGACGCCGTTTCCTTCGCCGGAGCGCTGGCGCAGGTCGAGAGGACCTACGTCCGCATCATCTCGGAGATCCATAAGACCGAGATCGTCAACCTCTTTGTGCCGGACAGCGCGATGCGCGAGCACGCGCTCGCCCTGCTCAAAAAAGGAGGCGTGGACCTCAGCCGCGTGCGGGTCCGCGTACAGGACTACGCCGATGTGTGGATACGGGATTATGGGCCGACTTTCGTGCGCCGCTCCGATGGGGCCTTGGCCATGGTGCGGTGGGACTTCAACGCGTGGGGGGGGAAGTACAAGGAACTCCTCAAGGACGGCCGCATATTCGACCACGTCGAACAAGAGATGGGCATCCCCTGCAAAAGGCCCGGCATGGTCCTGGAGGGGGGGGCTTTCGATGTGAACGGACGCGGGGCCCTGCTGACGACCGAGCAGTGCCTATTGAACAAGAACCGCAACCCCGGATTGGGCCGAGCGGACATCGAGGCGAAGCTCCGGGAGTTCCTGGGCGCCGAGAAGATTCTCTGGCTCAAGGAGGGAGTGGCGGGCGACGACACCGACGGGCACATCGACGACGTCGCGCGCTTCGTCGCGCCCTCCGCGTGCGTCTGCGCCGTGGAGGATGACTCCAGCGATGAGAATTACGGCCCCTTGAAGGAGAACTTCGAGAGCCTCTGCCGGATGTCGGACCAGGAGGGCAGGCCGCTGGAGGTGCTGAGGCTGCCGATGCCGGAACCTCTCATCGGCCCGGCCGGGCGCCTGCCCGCGAGCTATGCGAACTTCTACATCGGAAACGGGGTCGTGCTGGCCCCGGTCTTCGGCTGCCGGCGCGATGAGGACGCGCTGAGGGTCATCGAGAGGGCGTTTGCTGGCCGCCGCATCGCACCCATCCCGTGCCGCGAGCTCCTATACGGGCTGGGGACCATCCACTGCGCGAGCCAGCAGCAGCCCTCAGCCTCTACTTCCGGGCGGCCGGCTCACCCTCCTTGGCGAGCACCGAGTTGAAGTTGAAGCCCTTGCGGCCGCGCCAGCTTCCCTTGTGGTAGGCGTATCCTGCGAGGATCGGGAAGGCGATGGTGGCCTCGCAGAACACCATCTGCTCGCTAGAGATGTCCACCTTGCCCCAGGAGCGCGCCTCGCGCAGGGTCGAGCCGGAGAGGGCCCCGTCGCGCTCGTCCGCCACCGTGATCTGCACCGCGTACTTGTGCATCACGGGGTCGAAGCCGATCATCTCCAGCCCCACGGGGACGTCCTGCGCGAAGTTCTTCGGGACCCCGCCGCCGATCATGAGGATGCCGGTGTCCTTCACGGCCAGCTTGATGCGGCAGAGCTCGCGGAAGTCGCGCGCCGAGTCGATCGTCACGTGGGAGTCCGGATTGTGCCACTGGTGGTGGAGCAGGCCCATGCCCGCGGAGCAATCCGAGAAAGCCGGGACGAAGACCGGCACGCCCTTCTTGAAGCACTCGAGCGTGATGGAGTCCGGCGCCTTGTTGTGCTTGACGAGATAGCGGCCCATCTCTACGATGAACTCCCGTGAGGAGCGGGGCTTGGGCCGGAGCTTGCCGGCGATGCGGGAGATCGCGTCGTCGCACACGCCGAGCTCGTCTTCGTCTATGAAGGTGTCGTAGATGCGGTCGAGGCGCAGATCGCGCAGGGCGCAGTCGTCGACCCACTTCGAGCCCCGGTAGTGCTTGAACCCGAGCGACTCGAAGAAGTCCTGGTCCACGATGTTGGCCCCGGTCGATACGATGACGTCCGCCATGTTGCTGCGGACGAGGTCGTAGACCACGCGTTTGAGGCCGGCCGAGAACAGGGACCCCGCCAGGCAGAGGACGACCGCGCAGTCCTTGTCGGCGAGCATCTGGTCGTAGATCTCGCTCGCCCGCGCGAGATCCCGGGCCGAGTAGGACATCTTGGCCATCGCCGAGACAAGGGCGCGGGTGTCGTGCTTCGTGATATCGATATGCTCTATGGGGGCCTTCAGGTAGTCGGATTTTTTTGCCATAGGCGCTCTCCGGGATTTTAGATTGAAAAATGATATAAAAAAACGAAACAACTCTGAACTACAATAGTATCCCTGGAATGAAACGGACCCGAATCCTCTTGCCGGCCCTCTGCCTGCTGATCTTGGCGTTCAGCTGGAGCCCGGCTGTCGGGGCGAAACCGCACAAGAAAAGGCGCCCCGCTCCCGCATCGGCGGGGCCAAGCGGCGCCTTCCAGGCCCCAAGGAAAAAGCGCCACAAGAAGGCCCCGCCTGCTGTCCCGAAGGCTCCGGCAAGGCCGGAGCGCGTCCCGCTCGGAGCCGGGCGCTGGACCCCGGAGGTCCGCGATGCGGTTGAGCGGAGGCTTGCCGTGGAGGGGCGCGGCTCCCCGGGATACGACGAGAACGCCCCGCCGGCCGCGGTGATCTCCCTCGATGATCTCTCGCCGGCCCATTCGCCCGGCGACGCGCTCTTTGCCGCGCTGGTCGACAGCGCCGCCTTCAAATTCAACGACGGATTTTGGCGGCGCATCCCGGCGCCATTCGGCAGCGAGCGCATCCGGGCGGGCTACAACTCTTTCCATAGGCTCTCGGCCGCGGTCTGGCCGAAGGACGACTCGTACCTGATGTACCGGAAGGCGTTCTATAAAGCCCGCAAGGACGTCTGCGGGCTCTGGGGGACGCAGGAATGCGCGCGCTGGAAGGCGACGCTCCTGACCGGCTTCGACGAGGTGGAGCTGAGCAGCGCCGCAAGAGAGGCGGTCGCTTCGTGGATGGCCGGGCCCGTGGGAGTGGAGAAGATCGGGGACTACCCCGAGGACCCCGGCGCAGTCGAGCTCAGCACGGGCCTGCGCTATATCCCCGAGGTGGAAGCGCTCTGCCGCAGGCTTGTTGAGAAGGGCTTCGAGGTCTGGGCCATGAGCTCCTCGGACCAATGGTCCGCCGAGGTCTTCGCCCGGGCCTACGGCATCGACGCGGAGCGCGTCATCGGCGTGCGCGTGAAGACGGCCTCTGGAACGCTCACGAACGATATTCTCTCCCCCGTCCCCATCGGATCCGGCCAAGTCGAGGCCTTCCTGCAGCGCATCGGCCAGACCCCGGCGCTGGTGTTGGGCGGCGCGGAGAGCAAGGAGCTGATCCGGCAGGCCAGGCTCGGGATCGCGTTTTACGGGGAGGACCTTCCAGGCTTCGAGCCGCCGAAGAGCTCCTCGGGCCCGGTCCTGGTCCAACCCGCGTTCCGGCCGGTCCGCGCCTCTCAGCGCATGCCGAAGACTGTCGCGGAAACGCTCCTTGAAACTCCTATCGGGAGCGCGATCAGCGTCTTGCTGGCCAACGGCGCAATCATTGCCGGGAAACTGGGAGCCTCCGAGGGGGGAAAGATCACTTTGCGGGTGGGTGAAGAAGACAAGGTCTTTGACTTCGCAGATATACGTCAAGTGAACTTGGTCCGGCGTCCTTGAGGATAGGCCAGCCGGTTCATCCTACCGATTTGATCAGAGCCTGAAAAGCTCCTTGGCGTTCTCGCTCGTGATCCGGCCGACCTCTTCCGGCGTCTCTCCGAGCGCCGCGGCGAGGCCAGCTGCGATCTCCTTGACCGCGGCCGGCTCGTTGCGCTTGCCGCGCGAGGCCTGCGGGGGCAGGTAGGGGCTGTCGGTCTCGAGGACCAGGTGGGCAAGGCCGGCCCTCCGGAGCGCGGCGCGCAGGGCGTCGTTGGCCGGGTAGGTCACGGGGCCGTCCACCCCGAGGGCGAAGCCGAGGGACACGCCCCGCTGAGCTTCCGGCTCTTTGCCCGAGAAGCAGTGCAGGACCCCCCTGAACCGGCCGGTCTTGGCGCGGCCCCGGTAGAAGCCTTCCAGCAGGTCCAGCGTGTCCGCAAAGGAATCGCGGCAGTGGATGACGACCGGCAGCTCTGAAGCGTCGGCGGCTTCCAGGAGCCGCAGGAAGGCGCGCTGCTGCACTTCGTGAGCGATCCGGCATCTCGCGTAGTCGAGCCCGATCTCTCCGAAAGCCACGGCCTCGGGCGGCTTGGCCTTCCGCGCCAGGGCCTCGGCAACGGGGTCCGGGTCCCGGTCCGCATAGTACGGATGCAGCCCCAAAGCGCAGCGCAGGAGGGGGGAGTGGGAGCTTCGGCAGAGGGCCAAGACGCGGTCCCAATCGTCGGGGGAGTCCGCAATGTCCACGATAACGCCGACCCCGGCTTCCAGGGCGCGCGCAAGCACGGCGCTCCGGTCTCCATCGAAGGCCGTGTCGCTCAGGTGAGCGTGGGTGTCGATGAGCACTACTTTGCGAAGTGCTTCCAGAGCTTTACGCTCTGGCGTTTCGCCCCCGGGCCGCCCGTCACGAGGCCCTCTTCCATCGCGCTCCAGCGGTCGTCGTCATCGCCCGGCTTGACCGAGCTCATCTCCAGCCAGGCTTTCTCGCTGCGCTCTTCCGACTGCAGCTGATTCAACAGCGCATCGACCTCCTTGGGGCTGAGTTTCTCCGGCGCATTGCGGCCTATCGAGGCTTTTTTTACGGCGGTCTTCCGGCGGGTGGTCCTGGTTTTCTTCACTGGAGGCTTTCGGCGAGTTTTCTGGGGCATCCATGCACCTCCGAGAGCGTGTTGTATTAGTTTAAGGCGCGAATGCGGATTTATCAAGGGGGGTCTTCGCTGGATGCGGGTTACCGGCCGGGGGTGTCGTGAGGAGCGGCCTCCACAAAGGTCTGCAGGATGTTGTTGAACAGGTCGTTGTCCTCGCCGGCCGTCACGATGTAATAGACCTTCTGCCCGACCAGGTAGGCCTTGACCTGGGCGAAGGGCTGCGTCGTGGAAACGATGAAAGCCGGCAGTCCGTTGACGAAGATGACGCGGGACGTGTAGGTCGCCCGTTCGAGCTTCAAGCGCGACAAGGCGATGGCCTTCAAGGTCTCGATGCCGACCATGCCCTGCGGGCGGCGCCGGGGGGCCGCCTCGATGCGCAGGATGCCGAGCTGGCCGTAGAGGCCCTCATGGATGAAGTGAGTCGGGCTCGTGCCGGAGGGATAAAGATGGGCGACCTCGTGCGTCTTCATGGGGTCGTCGAAGCCGCCGGCCGCTTGATAGCCGGTCGGGAGTTTGAGCATGTAGCCGTAGTGGCCCTTGAAGACACCGGAGTCATCCGCCGGCGCGCTCGTCGGGGGCCTTGATGCGGCGGCTTGCGCCGCGATCTCCTCGGGAGAGGGGGGCTTCTCCAGGCCGATAAAAACCGCGACCGCGATCAGGATGACCCCCGCGCAGACGGCGAATATAGCGAGCTTCCCCTTGACGTAGGGGCCCTTCCTGGGTTTGATGATCGCGGCGAAGGCCAAGTCGACCTCCTCCTGCGCGATGCCGTCAGCGAGCAGCTGCTCCCGGATGGCCGCCTCTCCGAAGGTCTTAAGGTGCTGCCGGATGTAGGTTACAAGTTCCGGGTTGGGCATGCTGGGCTGGGGGAGACTTCATCGATTTTACAAAGAAAAGCGGCGAGGTTTTGCTATCATCGGTCCCATGCCGAGCTGGTTCGAACGCGCCGTCGCAGCCGCACGGGCCATGAGGACCGTCCCCCGGGATTCCTCCCCGCTCCTGCACGAGCCGGTCTACGACTGCTCGAGCGACGAGTTCGAGCTCCCCTGCGAGCACGACAGCTTCGATGGCATCGGCGGCCGGAACGCGCGCCGCATCGGCTGGCTCCGATCCCCCGAAGAGCTGGAGCAGATGCTCAAGGACTTCTCCGGGAGAGCCGGCGCCGACGCGGCGGGCAATGAGTCGATCGCGTTCGTGGACGGGGGGGACTACCTGCTCCTCGTGAGCGTTGCCGCGAGCCTGCTCGAGCCGGGCGGGCTCGCGTATCGGATCGTCAAGACCGGGCCGTCTGAGTGGTTCGTATGGTACTGGCGCGCGGGCATGCGCCGCATACCCGAAGATCCGCCCTTTTTGGTCTATGAGCTCGCGGCGAACCCCTCGCTTTGGGCCCAGCGGGAAGCCCAGGCCCGCCGCGCCATAGAAGCCAACGGCGAATACCGGTCGGCCGCTCGCCGCTGCGGGCACAAATAAATCGGCTGCGCCCGGCAGGATTTGAACCTGCGACCCTCCCGTTATGAGCGGGACGCTCTAACCGCTGAGCTACGGGCGCATTAAGAACGTTCTTAGCACCGGCGCCCTGTGCTTGCTGAAAGCAAGTGCGGGCGCTATTGGTAATGATTACGCACCGGCACCGACCAAAGGATTCTATAATACTTCCCATGTCCGGAGCGGAGAAGCCCCCAGGCCCGCAGCGCCTGGCCCGCCTCATCAAAGCCCTAGACAACCCCTCTCAGCGGGCCAGGGAAAAAGCCCGCCAGGCCCTGAAGCAGCTCACAGGCAAGGATTGCGGGCCGGACCCCGGTCCGTGGCGGGACTGGTGGAAAAAGTACGCGCACCTGCGCTGCAACCGCTGCGGAAAGCCGCTCTACGACCAAGAGCTCTACTACCTGGTCAAAGCCCGGATCACCTCCGAGCCCTCCGAACTCGTCTTCTCCGAAGAAGACATGACGAGGGACCATGATGCCGATATCCGAGACGCAATCGAACGGATGAAGGACCGCCCGGCGCAAGAGGTCGAAGACGAGGTCTTCGTCCTGCTCGACTACTACCTATGCCTCGGCTGCAAGAGGGCGCACGTGGCGGCCGTGCGCAAGGGCCTTAAACCCGGCTAGATTCGCGGCTCCACAGGTAGTCCGCTGCCTGGGCCATGAAGGCTTCCAGCCGCGTCTGCGTGCCGGCCTGCTTGGTCCCGTCGTAGTACATGTCCAGCCAGGGGATGCCCCGGTGATTCTTCCTGAACTTATGGGTCAGGCTCGACACGATCGTCGAGGGCATGCAGCCGAAGGGGGCGATGTTGACCACGCCGTCGAAGCCGTCCTCGGCGTACTCCACGGCGCGGCCGATGGAAAGGCACGCCTCGCCGTGAACAGAGTCGTGGATGTACGGGCTGGCCCTATCTAAGATCGCCCGCGTGGGAAGCTCGAAGAGCTTGCCGCGCAGATGGCCGCGGAAGAGCTCCAGGATGCGCTTCTTGTCCCGGTTCTGCACCTGCCCCGTGAGGATGTCTTTGAAGAGCGGGCCCCAGCGCCAGCGGCGCACGTACTCCTCGCGCCGTTCCCAGGAGAGGTAGTTGAGCCATTCCTCGAAAGGCGGGAGCGCCGCCTCCCCTCCCAGGTCCTCGATGCGCCGGACGATATGCTCGTTGGCGAATGCGTGGCTGCGCACGCAGATCTCGCCGATGAGCCCGATGCGCGGCCTGCGGGCGCTCCGGTCCACGGGGACCGCGGCGAAATCCCCGCAGCATCCGAGCAGGACTTCGTCGATGCACTCCCCGCCGGACTCCACGCAGCGCTCCAGAGCGCGCAGGCAGCGTTCGTAGACCCGGTCCGTCGAGCCGCGCTCGCGCTCGTAGGGGCGGACTTCGCAGAGGAACTTGATGAGCGCGTCGATCGCGATCATCGCGCGCCAGCCCAGGCGCAGGAACGACGCGCCGAACTTCCTGCCGTCGAAATGGAACCCCTGCTCCTGGCTGAAGACCAGGAGCTTCACGTCCCGGCAGCCCAGCTCGTCTAAGACCATGCGGTAGAACTTGTGGTACTGGCCGAAGCGGCAGGGGCCCGAGGAGTCGGCCACGAAGAAGGCGGTGCGCGAAGGATCGAACCCCGGCTCCAGGGTCTTCTTGATGATGTCGCCGGTTGTGATCACGCAGGGGTAGCACTCCTTCCCCGAGGTGTATTTCCGCCCCAAGCGCAGGCTCTCCTCGTCGCTCATGGGCAGGACATGCGCGTCCATCCCAGCTGCCCGCATGGCCGCGGCCACGCCGTAGGTGTGGTCGTCGAGATAGGGGATGTGCACGCTCCGGTTGTCGCCGCGCGGGAGGTCGATGGGGCCCTCGTAGCAGCGATAGGCCGTGCGGGCCGCTTCCCGGATGTTGCGCAGGCTGTCCAGGAAGGCCTCGCAGCGGGTGATGACGCCCACATCGGAGGAGTGTTCGTCGATCTCGATCTGGAGGTGGGGTTTGGAGCCGAGCTCCTTGGCGAAGAACTTCAGGATGAAGCTGTCCGGCCCGCAGGCGAAGTTGGTGACGTAGAGGGCGTTGAGGCGCTTGTCGCCGGCGATGATCCTCGCGGCCGCGAGTATCTTCTGGCCGTACTTCCAATACATATGCCACCAGTCCCCGGCCAGGCTCACCCCGCCGAGGGGCAGAAAATCCATGGGGATGGCCAGGCAGCCCAGGTCCCTCAGCTTGGCCGGGATCTCGAGGTTCAGGCCCCGGTCGCAGCCGTTGTAGGGCCGGCTGACGATCACGACGGCCTGGTCCTCCTCCGTGAGCCCGGCGAGCACATCTTGGCCCCGCGATTCCAGGGCCATGACGAAGCGCATCTGCGCGGCCATCCCGGCTTTGATGGCCCGGCGCAGGGCCATCCCCGTGACACCGAGTTCTCGCGCCATGCCGGAAAGCTCGCCGGCCAGCTCGCCTGGGCCGCGGTCGAAATGGACCACCGGCCTGAGCACGCGGGCCTTTCGCTCGACCTCCATCGCGGCGCTGATGATGTAGGGCATTGACTGGACATAGGGACAGCTGTAGCTGCGCTCCATCTCGGAGCAGAGGCCCGGCAGGTCCACCACGCTGGGGAGGAAGATGAAGTCAGGGCCTTTCTCAAGGAGGTCCGCCACGTGGCCGTGGGCCACCTTGATGGGCAGGCAGGTCTCCGCGGCCACGTGGGCGAGCCCCGCGTGGATGAGCTTGCGGTTGGTGTCGGCGCTGAGGACGACCCGGTAGCCCAGGGTCTCGAACAGGGCCCGCCAGAATGGGAAGAGCTCGTGGAAAAAGGTGGTCTGCGGCACCCCGATGGTCCCGCGGACCTTGCCCCGGATGCCGATTGCGCCGCTTTCCAAGAGCAGCTTCCTGCGCTCCGCGAAGAGGTCCGGCATGCCGGAGCCCAAGCCGCCCTCTTTCTTGCGCGCCGAGCGCAGCTCGTCGTACTTGCCGCAGCGGTCCCCGTAGAAGAGCTTGCGCTCCTCGCCCTCGATGTCCACCCGGTGAATCTCGCAGTTGTTGGAGCAGCCTGGGCACTCGAAGCTGCTCATGCGGTACCCGCGCTTGGAAAGGTCGAAGCCTACGAAACGGCTGTCTAGGCCGGTTGAGCGGTGGCGATCGCGGGCCAGCAGGGCGCAGCCCACCGCGCCGAGCACGTCGTGGTGCGGTGGGACCGTGACGGGCTTGCCGATGACCGCCTCGAAGGCCGCCTTGACCGCGCGGTTGGCCGCGGTGCCGCCCTGGAAGAAGATGCGCCGCCCCACCGGGCGGTTCTCGACCACCCGGTTGAGGTAATTGGTGACGATGGAGTAGGAGAGCCCCGCCAGGAGGTCGGGCTTGGGGACCCCCTTCTGCTGGCCGAGGTTCAGGTTGCTCTCCATGAAGACCGTGCAGCGCTCGCCCAGGGCCGCGGGCCTTCGGGAGGAAAGTGCGAGCTCCGAGAACTCGCCCTTGACGTCCACGCCCAAGCGGTTGGCCTGCTCCTCCAGGAACGAGCCCGTGCCCGCGGCGCAGACCTTGTTCATGGTGAAATCCACGACCGCGCCGTTCTCCAGGCGGATGTACTTCGAGTCCTGCCCGCCGATCTCGAAGATGGTGTCGACCTCGGGGTCGATGAACGCGGCGCCCGCGGCGTGGGCCGTGATCTCGTTCTTGGCGATGTCCGCGCCGATGTAGTCGGCGCTCAGGTACCTTCCGGAGCCCGTGGTGCAGGCGCCGCGGATGGCGACGCGCCCGCCCAGCTCCCGCCCCACCTCCTCCAAGCCCTGCCGGACCGCCTCCAGGGGCCTGCCGGCCGTCATGAGGTAGCGGCGGGCCACGACGCGGCCTTGCGCGTCGATGACCACCACGTTGGTGCTGATGGACCCGACGTCCACGCCCAGGTAGCCGTCAATAGGGTCCTCGGACGCAGGCAAGGGCTCGGGCTCGATCATGCGGATGTAGTCCTGTTTCGGCAGGGGGGAGTGGTGCTCCCCGTCTCCCCGGCCCCCGGCGCGCTCCCGCAGGGCCTTGGCGCCCCGGAGGACCGGGGCCGAAGCGCCTGAAGCCGCCAAGCGGGCCGACTCCAGGGCCGCGCCCACGGCCCCCAGGGTCCCGTGGTGTTCTGGGACGATCAGCTCTCCGGGGCCCAAGCCCAGGACCTCCCGGAAGGCCCGGACCATGCCCCTGTTGGCGGCCACTCCGCCCATAAAGACCACGGGGGCCTGGAAGGCCTTGCCGCGTCCGATGTTGCTGCGGAAATTTCTGGCCAGGGCGAAGCAGAGGCCGGCGACGATGTCGTAGTCCGGCGTCGCCATCTGCTGGAGGTGGATCATGTCCGTCTTGGCGAACACGGAGCAGCGGCCCGCGATGGCCGGGGGCCTGGAGCTCTTCAGGGCCAGTTCCCCGAACCGGGTCTCGATGTCGAGGCCGAGGCGCGCGGGCTGCTCGTCGAGGAAGGAGCCGGTCCCGGCCGCGCATACCGTGTTCATGCTGAAGTCGGCCATGCGCGGCTCGCCGCCCCTTCCGCGCTCGAGCACGATGAGCTTAGAGTCCTCGCCGCCCATGTCGATGATGGTGCGCGCCTGCGGATAATAGCGCGAGACCGCCCGGGTAGCGGCCGCGATCTCGTTGACGAAGGCGCCCCCGCAGAGCTCGGCCACGAGCTTGCCGCCCGAGCCTGTGGCCGAGAGGCGCAAGGCGCCGCCTGCGCGCGAGAGGGCCTCTTCCAGGGCGTCCGCGGTCGCGGCCAGGGGGTCGCCCTTATGCCGCCGGTAGAGGTCCCAGAGGACATCGCCGTCCTCGCCGATGAGGGCTGCGTTCACGCTGACCGAGCCGACGTCGATGCCGAGGGAAAGCCTGCTCATCTGGATTGTTCTGTCGTTGTTCTGACGCGGTTCTGCCGGAGAGCGCGTATTATAGCGTTTGGCGGGCTTTTTGGGAACAGGGAAAAAGAAGTAAAATTCAGTCGTGGAGATTCAGATCGATTCCCACACGCTGGAACGAGCTGAAGAGCGGGGAACGGATGAGAGGGAAATCCCGGACGTTCTTCAGAGCGGGACGGATATTCCCGCGAAGTATGGAGGGAACCAGAATGATTACGGTGACCGTATACGTGTTCTACGGCCAGTGGGGAGGACTCTGATGCAGGTCAATTACAATGATAGAAACGATCTGCTCTACATTCGCCTGGATGACAGAAAGCGCGAGATTATCAACAGGCGTATTTCCGAGGATGTCGTCCTGGACATCGGAGAAGGAGACGTGATTGTCGGCATCGAGGTTTTAAACGCTTCGAAACACCTAAGCCTGGAGAGGCTGCTTCCGGTCAAATATACGGGATAGGCAGGGGCTCCTCTAGTCCTGCGCCCAAGCGGGTTTTCTATTTGGTTGACGCTTCCAGCGCCGAGGGCCTTTGGTCGTACCAATCGGTCCGTACGTATCCGATTTCGGAAAAATCATATCACTTGAGCGCCGTGCAGGACTGCCACGATTTCCACAACGTCGCGGACCATGTAGACGATGATGTACGGCGTTCCCGGAACCGGGAATTCGCGAGTGCCGCTATCACGTCCAACGCGGCCAATTTGCGGATGCTCCGAGATAGCGCGGGTAGTTTCTTTTATGCGGTGCGCTGTCGATTTCGCTGCGTCCGGGTTGGACACAGCGATGTAGCGACGGATGGAAATAAGATGCCCAGCAGCTCGTCTGGCCCAAGCAATTGGTTTAGGCAAATGGGGCGTCCTTCTCGTCAGGATTGCCCCATGTGTCGAGCCATTTTTCCACTTCCGAATTTGGGATGGCCTTGCCGGATTTGATGTCCTCGACTCCGGCCGCGATCTCCTGGAGATGCCAACGTTGAATTTCAACGTAGTGGCGAAGCGCGTCCTCGCCAAGCCACGCCCGCGAGCGGTTGACAACTTTCCCGAGCTTGTCGAGTTCGGTAATCAGATCAGGATCGACCCGTATCGATAAGCTTTGTTTTGCCGTATTCATACGCTATCATTATAATACGTTTACCTGATCTTGTCAAGGGGAATTGTTGACGCTGTCTTGAAAAATATATATTATTCCCCAAAGTAGTCCAAAAGGGGAGGGATAAGACGATGATCAGACGTTCATGCGGTTTGGCGGTGCTGGGCCTATTCCTCATCAACGGCATGGCTTGGGCGGCTGAGGGGGGCGTAAAGAAGAGCGTGAAGGTCAGCGTGAGCCAGGTCAGCCCGCCGGTCTTCACCAAGGTCAGCCTGCAGCCCTGCTGCGGGGCTCCGGATAGATACGACTTTGAAGACGGCAAGACCCAGTGCGTCGTACGCTTCGCCACAGGCAGGAAATGCATCCTGAAATGGGAGGTCGAGAACGCCTCCAAGATCGAAATCTCTCCTTCGAGCTGGCAGGACAGCGGGAAGACATTCTCCATCCCGCAGCCCATGGGCGATGAGGGGTCGTTCACCTTCCTGAACGTCCAGTTCGCCGCGGGCACGATCCGCGACTTCACCCTGACGGCCGCCAACGACGGCGGGACCACGACCCACAAGTTCACCATCCGGCGCTACTCCTGTTTCCTGGCCGGGACCCCGGTGCTCATGGCGGACGGGAGCTACAAGAACATCGAGGACGTCAAAGCCGGGGACAGGGTAATGAGCTGGGACACCCAGGAGCAGAAACTCGTGGCCCGGGGCGTCATCGCGATGACCCAGCGCGTCGAGGACGCCGGCGAGGGCTACTACGTCGTCAACAAGGACCTGAAGGTAACCCCGGTGCACAAGTTCTACGGGAACGGGGAGTGGAAGCAGGTGAGCGAGCTTAAGGTCGGCGACACCCTGCTGGATCCAGACGGCCAGCCGGTCCCCATCACCTCCATGGAGTACGTCGATGTCCAGGCCACGGTCTACAACCTGATCACCGAGGATCCGCAGGACTACTACGTGCGCATGGGGACCAGCGACGTCCTGGTGCACAACCAGAGCGAGGGCGCGAGCGTCCCGGACAAAGGATTCGCGGCCGGGACCAAGGTGCTTCTGGCGGACGGGCGCCGGGTCCCAATCGAGAAGGTGCGCTCGGGCGACAAGCTCATCAGCTACGACCACCCGAAAGGGCGCTATGCGGTCATCCAGGTTCGCGACACATCGAGCCAGAAGGTCTCGCGCTGCCTCGTGCTGAACAAGAAGCTGAAGATGGGCGTGAACCATCCGATATTCTCGGCGGATGCCAAGTCTGCGCCCAAGCTTCCGGATTGACGGCCTGAGAGCCGCAGAGCAAAACGCCCCCCGAGAAGGGGGCGTTCTTTTTGGGCTTAAGGCGACGGCATGGAAGCGCCCCGCTCCAGCGTGGTCCGCAGGTCCAGATACCATTGCCCGCCGACCTTCTTCCAATAAAGCATCGCCTCGGGCCGATGGATATCCGTTCTATTGAGGATCCGCGTCACGCTGGTGGTCTTCACCTTGGCGCGGTAGCCGGTTGAGTCCAACTCGATGAAATCGATGATGATGTCCTGGATATCCAGGTTCTCATGCGGGATTTTAAAAAAGTTTTCCAGCATTTTCGGGATATCGGAGTGCGCCTTGAGCTCCTCAGGCATATGGAAGCCGGCGGCCTCCTGAAACTCCTTGAATTTCAGGCATTCAAGGAAGCGAAACGACTTCTTTTTTAGAATACTCTTGTCGTTCTGCATGCCTGGAATCCAGCCTTGGGACATCAGGTACGCTGCCCCGGCCGCGGCGCCCAGCAGGAAGACGATGAAAAGCAGTTTTTTCATTTCCTAATCCTCGTCCAGCTTCAATTTGCCTGCGGCAAGGGTCAAAAAGGCCGCCAAGGCCAAAGACAGCGCCAAGAAACTCTTCGTCTGCGCAAGGAATTCCGCGCCCTTGTGGGCGTTCACCAGGGCCTCGTAGCACCATTTGGTGAGGGTCAGCTTCTCTATCAGTGACGGGATCTGGTTCTTGATGTTCTGCTGCAGCAAGACCTCGGAGAATATGGCCTGCGGGATGAGGAGTATCGGGACCGCGACAACGGCCCCATGGGAGGTCTGGGCCACGGCGGAGATCAGAAGCCCAAGCCCGCAAGCGGTGATATTGGTTGCGGACAGAATGACGAAGAACAAGACATGGGCGAACATCGAATCCTTCAAATGCATGAGCTGTCCCTGCGTCGCAAGCAAGAGGACGCTCTGTGCCGCGCCCATCACCGACAAGACGCTCATCTTCGAGAGTAGGTAGGCCCAGAGGTTCAGGCTGAACATGCGCTCGCGCATATAAATTTGTCTTTCCTGGACTATGGCCGTGCAAGCGTTCATGCAGCCCATCCAAACAGCCGCCACGGACATGATGAAATACGTTTGGGGGGCCGCTTCCTGATTCCTCCAGGCCAAGCCGATGAAGTAGCCGATGATCGGAGCCTGGACGAACATGAGGAAGATGGCGCCGAAAGCCCCGAACTGGATCGCGATATGCCTGCTGGTCAGGGTATCCAGCTGCTCCTTAAAACCCGGCCGCGCCATTCATCCTCCCAACGCCTTCCGGGACAGCGGCGAAGCGTTGTAGCTGCTCACCCAATAGCTTGCGTCCTTCTGGCGGATGGCCTTGAAGACATCCGCCGCATGGGTCACCCCGAAATGGGCCAGAAGTTCCTGATGGAGGCCGGAAAAGATCACCCGCCCCGAAGCCAGCAGCACGATTTGGTCGAAAGCGGACAGGTATTCCATGGAGTGAGTGGTCGTCACGACGGTCCGTCCGCTATCTGCGAGGGAGCCCAGGAGCTTGACCAGATCCTCCTCGGTCCCAGGATCCAGGCCGGAAGCCGGTTCATCGAGAATGAGGATGGAGGGATCAGCCAACAGCTCGATGCCGATGTTGACCCTCTTCCTCTGCCCGCCAGACAGCTTGTAGATTCGGCGGCGGCTCTGCTCCGCGAGCCCGAGCATGCCCGCGATCGCGTCGATCCGCTTCCGGATGGCCGCCTCGCCGACATCCGTATCCAGCCTCAGTTTGGAGGCGTAGAAGAAGGCCTGCTGGACCGTGAGCTGGGGATGGATGATGTCGTCTTGAGGGACATAGCCGAGGATCTGCCGGTACCGATGCCTCATTTTCCAGATATCGCCGCCTTCGGCGCATACGGTCCCCCGGGTCGGCCTGTGCGCGGTGGTGAGGCATTTGACCAAAGTGCTTTTGCCCGAGCCGGAAGGGCCGATGATGGCCGTGAGCTCCCCTTGGCGGAACACGAGGTTCACGTCGGAGAGGATCATGGTCCCCCCGGACTTATACGAAAGCGACTCTGCCTTCAAATCCGACATGGCGTGTCGGCCCCGGATGAATTCTACGACTTTTTGCCAGAGGCGGTCATGACGGCGAACCCCTGCCCCAGGGCGAGTACGTCGCCAAGACCGTGGAGGGGGACGAGGAGTTCCAGAACGCCGCCGCCTTCCTGGCCAACGTCAGCGCGGCGAGGTCGCGGTCATCGTCTCCAACGTGGGCAAGGACCCCTCCCGGCCCGTCCAGCCGGAACCGGAGAACCGCCTGCGCGAGGGCGTGGAGCGCTACGTGGTGGAGCCGGGCTACCGGGGCATCCAGCGCGAGGTGCTCGGGCCCGGGACCTACTACATCAACCGGTGGGCCTTCACCCCGCACATCATCCCAACGGTCAACATCACCATCGACTGGGCCGACACCAAGCCGCAAGGAGATGGAGAAGACCAAGGCCCAGGCGGACCTCCAGCCCGCGCTCGTGAAGGCCGAGATCGACGTGCAGATCGCCAGCCAGCAGAAGCAGCAGGCCATCGTCCTGGCCGAAGGCAAGGGCCAGTCCACCCGGCTGGAGCAGGAAGGCGTCGCGGCCGGCATCGAAGCCGTGGGCCGGGCCGAGGGCGAGAAGGTCCGGGCCATCGGACAGGCCACGGCCGAGGCCTACACCAAGCAGGCCCTGGCCCTGGGGCAGACGCCGCTCGCCATGATCGAAGTCATGCGGCGGGTCTCCGAGGGCAAGGTCAAGATCACGCCGGACGTCGTGGTGGGAGGGGGGGGAGGGGGCGATTCCTCCAACATGTCCGGAGTGCTCTCGGCCTTCATGGCGGCCCTGATGGCCGACAAGCTCGCCGCGCGAGAGACCGCGAAAAAGAGCTAACAGGTACTACAGGTTAACAGATGCGGGGAGTCCTAGCGCGAAGGCTTGCCGCCCCTGAGCTTCTTCAGCAGAAGAACGTCGATGCTGTAGGGGGTGCCCTCCGTGACGACTCCGTCCCGCTCTTCCGGTCCCATGACGCCGGGCTCCGCGAGCTCTTGCCGCATCATAGAGCGTTCCGCCTTGTCGAGGCGCTCCATCCGCCGGGCCGGCGCGCCGTTCATTGATTCGGACTCAAACCCCGCGTCCTTCTCCGCGGCCCCCGATGGGGAAAACGACCGCATTGCGCCGCCGAGTCCGGCGCTCTTCTTCAGCAGGCTCAAAAGCGAGGTTTCCAGTCTCATGCTTGGGCGCGCCGTAGAAAAATCCTCATTGCGGGCGTCTGAGGATCCGGTAGGGAAGGACGTGCTGGGTCCATTTCGAGCGGTCCAGTTTGCCGAGCCGCTTGGCGATCAGGGACCGGTCGCCGAGGGTAAGCAGCTTGTAGCCGCCCAGAGACGATTCCTTGGCCTCCGCGGTGGAGAAAAGGGAGGCGTCCTTGGTCAGGATGATGTGCAGGAACTCCACGGTCTCGTCCTTCTCAGGGGGCAGGGCGGCGATGACGCTCATGCTCGCGCCCTCCGCCATGTCCGGCGGATAGCGGAACAGCTCGCCCGCCTTGAGCTCCTTGGGGGAGGGTATCTGCAGGTTCGGGTAGAGCAGGGAGGCGCTGTTCTCGGCGTCCACGTCGATCAGCTGGACGAAGCAGTCCTCGGTGGACCAGAAGCTCACCTGCACCTTGTCGCCGTCGTAGAACTGCGGCTGGCTCAGCCCCAGCTTGCCGTCGCTCTCGCCTTTGGGGTCGAAGCGGATATCGAAGCGGGGGTCCGGGGCGCCCTTGAAGCGGAGGGTTCCCTTGACGCGCACCATGTACTTGAATGTCCGGCCCGGCTGGGGCGTGATCTCCGGCTCACCCACCACCGAGTAGTCCGCGACGCCTCCGGAGAAAGTGGTGAGGTAGCTGGCGAGGAACTGCTTGTAGGTCTGGTTGATCTGAACCTGGCTGTCGTCGTAGACCGAAGAGATGTCGACCTGGCGCGCGAGCACTTTGCGCAGGGCGTCCTGCTCGGCCTTCTTCTCGGCCGACTCGGGGCTCTCGGATCTGGAGGCCACGTATTCGCCGGTCTCGTCGAATTCGATGTCCCCGGTCTTGGCGAGGGCGTCTTGGCCCGGGCAGAAGAGGAGTGAGGCGGTCAGCAGGATCGCGGTTGTCATCGGCCCCTCAGCACGATCTCAGCCTTCTCGTCCCCGGCAGGCGCCTTGAGCTGGGGCGTCTGTGTTTGGTTCTCCCGGTTCGCCGCGTCGGCGACCCTGGGCGAGAGGTACTCATAAATCCCTCGGAGCGTCACCCGGCCGCCCTCATCCGCCGCGGCGCCGTTGAGACCCTTGAGGAAGTAATAGGTGAACAGGCCGTGCCCCTGCTCCTCGGCCGTTGCGGAGATCTGGTCGTCGGCCGAGGCGGTGAAGGTCGTGCTCTTCCCGGAGCCGAAGACGTCCTTGATATTCCGGTAGAACGGCCGCGTTCCGCGGGGCAGGACAGAACGCCCTCCCAAGCCGGAAAAGCAGGAATCGAGCACCACGATGATCTCCTTGGCCTTGAGCGCGTTGAGCTTGGCGTGCAGGCGCTTGAGGGGATAGGCCGTGTCGCTGAGGAAGTTGGGGTCCCCGTCCCAGGGGACGAGGTAGGCTTTTCCAGCCGGGTCCGGGGCCCCGTGGCCGGAGAAGTAGAAGAAGACCCGGCTGTCTTGCGCGACGACCCGGGGAAGCCAGGATTCCAAGTAGGCCCCGATCTTCGACTTGGTGGCATCCGGGCCGGCCAGGTATTTTATGTTCCTTTCCGGATAGCCCATGGCGAGCAGGTGGGCTTTGATTGCCCTGGAATCCCGTTCGGCGAACCGCGCTTCCGGGACCGACAAGTATTTCTCGATGCCGATGACGAGGGCGAAGTCAACGGGGTTCTCCGCGGACCGGGCGTAGCGCGGCTTGTCGATGTCGGACTGCGGAGCCGCTGCCGCGGTGGAGGGCGCGACGGCCGGGGTAGGCGATTTCCAGCGCTGGAGCGCTTTTTCGGCTTTTCCGATGAGCTTTTGAAAGAAGCCTTCCTCCTTGACTGCGGCCGGCTGAGGCGCGGGCTGGGAAGCCGCGGAAAAGGAGGCGGCGAGCTTCTGGGCTTCATCGATCTGCTCCTTGGCCATCAAGGACCTCAAGCTCTCCAGGTTCTTGGAGGCTTTTTCATCGCCTTGGGCCGCGGCCAAGGCATACCACTTATAGGCCGACACGTAGTCCACGCTCACGCCGAGCCCGTCCTCGTGCATGAGCCCGAGATTGAACTGGGCTTCCGCGACCCCCTGCTCCGCGGCCTTGAGATACCATTTGGCCGCCTCGGAGTGGTCCTGCATCACGCCGTGGCCGAAAGTGTAGAGATAGGCGAGCTTGTTCTGGGCTTCGGCGTCCCCCTGCTTGGCGGCCATCAGGTACCACCTGGCCGCCTCCGCGTAGTCCTGCTTGATCCCGCCGCGCCCGCTTTCATACAGGGCCCCAAGGCTGCGCTGGGCGCTCGCGACCCCCTGACGTGAGGCCTTGCGGTACCACTTGGCCGCCTCCGCGTAGTCTTGGGTCACGCCCTGTCCGCCCTCGTAGAGGGCTCCGAGATTGAACTGGGCGTCGGCGATCCCCTGCTCCGCGGCCATCTGGAACCACCGGGCCGCCTCCGCGTCGCTGCGGGCCACGCCCTGGCCGTTGGAATAGAGGACCCCCAGGTTGAACTGCGCGCTGGCGTAGCCCTGCTCCGCTGATCTGCGCAGCCACTTGACCGCCTCGGCGTCGTCGCGCTCCACCCCCTGGCCAAGGGCATACATCGATGCGAGCTGGTTCTGGGCCGCGGCGTTTCCCTGCCGGGCCAGGGGGCGCAGCAGGTCGAAGGCGTCCTCGTATTTCCCGGCCTCGTAGGCGGCTGCGGCGTCGTCTAGGGGGGCGGACATGGCCGCGCCCCTGCATGCTGAGATTAGGAGAAGAACGGCCAGAAAACGGCCGAAGCGGCTAGCGGATCGACGCATGGATTTCGGGTATGGCTTACTGATTATATCATGCGGGGGGCGGGCCGGAACGCCACATTCATATCTGGTTCAACCCAGGTACTGACCCTAAAAGGGTCTGCACGGAAAATACTTTACTTGACCACCCCGAGCGACGGGACGGAATCGAGCTCCGAGGCGCCCTCGTCCGCCGCGCGGTAGGGGTCGTCGGCGAGGCCGATCATGTAGAGCACCGGCTCGATGTTCTTCTGGACCGTGGGCCCGATGACGTCGGGGCCCGGATAGAAGCCGCCGGCCCATTGCGACCTAGGGGTCAGCTCGAAGGTGAAGGAGAATATCTTCTTCTCGCCCCAGGCCCAGTCGCAGGTGTCGCCGGTCGCGACGTAGAGGTCCGAAGACTGCTGAGGGGTATAGCCGTTCCACTTCGCCATCTTCGCCGCCATCGCCTTGTAGGCCTTGAGCGCGCGAGGGTCGGATATTGGATCATCCTGGCCGCCCCAGGGGTAGAGGACCAGCTCGCTGAAGCTGTGGAAGCTGATGAGGGTCTTGATGTTCGGCCGGGCCGACAAGAAATCGCGGACAGCCTGGGTCTCCGGCTCGGAGAAGGCCGAGGGGCCATGGTAGATGTCGGAGCTCTGGTCGCCGGAGGACCCCGCCCCGCCCCAGCCCCAGCCGAAATTGCGGTTGAGGTCCACGCCGATCGAGCCGCCCGGGTTCTTGCGCATGTTCTTGCGCTGCCAGCGGTAGCTGCCGGTCGCGATGTCGTACTCCGCGCCGTCTGGGTTCACCATGGGGATGAAGTAGACGTCGCGGGTCTCCAGGAGCTTCTTGACGTCCGCCCGGTCGCGGTTGTCGACGATCCAGCGGGCGATGAGCAGGGGCGTCTCGACTGAGAGGTGCTCGCGGGCATGGTGCGCCCCCATGAAGACGGCGCCGGGCTTCTGGCTGGGCTTTGAGCCCTGCTCGGTCGTGTTCAGGCGCAGGGCCAAAATCGAGCGGCCCTGCCAGCCCTTGCCGATTGCAAAGACGCTCGCGAGGCCCTGGTTCGAGGAGGCGATGGACTTGAGCTCGGATTCCATCCGGGCGTGGTTGTGGTAGACCTGGTCGGAGTTCGGGAAGTCCTCGGTCGAGATGCTGCGCAGCGCGGTCTTCTTTTCGACGCGGATGCCGAGCTCCGCGAGCTTCTCCAGGGCCTTCGGGGTCGCGACGCCGGCGACCTTCCCGGCGCTGACGTTCTCGATGGAGACCCCGGCATCGACGATTCTCTGGCGCGCCGCCTTGTCCGGCGCCGTCAGGATGACCCAGTAGCGGTCGTCATCGGCCAAGGGGCCCGCGCCGCCCATCTTCTTGGCCGCTGCTGTCTTGGCGGCCTCGGAGATCGCGGCGGGAGCCGCGCTGGAGCCGTCGAAGAAGCTTCCGGGCTTCGGGTCGTCCTTGGAGACCTCCGCCCGCGCGGGAAGGACGGCGGCGAAGGAGAGAAGCAGAACGGAGAGAATGGACAGCTTGGTCAAGGTCTTCTTTTGCATTTTGGCACCCACCCCCAGAGTCTTTAAGCTGGCAGGATTAGATTATACCATAGCTGTGACGAAGCCGCCGCGCCCTATTGGGAATAGATCCGCAGGCTCCCGTCCGAGCCCTTGGAGAGGGCGATCTTCGCGTCCCCGAGCGAGACCCCGGTGAGCTGGTTCTCCGGAAGGCTGGATTCCGCCACCGGCCAGGCTTTTGAGTCCAGGCCGGCCACGTGGATGAAGAGCAGGGTGCGGGTGCGCGCGAGCTGGTCCGTCGAGGGGTCCACGTCCGTGCCGTAGAGGACCCAGTACTCTTTGCCCGCCAGGCTGAAGACCACGGATTTCTGCTTGAGGGCCGCGAGAATCCGGCCCGTCTTGATCTTGTGGCGCGGGCCCTGGGTGCCGGGCTCCGGGGTGGCGTGCAGCTCGCTGCCGTAGACCGGGTTGAGCAGGCTGACCTCGACCTTGGCGCGGTAGGTCGTGGCGCTGTCCAGCTTGAAGACGGAGCCGGCATGCCGGAGCTCGTCGAAATTCATGCGCTCGATGCGCAGGATGTCGGCGCGCTGGAAGGTGAAGTAGCCGGTCGCTACAGCGGAGTCCGCCGCGATGCCGACGTTCCAAACGTTTGCGCCGAGCTGCATGGAGAGCATGTCCCGGTGCGCGTCCAACCGCTCGGCCAGGGAGAAGGAGGCGAGGGGGGCGCTCTTGGGGCCGAATCGCGGCTTGAAGAAGCCCGGCTTGATGACCTCGATCTTCTGCGCCGGCCCCGCCTGCGCAATGGTTGGGACCTGCGCCTCGCTCGCCGGCGAGGGCCGGAACTGCTCGGCGCTTGATCGAAGAGATTCAATGGAGCCGGCCTGCGCCGCTGAGGCCAGGGCCAGAAGGAGGAAGCCTGAAACCCTTCTCATTTGGCCACCCCGAGGGACGGGACCAGCTCGAATTCCGAAGCCCCGTCGCCTGCGCGGTAGGGGTCGTCGGCCAGGCCGATGAGGTAGAGCACCGGCTGGAGGTTCTTCTGAACGCTCGGCGCAATGGCCCCTGCGCCCGGGTAGAAGCCGCCGGCCTTGCCCGAGGAGGAGCCGCTCAGCTCGATGGTGAAGGAGAAGATGTTCTTCTCGGCCCAGGCCCAGTCGCAGGTGTCGCCGGTGGCCACGTAGAGGTCCGAGGACTGCTCCGCAGTGTACCCGGTCCACCCCGCCATCTTCTGAGCCATGGCCTTGTAGGCCTTCAGGGCGCGCTTATCCGTGATGACCTCGTCTGTGCCTCCCCAGGGGTAGAGTACGAGCGAGCCGTAGCTGTGATAGCTGATGAGGGCCGTGAGGTTCGGCCGGGCCGACACGAAATCCCGCACCGCCTGGCTCTCGGGCTCGGAGAAGGCCGAAGGGCCATAGTAGATGTCGGAGTCGGGGTCGCCCGAGGCCCCCTCCCCTCCCCAGCGGAAGTCGTAGTTGCGGTTGAGGTCCACGCCGGTGGAGCCGTCCTCGTTCTTGCGCATGTTCTTGCGCTGCCAGCGGTAGCTGCCGCTGGCGATGTCGTACTCCGCGCCGTCCGGGTTCACCATGGGGATAAAGTAGATGTCGCGGGTCTCCAAAAGCTTCTTGACGTCCGCCCGGTCGCGGTTGTCTACGATCCAGCGGGCGATCAGGAGCGGGACCTCGGTGGTGAGGTGCTCGCGCGCGTGGTGCGTCCCCATGAACACGGCCCCCGGCTTCTTGCTGGGCGCTGAGCCTTGCTCGGCGGTGTTCAACCGCAGGGCCAGGATGGAGCGGCCCTGCCAGGTCTTGCCGATGGAGAAGACGCTCGCCAGGCCCGAGGCGGAGGAGGCGATGGACTTCAATTCGGTCTCGGTCTCGGCGTAGTTGTGGTAGGCCGCATCGGGCTTCGGAAAATCCTCGGTCGAGATGCTGCGCAGGGAGGTCTTCTCGAGGATGGAGATCCCCTGGTCCTGGAGGCGCTTGAGCGCCTTGGCCGAGGCGATGCCGGAAACCTTCTCTCCGGAGATGTCTTCGATCGCGACCCCGGCCGAGGCGACCCGGGTGCGCGCGGCCTTGTTCGCGGCTTTGATCACGACCCAATAGCGGTCGTCGCCGGCCAGGGGCCCCGGGTTCTCGATCTTCTTGGCCGCGGCCTGCTTGGCGGCCTCGGAGATCGCGGCGGGCAGGGCGGTGGAATCGTCCTTCGCCCCGTCGAAGAAGCTCGCGGGCTTGGAGTCGTCGGATGCGGCGGCGAAAGGAAGGAGCAGGACGGAAAGGATGAACAGCTTCGTCAAGCGAGTCTTCCGCATTTATTGCACCTGTCCCAGCAGTCTCTGGGCTTCGGAGTGCGCCTGTCGGGAGGAGTTCTCGGCGTCGGAGCTCTCGCGCTCAACGTCCCAGGCCTCCATGGAGAAGCCGGCGCGGCGGATGTCCATGCTCGCCCAGTTCGCCTCATTGCGGACCCACCCGGCCTCGGAATTGAGCCGCTGAGTGGAGGAAACGAGCGAGCGGGCCGGCTGGACAAGATCGGGGTCCTTCTGCTGGATGGAGCGGGAGATGCGCTGGATGTCCCGGTAGATGTCGTTCGCGCTGCGGCTGAAGTCTCGGAGGTCCCAGACGAGCCGCTGGATTTCGTTGCGCAGGAAGGGGTCGTGGCCCGGCTGGTTGGGGTTGTCCTGGGCGCTCTGCGCGCGGCGCCGGACATCCGAAATCTGGCTGCGCAGGCGCCAGGCGTCCATGGCCAGGGAGTTCGCCTCGCGTGAGGAGCGGTTGATGTCTTGGGCCAGCTGAAGATCCTTGGCCTGGACCTGTTCGTTGCGGACTTGGAGGATCTGCCGGCGCGTCTCCACCATGACCGCTTCAAAGGAAGGGAAGACCTGGGCCTGGCTTGCGGCGGCCAAGAAAGGAAGAGCCAACATCAAGGATAGGACTCGGCGCATAGAGCCTCCGGGAAGGTCATTATTATTAGGACTATAGTCCTAAATATTCAATTCAGCCAGGCCCTCAAGCCCTATGGGCGAGTGGGCCCAAAGGCCCATATTAAGCGGGTTGGAATTCGACTCAGTCCTTCAATTGTTCCAGGGTGGACTCGATTCTGGGGATAAGTTGCGGTACCTGCTCCTTCGCAACGTTCCAGACGATGTCGTAATTGACGCCGAAGTAGTGGTGAATGACCTTGTCCCTCATGCCCGCCATGTCCTTCCATGGTACGGTGGGATGCAACTTTTTGAGCGAAGTCGAAAGTCCTTTTGTCGCCTCACCGATCACTTCCATGTTCCGGAGGACGGCGTCCTGCGTCTTCGTGTCACCCATAAATTGCTTGTAGGAACTGTCCTGCGTGTAACTGGCCACTCTTTGCATCGCCTCCAGGATATCGCGCAGGAAGTCTTTATCTTGCCGTTTACTGGACATACACAAGGTCCTTTTCAATGTTTTCAGCGATTGCTCGCCTTCGAGGGTCCTGCTTGCTGAGGCGATAGGTCTCAAAGGTGGCAAGGTCTACCTTCCTGCGCAGCACGTGCTCGAGGTCATCTGCCAGTTCCACGAATTCAAACCCCAGTGGCCGGGAGAGCTCAACTAGCAAGTCCACGTCGCTTTTCCCCGTCTGGGCGTTCCGCGCAAAAGAACCGTAGAGCGCTATGCGCTGGATTCCGTACTTTTCCTTGAGACGTGAGAGGTGTTGTTTGAGCCGCTGAAGTACAAGCTCTCTCCTTGTATTACTTTTCATAATCTAGTCCGACCACCATCAATAAAACTCATATTCCCAGACGGTCTGTTGTGTCGGGATTTCCTGAACCTTGCCAGATTTTTCCTCTATCTTATACGAAGCCTTCTCAATCTGATTGCCCTTGTCATCGTACCGCCAAATCTTCTTATCGCCCAAGAC
Organism: Elusimicrobiota bacterium; assembly: GCA_016212885.1. Lineage (GTDB taxonomy): Bacteria > Elusimicrobiota > Elusimicrobia > UBA1565 > UBA1565 > UBA9639. The sequence goes on along the minus strand of JACRDO010000044.1, from coordinate 15,856 downwards.
CTTCCGGTATTCGCCAGATTTTTCTCCGAACATATAGTTCAATTGTGTTATCGTCTTGAGTCCTTGGGGTATCTTTTTCTCTTTGGCTAAAGCGGGATTAAGTCCGCCTATCCAAGGGAATAAACCGAGCAACATCATTCCCATTGACAGGACAATTAGTCTTATCCTCAGTCGGTTATTCATAGCGTTGCGTACAGAGGCCGGACTACTTGCCTTCTTCGAAGTTGACGACCGAATCGCTGCGCCCCACCACCACGATGTGGTACGGGGCCCTACCGGCCGCACCCTCCTTCGGCGCGGTGCCGCGGTAGGAGACCCACAGCGTCGGCCCCTGCTCCCGCATGGAGCCGATCTCCACGCCCGTGTTCTCCGCGCCCACGACCGCGACGACCATCTCCTTGGCGAAATCCACGGCCGGGGCCTGGGCGCCTTGGCCGAGCTTGGCCCAGAACGCCTCCCAGCGGGATTGCTCCTTGATCACCGAGTTGCCGGCGCTTAGGCCGCCGGCTGCTCCGGACCACGACCGCTTCCAATGGAAGTCGGCCGCGGCTTCCGGAAGTTTCATCATGGAAGGAGCCGCCTTTTTGGCCCGCGCCTCGGCGGGGATGAGCGAGAGGGGGGGCGGGGCCGGCGCTTGGGCCGGCTGGACCTGCGAGAGGGCTTGGCCGCGCACCAAGGCGAAGCTGTCCTCCGGCGCCAGGGATGGGCCTTTGCCGGAGCCGTGGGCTATGCCGAGAGGATGGGAAGACTCGGAACGCGCGAGCAGTTTGGGCTTGCTCGCGCCGGCCACGGGCACGACCGGCGCAAGCCTGCTCTGGCGGGCTTGGTTGATGCGGGAGATCTGATCCGTCATTTGGCGGACGTAGGCCATGGCCTCGTTCTTGTTCATGGGGCGCTCCGCGGTCTCCTGCGCTTCGGAAGCGGCCTCCGCGGCCCCCGATCCCCTCTGCGAGAGGATTTCGCGGATGCCCATGCGTGTGCGCTCTTTCTGAAGGAAGGACTGAAGGGCTTCATTGGAGCCCCCGGTCCGAGTGGGCGCGGGGATTCCGGGGGCGACCAGATCGACTTTCTGCGATGCGGCGGTCTTTTGCTCGGATTCCAGGGCGCCGGCGCCTCCCAGGAGCGGCGCTCCGCTCGCGTGGATGTCCTTGCGCCAGTACTTCTTGTCCGCGGCTTGCGGCGCGGCGGAAGTCTCCAGCCGGCTGGAAGCCTCCAATTCCGCGGAGCGGACCCGCAGGCGGGCCTCGCGGTAGGCGACGAACATCACGGCCACCCCCGCCGAGGCGAAGGCGGCCGCCGCCTGCCAGCGGTGCGGCAAAGAAAAAGGCAGCCACAGCGGCCTGGACGCGCCGCCCGCCTCCCGGCGGCGCTTGAGGCGCTCCATGACCCCGGCGGGGAGGGGCTGCTTGGGAAGACCGGCGACGAGCCGCGAGACCGAACGCAGGGACTCCAGCTCGGCCCTACAATCGGCGCAGGCGGCCAGGTGCTCGTCGACCGCTTTCCGGTCCGCATCTGCGAGCGCCCCGTCCAGATACTCTGAAAGCCGTTCCTTGGCGTGTTCCATGCTATCCACCGGCTTGGACGAAAGCCTTCAACTGCTCCCTAAGCGCCGCGCGAGCCCTCGACAGTCTCGACTTCACCGTTCCCTCCGGCAGATCGAGCGCCTGTGCGATCTTCTCGTACGGAAGTCCCTCGATCTCCCTCAGCACGACCACGGCGCGGCTCTCCTCATCCAGCTTCAGCAGGGCCTTCTGCACCTCCGCCGCGGTCTCGGCCGTCTGCAAGCCCGCGTCCAACGGCGGATCGTCGGCCTTGAAAGCCTCCTCCGACTCCTCCTCGTCCCGCCCGAAGAACCGCTCCAGCGGCAGCAGCTGCCAGAGCTTGCGGCGCTTCTCCGCGCGCACGCGGTTCTTCCAAACGTTCACGACGATCCGGAAGACCCAGGTCGAGCCCGCCGCGTCGCCGCGGAAGGCCGGCAGGGCCTTCAGCGCCCGGATCAGCGCTTCCTGCGCGAGGTCCTCCGCGTCCGTCGGGTTGCCGCTCAGGCGGAGCGCCAGGTTGTAGGCCCGCCCGGCATGCTCGGCGAAGAAGATGTCCTCCCCCGAATCCTTAGACACCGTTTCCACCTCGGGGTTCCCGGTCATTTCTGCTCCGGGCTGGGGCACTGGGGCCGCCCCTCGTCATAGAACATGGCGTAGTCGTCGTCGCGCAGGCGCGGCGTGAGCGTGGAGGCGTCCGAGAAGACGCCGCCCCCGGAAACGCGTATCAATTCGTTGCGCTCACCCGACTCCGCGAGGGTCCTGTAGGCGGACAGGATGTCCCCGATCGAGCGGCTGCGCGCCACGATGCGCCCCAGCAGGGCGGCATTGGGCTTGGGCGAGGCCGAATACTCCAGGAGCGCCTTCCTCAGCTCGGCGCTTTCGCTCCCGAGCGCGTCCTGCAGCGCCTTCAGCCGCTCCAGGACCTCCAGGGCCTTCAGGCCGCGGCGGCCCGTCAGCTTGAGCTGCCAGCACTGGTAGAGCTTCGTGGACAATCCGAGGGACAGGGTCTTGGACGGAAGGCGGATCTGCGCGGCCATGACCGAGTCGCAGTCCGGAAGGCGGGTCTCGATCTCGCGGACCACGGGCTCGGCCGCGATGTCCGGCGGGAGCTTCGGCCAGGCGCCGGAGGGCGCGCTGGCAAACGCGGGGAGGGCGGCGGTGAGGGCCAGAGCCGCCGCAAGGAGGTTCATGGGCCTTTGATGAGCCCTTTTTCAGCGAGGGCTCTCAGCAGGGCCTCGAAGGCGTGGGCGACCGCCTGCAGTTCGTCTGTGCCGCGCATATGGAAGACGGGCTTGACGGGCTCCCCGCGGGCGATCCGGAGCATGTCCTGGGAGAGGCGGTGCAGGGGGCCGGCCAGGCGCTGGGAGTAGAAGAGCGCGAAGGTGAGCCCCAGGGCGAGGTTGACGATGAGCGAGACGGCCACGGCGGGCAGGACGATGTCGGTCCGCTTGAAGATGGTCGGGTGCGAGCCGGCCTCGGGGCGGACGAAGAAGAAGTCGCCCGGCGAGCGCTGGTCCGCGACGAGGAGGAACAGCACCAGGCAGCCCGCCGTGATCAGCGTCGCAAGAGCCGACCAGCCGGCCAGGTGCAGCATCATCTGGATCTGAAAGCGCGGCTCGATGAGGATCCGCCTGCGCCGGTTCGTCGTCATCCCTTTCTCCTAGCCCGCCGCCCTCTCCGGGAAAGGAAGGACAGCGCCCTTCGAGGGCGGCGCTTCCCAGAGCGCGACCGGCTCAACGGGTACTTGCGCCGGAGCATGCGGCAGACCGCCGGGGGCAGGAGGTCGTCGACCTGCGCGCCGAATTGGGCCACCGTCTTGACGATGGAGGAGGAGACGTAGGTGTAGCGCTCGTCGGGCATGAGGAAGACGGTCTCCACCCGCGCGTCGAGCTGGCGGTTGATGGAGGCCAGCTGGAACTCGTAGTCGAGGTCGCTGACCGCCCGCAGGCCCCGGATGAGGATGCGGGAGTCCCGGGTCTTCAGGTAGTCGACCAGAAGCCCGTTCATCGCGTCCACCTCGACCCCGGGGACCCCGCGCACGCAGGCCTCCAGCATGCGCAGCCGCTCCGAGACGCTGAAAGTGCACCGCTTCGACGGGTTCGTCAGAACGGCCACGATGACGCGGTCGAATAGCCGGCCGGCGCGCTCGATGATGTCCAGGTGGCCGCGCGTGACGGGATCGAAGCTGCCTGGATAGACCGCGGTGCGCTTCATCGCCCCTCCAGCATACCAAGGGAATCTATCAATTTCGCGCCCATTCTGCTATAACTTTCGCCGTGCCGCTGCTGAGCGTCTTCGCGAGCGTCATCGAGTTCGTCCTGGCCGCCGTCATGGCGGTGGTCGTCGTCTACTTCACCCTCCGGGCCCTGATCCGCACGAACACCGACTTTAACGAGGATAAGGCCCTGCTCCAGGGGAACACGGCCGTCGGCCTCCTCATCGCGGCTCTGCTGATCGGCTCGGCGAACATCATGTACCGCGCCTTCGAGCCCGCGACGGACCTGCTCCGGCAGTACCTGACGAATGCCGCCATGCGGGAGATGGGTCTCTGGAGGCTGCTGCTCGGCACGGTCGGGAACCTGGTCCTGGCGTTCTTCATCGTGGTGGCGACGATGTCCTTGTCCCTGCGGCTCTTCGGGAGGCTCGTTCGGACCGAGAAGATGCGCGCGGGGGCCGAGCTGGAGAAGGGCAACGTCGCCGTCGGCATCCTCCTGGCCACGGTCGTGGCGATCGTCTCCATCTTCGTGGGGGACGGGGTCAAAGCCCTCTCGAAGGTCGTCCTGCCGGTCCCCGCGGCCGGCGCGATGAGGATCCTGAGGTAGTCGATCTCCCCCGCATGCTCGGCGCCATCCTCTCCCTGATCCTCCCCGCGCTCCCCGCGTTCGGGGCCGGGGTCGAGCCGCTCATGCCCGCGGCCGTTCATCGGCCGCCCGCCCCGGCGGCTCCGGCTCCGGCCGGCTTGCCCGACGTCTCAGCCGTGGAAGGGACAGCGGTGGCTCCTGCCGCGGGCCCGGAGCACCAGCTCTGGCTCTACAACCGCGGGCTCGACGAGTCCGTGTGGGTCTCTTACGGCGGAGCCGTTGGCCCGCTGAGTCCGGCGGTGAAGCGGCAGATCAACCACCTCCTACGCAGCAGGGACGGCGCCGAAGCCGACATTTCGCCGGAGCTCCTGGACCTGCTCGCCCGCATCCATCGGCAATTCAACTGGGCCCCCATCCAGATCGTCTGCGGCTACCGCAGCCCCAAGTACAACGCCCAGCTGCGCCGGAAAAACAGGGGCGCAGCCAGGGACAGCTACCACATGGAGGGCATGGCGGCCGACATACGCGTGGAGGGGGTCTCGACCAAGGTCCTGCGCGCCTACGCCCGCTCCCTGGGGGCCGGGGGGGTCGGCTACTACCGCAAGCGCAGGTTCGTGCACGTGGACGTGGGGCCGGTCCGGAGCTGGTGAGGCCCTATTTATCTCCTATCACCAAACGCCACTCTTGTTGAGCAACTCGTCAAAATCTACCTTGAGCATTGGCCCCCGCTACTTGATACATACATGCCAAATTATTATCGAGTAATTATCAAGTACCGATCAGGGCTCTTTTTACTACCGCCCGAAGTCGATGCCCTCCTCTTCCGCCGAGAACCAGCCCGTTGCGCCCGCGGCCTCGGTCCGGATCCACCACCGGGTCTTGGGCTCCGCGACCACCTTGAAGACCTCATCGGCCTCTTGGGTGATGCATTCCCCCAGGTAGAGGCGTCCGCCTCGGCGCAGGAAGCAGGCGCCGTCGGGGCGGTAGGCCAGGATCTCGAAAGTCTCGCCTTGGCGGAGCTCAAGGACTTTCCTGATCAAGGGGCCCTCATAGTCCAAGCGCTTGAGCGCCCGATCCGCTCCCAGGTCCCGGAACTCGACCGAGTTAGCCGAGCGGGCGCGCATGAGGCCCGGCTCCAGGGTGATGACCAGCGACGACGCCACGGGCAGGGGCAGGCCCTTGGTGAGCCTCACAGCGGCGCCGGGGGCAAGGTCGTCGGGCTTCGCGCGGAGCGCGAGCGAGTCGCGCCGGCCGCTCCAGACCGGATGGGGCTTCTCGGAGACCGGCCAGCCTTCGTAGCGGAAAGAGGGCGCGGAAGGAGCGGGCGCGGGGATTTGCGCAGGCAAAGCCGGCGGGCGTTCGGCAGCCACTGCTTCTTCATCATCGGAGGATATCTCGTCCGGCTTGGACGCCGCCTGGATGCGCTCGGGCGTGGGAGTTCCTCGGAAAGGCGGGGCCTCCGCAATGTCCGGGACTTCTTCCCACAGCGTTTGCGGCGCCGAGTCCGCGCCAGGGGATGGAGCCTGCGGGAGGGGGCCGGCCAGGGGCTTGCGCTTGGCGCCGGCTTTGGCGAAGAAGACAGCGGCTTTTTGGATACGCACGGCGTAGGGCCTGGGGTCCAGGGAACCGCGGGGCACGAAGCGTGGGTCGCGGATGAGCCCCTCGCTCAGCTTGGAGAGCGGAGCCTGGGCCGAGGGATCGCCGAGCTTGACCAGGGCTTCGGCCGCTTCGGCCAGGAGGGCGGGGCCCTCCGCTTTCAGGGCTCGGATGAGCGAGGCCGCGGCCCGCGAATCAGCGAGCTCTCCCAAAAGGCGGGCCGCTTCAAGGGCCGTGCGTCCCTTCTCATCGAAAAGGAGCGTCGCGATGAAGTCGGTGTCCTCGCGTGAGATGTCCTTGGCTTTGGGCTTGCGCGCGCGCAGGGTCGAGAGCGTCTCCGCGCGCAGGCGGGTGCCCTTCTTAAAGTAGCGCAGCAGCGAGACCAAGGAGGCCTCCGCAGGCCTGCGCGAGGAGAGGAGCGCGCTAAGCGCGTGGCTGGCGAAAATCTCCCGGGTTCCGCGCGGGTCGGGTCCGTAGCGCTTGGCGAGCTTCTCGAGCTTGGCCGTCTCGTCGGAGCCGGTCTCGGCGAGCACGCCGAGGGCTTCGCGCAGGAGAAGAGCCGGGGCCGAGGGATCGAAGGCGGCCTTCTCGGCCAGGGCCCGCTTCGCCGGCACGCTCAGGCGCAGGGAGCCGGCCGCCTGCAGGGCCGCGGCCCTGAGGCCGGCATCCTCTTCGGGATCCGCGAGCCGGTCCTTGAGCGCATCCAGGGCCCCGGGATCTCCGATGAGCCCGAGAAACGCCGCGGCATATAGGCGCACTTTCCGCGGCCGGCGCTTGTCGCCGAGATAAGCTGAAAGGGGCTCGATGGCCCGCGCGCCCATGGCCCGGAACTTCGCGCCGAAACCTTCGAGCGTCTTGTCCACGCTGCGCTGCCCAAGCGGGTCCGCGCCCTTCTGCTGGGCCGCGATGACCTCCATGGCGCGCAGGGCGGCCGCGGCCCGCTGGCCCTCATCGGCCGGCTGCGCCGCGGCGATGGCCGCCGCGAAGAAGATGGAAATAGCCAGCGGGGCCGGGCGCATTGAGGGCTTAGGGGATGCGCGCTGCTCCGACGGAGAAGTACCGGGCTTCGGGGTGATGGAACACGAGGGCCGAGACGCTGGCTTCGGGGTCCATCATGAAGCCCTCGCTCAGGCGCACCCCGATGTTCCGCTCGGGCTCGAGCAGGCGGAAGAGCTTGACCTGGTCATCGATCGCCGGACAGGCTGGGTAGCCGAAGCTGAAGCGCAGGCCGCGGCAGCGGGCCTGGGAGCTTTCCTTCAGCGTGAGGCCGACGAGGTCGGGAATGCCCCACAGGGAGCGGATGCGCTCGTGCAGCAGCTCGGCGAGCGCTTCGGCGCTCTCGATCGCCAGGGACTGCAGGGCGTGAGATTTGAAGTAGTCGCCCGCGGTGCGCCAGCGTTCGGACAGCTCGCGGACCCCTGCCCCGCAAGTCGCCGCGAAGAGGGCCACGTAATCCATGCGGCCTTGAGCGCGCGGGGCCACGAAGTCCGCCAGGCAGAGCCTATCCCCGCCCGCCTGCCGAGGGAACGTGAAGGTCTCGACGGGCGCGCCGGACGGCGGGGAGCAATCGTAGATGAGGATGGAATCCCCCTCCGCCTGGGCCGGGTAGAAGCGGAAGACCGCGCGCGGCCTGAGCAGGCGGTTCTCCCGCGCCTCCCTCTGGAGCGAGCGCACGGCCTCCTGGAGCTCGACGGCCTTCCTGTCCCCCTGCGCCAGGAGCGTCTCGATCGGTCCCCGAAGGCCCAGGTGCTTGCCGTAGAGCATCGTCGCGTTGATATGACCGAAAATGTCATCGAGATCGAAGTTATCTGCGACGTGGAGCTCTATGTCCGGGGGGGTCGGGATGTCGTGGCTGTGGCGGGGCGCGGGAGCCGGGGGCCGCGCCGGCGATGGAGCGGGGGCGGGATCGGGGCTCACGAGCCTCTGCTGAAGGCGCGAGTTCTCCTCCAGCAGGGCCTGGCGCCGGGCGGGGTCCTGGAGCTGGTTCGCCAGGCCCAGGCCAAGCATGGCGTCCTTGGCGTAGAACACCGGGCCCCCGTAGGCGGGAGCGAGCTTCGCCGCGGTGAACCGGGCGCTCAGCGCCGCGCCGCCCGCCAGGACCGGCGCCGAGATGCCCGCGGCCTTCATGTCCGACACGGTCGCGGCCATCTGCTGGGTGGACTTCACCAGCAGGCCCGAGAGGCCGATTATGTCCGGCTTGTGGAGGCGGGCTCTCTCGATGAGGAACTGCGGCTCCACCTTGATGCCGAGGTCCAAGACCTCGTAGCCGTTGTTCTTGAGGAGGATATGGACCAGGTTCTTGCCGATGTCGTGGACGTCGCCTTTGACCGTGGCCAGCAGGACCTTCCCGCGCCGGGGCATGGACCCGGGGTCCATGCGGGGCTCCAGGTGCGCCACGGCAGCCTTCATGACCTCCGCGGACTGCAGGACCTCGGCTACGATCATCTCATCGGCCGCGAAGATGCGGCCGACCTCGTCCATGCCCTTCATCAGCGGGCCGTTGATGATCTGGAGCGGCGTTTCCCGCAGGAGCAGCTCATCGAGCGCCTCCGACAGCCCCTCCTTGGAGCCGGAGACGATGCAGCGCGCGATGCGCTCCTCCGCCGGCGGCTTCGGGCCTCCCTCGGCTTCGGGCGCCTTCGGCCGGGCCTCGCGGAAGCGGGCCGCGAAAGCCGCGGCGACCTCCTCGTCGCCCGAGAAGAGCAGGCGCTCGGCCAGGGCCCTCTCGTCGGCGCCCAGGGCGGAGTATCGGGCGAGCTTCTCCGTGTTGACGATGGCCAAATCCAGGCCCGCCTCGATGCAATGGCGGAGGAAGACGGCGTTGAGCACCTCGCGCCCCGCGGGCGGCAGGCCGAAAGAAACGTTGGAGATGCCCAGCAGGGTCTTTGAAAGGGGAAACTCCTTCTTGATGAGGCGCAGCCCCTCGATCGTCTCCACAGCGGAAATGGTGCGCTCCTTATCCGCTGTGGCGCAGGGGAAGACGAGCGGGTCGAAGTAGAGGTCCTCCTCCGGCAGGCCGCACTCGCGGGTCAATAGGGCGTGGAGGCGGCGGGCGACGGCGAGCTTGCGCTCGCGCGTGAGCGCCATGCCGGAGGCCTTGTCCTCGTCGATGGTCCCCGCCACGAGCGCCGCGCCGTAGCTGCGCGCTAGGAGGGCGACCTCCCCAAGGCGCGAGCCGCCGTCCTCCAGGTTCACCGAGTTGATGACGGCTTTGCCGGGGCAGGCCTTGAGCGCCGCCTCGACGACCGCAGGGTCGGTCGAGTCGATCATCCAGGGCGCCTTGACCTTGCGAACGAGGAAGGAGAGGAGCCTCTCCATGTCGGCCTTCTCGTCGCGGTCGGGATCCGCCAGGCAGATGTCCAGGATCTGCGCGCCGCCCCGGATCTGCCCGCGGCCGATCTCGGAGGCCTCGTCGTAGGCTTGGCGGGCGATGAGGCTCTTGAAGAGCCTCGATCCGATGACGTTCATCCTCTCTCCGACCAGGATCGGGCGGCGGTCATCCTCGATGACCAGGGCCTCGAGGCCGCTGAGGGCCGAGCCGCGGGCCGCGGCCGGCCTGCGCGGCCGAAGGCCCCGGAGGGCGGCCTCCGCGGCGCGGATGTGGGCCGCGCTCGTCCCGCAGCAGCCGCCCGCGATGTTGACCCAGCCCTCAACCGCGAAGCGGCGCAGCTTCGCCGCGAAGGCCTCCGGCGTCTCGCCGTAGCGGCCGTTCTCGTCGGGGAGGCCGGCGTTCGGGTAGACGATGGTCGGCAGGCGCGAGACCCCGGAGAGGGCCCGCAGGTGGTCGGTCATGAAATCCGGGCCGGTCGCGCAGTTGAGGCCCGCGGCCAGCAGGCCGAAATGCTCGATGGAGCAGTAGAGCGCTTCGATGGTCTGGCCGCCGAGCATGGCGCCCATGGTCTCCACCGAGACCGAGAGGATGACCGGAACCGAGCGGCCCAGGGACAGGAAAGCGTCCTGGATGCCGAGGAGAGAGGCCTTGACGTTGAGGGTGTCCTGCTGGGTCTCCAGCAGGAGGAGGTCGCAGCCGCCTTCCGCCAGGGCGCGGGCCTGCTCCGCGTGGTTGCGCCGGACCTCGTCGAAAGAGATCCCCCCGGTCACCGAGATCGTCTTGGTCCCCGGGCCCATGGAGCCTGCGACGAAGCGCGGCTTGGTCGGGGTCGAGAACCGCGCGGCCTCATGGACCGCCAGGCGGGCGGCCGAGAGGTTGATCTGGGCGGTCTTCTCCTGGAGGCCGTACTCGGCCAGGACATGCCGGACCGCTCCGAAGGTGTTCGTCTCCACGATGTCGGCCCCGGCCTCGAAGTAGCCGGCGTGAACCCTGGAGACGGCCTCGGGCTTGCTCAGGACCAGGTGCTCGTTGCAGCCCTCATAGTCCCGGCCCCCGAAATCCTCGGCGCTCAGATTCGCGGCCTGCAGGGCCGTGCCCATGCCGCCGTCCAGGATGAGGATGCGCTCTTCCAGCAGGGCCTTCAGCTCGTCCTCGCGGCCCCGGTTTTCGAAGCGCTGGAAGTTCATAAGGGGTCAGGTCTGGACAGTAGACATTGACATGGCTGAATCCTGCTGTTCACAATGTCTAATGTCCAGACCTGACCCCCATTATAGGTAAAATTGACGCGAGGCCGCCGCAATATAATATAATTCTCATTTGACTTCCTCTGGAAAAAGCCGTCGATAGAAAGGATATAAATTATGCCGACTTTTGAGCCGAAAGACATCCGAAACGTGATTCTGCTGGGTCACTCCGGGAGCGGGAAGACCTCTTTGGCCGAGGCCATCCTGTTTGGCGGCGGCGCGATATCCAAGATGGGGAATGTCGGCGAGGGCAACACGGCATCAGACTACAACGAGGACGAGAAGGAGAGGAAGTGCTCGCTGAGCTCCTCTCTGCTGAGCTTCGTGTCGGGCGGGATCAAAGTCAACATGATCGATACCCCGGGCTATACGGATTTCGTGGGCGAGATAGTCGGCGGGCTGAGGGCGGTCGAGGCGAACGTGGTCGTGGTCAACGCGACCGGGGGGGTGGAGTTCGGGACCGAGAGGGGCCACAAGATGTCCAAGGAGAAGGGCGTGGCCTCCCTGTTCTTCATCAACAAGCTCGACAAGGAGTACGCGGACTTCGACCATTGCGTGGAAGCCATCCGCAAGAGATTCGGCAAGAACTGCGTCCCGCTGGCCTATCCGATCGGGAAGGAATCCTCCTTCAGCGGGGTCGTCAGCCTCCTCAATCGCCAGGGGATGGACAAGCTCTCCGAGGAGGAGAAGGCCAAGTCCAAGTTCGCCCTGGACCTGCTCTCGGAGGCGGTCGCGGAGACGGACGACGTCCTGCTAGAGAAATACCTGGAGAAGGGCGAGCTCTCCGCCGACGAGATCAAGGGCGCCCTGCGAAAAGCCTTCGCCGAAGGCAAGCTGATCCCCATCCTCTGCGGCTCCTCCACCGGCGATATCGGCGTCAAGGAGCTCATCGACGTCATCGTCAACCACCTCCCGTCTCCGGCCGACAGGCCCAAGTGCGAGGCGACCAATCCGGCCAACTCCGAGAAAGTGGAGCTGGAGATGAATCCGAGCGGCCCGTTCGCCGCGCTGGTCTTTAAGACCCTCTCGGACCCGTACTTGGGCCAGATCTCCATCTTCAAGGTGTTCTCCGGGAAGCTCCAGACCAACTCCGGGTTCTACAACGTGACCAAAGGCGCCAGGGAGAAGAGCGGCCCGCTGTTCACGCTGGTGGGGAAGGCGCAGACTTCGCTCGAATCCATCCAGGCCGGCGATATCGGCTGCATGGCCAAGTTGAAGGAGACCGACACCGACGATTCCCTGGGCGACGAGAAGAATCCGCTGAAGCTCGACGAGATCCGCTTCCCTGAACCGGCCATCTCCTATTCCTTGAAGCCCAAGACCCGCATGGACGAGGAGAAGATATCGACCGCCCTGCACAAGCTGGTAGCCGAGGACCCGACCTTCAAGACCACGAGGGACGAGCAGACGAAGGAATTGATCGTCTCCGGCATGGGGGACATGCACATCGGCATGATGATCAACCGCATGAAGGTGCGCTACGGGGTCGCGGTGGACATGGGCACCCCGAAGGTCGCCTACAAGGAGACGATCCTGGGCAAGGGCGGCTCGCAGTACCGTCACAAGAAGCAAACGGGCGGCGCCGGGCAGTTCGCCGAGGTGTGGATGCGCATCGAGCCGCTTCCGCGCGGCGGCGGCTTCGAGTTCGCCGATGAGATCAAGGGCGGCTCCATCCCCGGCCCCTTCATCGTGAGCTGCGAGAAGGGGGTCCGGGGCGCGCTGCAGTCTGGAGTGCTCGCCGGGTTCCCGGTCGTGGACGTCCGCGCCATCATCTACGACGGGAAGACGCACCCGGTGGACTCCAAGGACATCGCCTTCCAGATCGCGGGGCGCCGGGCTTTCAAGGAATGCATGCAGAAGGCGAGGCCCGTGATCCTCGAGCCGATCATGGACGTGGAGTTCGTGGTCCCCGAAGAGTTCATGGGCGACATCGCAGGCAGCCTCAACCAGAGGCGCGGGCGGGTCATGGGCATGGAGGCCGGCGACGGGTCCCAGACGATCAAGGCCAAGGTGCCCTTGGACGAGATGTATAAATACGTCAACGAGATGAAGTCCATCACCGGCGGCCGCGGGACGTACACGATGACCTTCTCGCACTACGAGATCGTGCCCTCCCACCTGGCGCAGGGCATCGTGGACGTGGCGAAACAGACCAAGGCCGAGGAAGCGGAAGCGTAGGCGGAGGGCGCTCATGAATCTGCGGTTGCCTGGCGTGGCGGCGGTCGTGATTTCGGTCGCCGCGGCGTGCCACGCCCTGGGCCAGGAGGCCTCCTGGCCCGACATGACCCAACCCGCCCGGGCCGTTGGCGGCGGGGAGGCGGACGCGGCCGTGGTGGTTGGCATCGAAGGCTATGCCTTCGTCGCGCCGGTGGCGGGGGCCGAGTCCAACGCCAAGGCCTGGTACGACTACTTCACCAAAACCCGCGGCGTCCCGGTTGGCAAAGTCAAGCTCCTGACCGGGGTGGACGCCACGTCGGATGAGATGCTGGATGCGGCCCGCAAGGCGGCCGGGAGGGCTGGGCCCGAGGGGGCCCTGTGGTTCGTCTTCATCGGCCACGGGGCTCCGGCCGCGGACGGCAAGGACGGCCTGCTGGTGGGGGTGGACGCCCAGCAGAAGGCCAGGAGCCTTGATCTCAGGAGCCTGCGGCGCCTGGAGCTTCTGAAGGCGCTCTCCGAAAGCAGGGCCGGCTCGATCCGGGTGGTGATCGACGCCTGCTTTTCGGGCCGCGCGCGGGACGGCTCCATGATCGCGCCCAACCTTCAGCCGATGGTGCTGGTGGCCGCGTCGGGTCCAGCTGACCCGAGGGTGGCGGTGTTGACGGCCGCCAAGGCGGACCAGTTCGCGGGCGCCCTGCCGGGCGCGGGGCGTCCGGCTTTCAGCTATCTCGTGCTGGGAGGCCTGCGCGGGTGGGCCGGGAAGGCCCGGGTGACGGCCGGGGATTTGTGGCGCTATGCGAGCGACGCTTTGGAAGCGACCTTGCGCGGCCGCAACCAGACGCCGGAGCTGACGGGCAAGGAAGAGACGGTGTTCGGCGCAGCACCCGGGGAGAAGGGGCCGGACCTGGCGGCCTTGGCCAAGGCCACGGCCGGGGCCGGGGCGCGCGAGGAGATGTTCAGGGTCTCGGTCCTTCCAGCGGTGCCCAGGGCGCAGGCACCCGCGGCCATCAGGGACCTGGCCGGAGGGGCGGACTTCAGGAGCCTGGACATCCCGGGGCTCAAGAAGTTCAACGAGGCCACCCTGTTCGACAAGAGCTCCGCCTCAGCCGGGGACAAGGCGGCCAAGTGGCGCGAGCTTGCCGGTTCGACGCCGGCTTTCGCAGACAAGGCCCTAGCCCGGGCCGCGGAGTGGGGGCGCTACGCCGGGGAGCTGGCCGCGGCCGAGGACGCCAGGCGCAAGCGCGAGGAAGCCAGGGATGCGGACTGGGAGAAACTGAGCGAGCTTTTGCCCTTGGAGGTTGTCCAGCCCCAGGACAAGAGACGCTGGGCCCAGATGTTCGTGGACGCCTACGGCAAGGCCGAGGAAGATAACCCCTATGTCGGGGATCTGGCGGGGTTTCTTCCAGCCGGGACCGTCAAGGCCTCGCCTGCGGGCGGTATCCGCTGGGTAAGAATCCCGGCCGGGAGTTTCATGATGGGCGACCGGGAGTGGAGCAATTCAAAGCCTGTCCACCGCGTCACGGTCAAATCCTTCCAGATGTCCAAGACCGAGGCGACCAACAAGCAGTACAAGGCGTGCGTTGAGGCCGGGGCCTGCACGCCGCCAAGCTCGTATGAGGGAGGCGATGACCAACCCGTGGTCAACGTGGATTGGAATCAAGCCAGGACCTTTTCCGAGTGGGTAGGCGGCCGGTTGCCTTCCGAGGCGGAGTGGGAGTACGCGGCCAGAAGCGCCGGCAAGGACCGGAAGTATCCTTGGGGCGATGAGGAGCCATTATGCGAGCGGGCCGTGATGAACCAGGGCGGCAATGGCTGCGGGAGGAACTCGACTTGGCCGGTGTGCTCGAAGACTGCCGGGAACACGGAGCAGGGATTGTGCGACATGGCGGGAAATGTTTGGGAGTGGACCCAGGATTGGTATCATGATTCGTACAATGGAGCGCCGAGTGACGGCAGTGCGTGGGAGAGTCCCGCGGGCTCGGGCCGGGTCGGCCGTGGGGGCTCCTGGAGCAACGACGTCGCCGGGGTCTTTCGCGCCGCGGGCCGCGACGGCGGCGGCCCGGGCGGCCGCAGCGCCGACCTCGGCCTGCGCGTCGCCCGTTGAGGGATGACCGCTGTTGAACCCTTGGCACTTGGGTGTGCCGTGAGACTCGATGTACCTTGTCGGCTGAAACGTGCTGACCGCGGAAACAAGACCTGACAATCCGCGTAGCGAGAGGCCGTCTCACGTGGGAGTCAGGAGCGGGCAGAGGTTTCCCCCGGGGTTTACGGAGCTGCAAGCCTGGAAAGGTCCATTGGGGAACATGGGAGGCCCTCCTTGGCTCATCCCCGCATGGGGTGAAAAAAGGGTCCACTCTATAAGGCGAAACCGAAAGGAGTGGAACGTCAAGAGGGAGTCGGACAAGGCCGTAGTAGTGTAGATCGCCGGGACAGCATAACCCGGCGGGAGCGAAGGGCCTTGACTTTGGCGATGAGCCTAGCAACCCCAAGCCGTATCCAGCAGCTTCAACGTAAGCTCTACCACAAGAGTAAGGCGGAGCCGGACTTCCGCTTCTATACGCTGTGGGATAAAGTGTGTCGGTTGGACGTATTGGAAGAGGCGTGGCGGCGAGTCAAAGCCAACAAGGGAGCCGGCGGGGTGGACGGGGAGACATTCCAAACCATTGAGAAGTCAGGGTTGGAAAAGTTCCTGACATCTCTGCAAGGGGACCTGGTGGTTAAGGCTTATGTGCCGCTGGCTGTGCGACGGGTGTGGATACCGAAAGCAAAGGGTGGGAAGCGGCCGTTAGGAATACCTGCCGTGCGGGATAGGGTGGCCCAGGCGGCCGTCAAGGTCGTGTTGGAACCGATCCTGGAGGCCACTTTCCATCCATGCTCATATGGAAGAAGGCCGGGTGCGATACGAGACCACCGGCACTCCCCAGGGCGGGGTGATCTCCCCGCTGCTGGCGAACGCATACTTGAACGAGTTGGATAGGCGGTAGGAAAAAGAGGGCTCCCCGTCGGGAAAAGGATGGGATGCCTGTATGGTGCGGTACGCGGATGACCTCGTGATCTTGGCGGACAAGGATGCCACTCATTCCCTGGCGGCGTTGGGTAGGCTGCTGGAGGAACTGGGGCTGGCTCTGCATCCCGACAAGACTCGCGTGGTTGACGCGAACCAAGGGTCATTCGACTTCCTGGGGT
>JACRDO010000038.1 GCA_016212885.1 Elusimicrobiota bacterium | reverse complement strand
GCCATGAGAGCCGCGAAGGCGAGCCGCGTCCCGAACATCCAGACGGCGTTGATTCGGGACGTACCAAACGAACGCATTCCCGATGTTTGGTACGTCATATCCCTTTACGTTAGCAGGCGCGCGTTAAGAATTCAAGTCCCTTGCGCAGCGCGCAGCTGTTCTCCTCTCGCAAGGCAAGGCCTCTACTTCGGAGCCTGCCCGCGGGAGGCGTCAACGCCGGCGCGCTCTATTGCCTCGCCTTGGGTCTTCTGGCAGTAGTTCCGCTTGATCTGATCCCCGATGACAGCTGAGGCGAGGATGAGGGCCATGGCCAGCCCGAGCAGGATGCCTCCGAGGATTTGGAGCATGGGGACATGCCCGAAGACCAGCAGGGCGAGGCCAACCGCGGCGAGGACCGCGGCGAGGATGAGGAGCTTCCGGGCGTTATCCAGGCTCCCCTGGTACGGGGTGACGTTGCGTCCGCTCTCAGCCATCGGCGAGCAGACGCTTCCGTTGAGAAAATAGCCCGACGGGCAGGTGACGTTGCTTGCGGACGCGGGGGCGCCCGAGGCGGGAGGCTGACTCCGCATCCCAGCGCCTCCCTGGGACACGCCGGCCCCGCCGATCGGAGCTCCAAGCTGGGCGCTCTGGCCGGAGAAGGCCGTCTCGGCCGCGGAATAGCCGGATTCCATGGACGGGGCCCTATGCGCGCGGACCGACAGATCCTTGGCGAAGCGCAACTGCTTGATGGCGTTGGTCCGGCCTCGGGGCGGCGAAGAAGGGCTGATCCGCCTTCCGCGAGAGACCACGGCGGATTTGCCGCGGTCGAGCGTTCCGACATTGCCGGAGGCTTCCGATGCCTGCGCGCCGGCTCCACCAGGCCGCGGAAGAGCCTTCTGTGGAGCCCGCGGAGGAGGCCGCCCAGCCTTCCCGGCCGCGGCGCGCCATGCGCCCGCGTGTGCAAGGGCCCGGCTCAGGCCAGGCTTCCCCGGTGAAGGCTTCCCCGAGCCAGTCGAGCTTCGACGCGGAAGAGCCTGCGCCGGAAGAAGAGCCCTGATCTCTACAGCCTGACGAATTTCGGCATTTGGAACTGCGTAAGGCTCACGCGGGAGCCCGACGTTTCGCTGGAGTACTCCTCGTAGACGTAGCCGACGCCGGGGGCGTAATACCTGATGGCGGACCCGCCGTCTCCCCCGGCTATAAAGGTGTTGACCCGCAGGCAGCGCTGGAATTTCCCTGCCGGCACCTGGACCGCCTCCTCGAGGGAAGCCACCACGTGCCGGTCAGGGTCCTCGATCCACTCCTTGCCGGGCACGGCCGGGATCGGATACTCCTTGCGGCCCCAGCCGATGGGGCCGTTCTCCGTGATGACCTCTTTGGCCGTCTTGCGGACATTGTAGTTCTCGACCTTGGACTGGCCCTTGCGCGTCCGCGTCATCTGCACCCGCGCCATGCCGTCGGTGCGGAAGGCCCGGACGTCCTGGAAAAGAAGCTCCACGACCTCGACCCCTTCGAATTCCGTGCTCGTGTGGTTGTAGATGAGCTTCATGCCGCTGATCAAGGGGAAAAAATCGGGGTCCATGCGGATGCGGACCGTGTCCATGATCGTGAATATAGCAAAACTTGGCGCGATTTGCATAAACCAGCGCGCTCAAGCTCCTGGGACCAAAATGGGTCCTTGGGCCCAGCCGCGGCTGGGCCCTGCGGAACTTGTGAGGCAGGCCGAATGGGGTATTCTAGTAGTGGGTCGGACGGTCCAGACCCTTGGGACGGAAGGACGATGAAGAACGGAAAGCAAGGAGTATGGGAGGCCGTGATGAAAAGGGCAACGGCGATTCTCTTGCTGACGTGCATTTCCATTCCGAGTCTCGCGCTGGGAGGGGCTTCGGATGCGGCGCCCCTCGCCGCGGACCAGATCCTCGCGCTTCCGGCCGACGCGGCTCTCTTCAACCTCGTTCCAGGCCCGAACCGGAGCGTGATCCGCCAGATCAAGAACGCCGCCGGCGAGATCCTCACCGAGACCGTGCACCCGACGGCTTTCAGGCGCGTCATGACCTTCCTCTGGAAGCTCCCGAAGAATGACCCGGAGCAGGGCATGGCTCTGGCCCTGCGGAGCTACCTCGAGACGCGGATGGATCCCCGGGATCTCGACAACAATAATTTCCTGACGAAAGATGCGAAGGGCCGGCTCCATCTGACGGGCCTCGGCCGCACCGCCCTTTTCGACATCATCACGGCGAGCGACGGCGAGCTGATCGAGCCCTTGGTCCAGCCGGAGGAGAAGGCGCAGGTCCAGAAGGCTTCCCCCCAGAAGGGCCTCGGCTGGAAGAACCCGGACACCCTCTCTTCCGTGGACGCGGCCGGCGCGACTTGCGCCTCACCCGAGCTCGCCTTCGACGGCAAAGGCGCCCGCCACGGCGTGGGCGCGTTCGACTGGAACAACCTGGATTCCGCGGTGGTCAAGTCCGGCGGCCTGACGAGCGCCGCGCCGGAGATGCTCGACGGCTACGCAATAGACCGCAAGAACAACACCGTCCGGGTCCTGGTCGCCGCGAAGAGCAATGTCTCGGCGGACCGCCTTCAGGCGATGACTTCTTCCGAGGACGGGGAGCAGGTGCTCAAGGAGACTGGCCTCAATGCCGCGCTCTTCAAGGAGAGCGGGGCGAAGGTTGTACGGGCCGTCGACAACCTCGTGGCCGTCGATGTGCCGGTTGAGCAGGCGGCCAAGCTGGGTCTTGCGCTGGAGGGCCAGGGCATCGAGAGCCGACCGGCCCGCGTCTTCCGCGCCGCGAGCGCGGCCCTGGCGGGGCCCGCCGGATCCATGCTCGGGATGCAGCTCATGCCGGTTCCCGCGCTAAACCCGCTCTCCAAGGACGTTTCGGCGCAGATGATAGATTCCCGGTCCATGCTGAAGACCGAAGGCCTCTGGAAAGCCGGGATGAAGGGCCAGGGGACCCTGGTCGGCGTCATCGACACGGGCATCGACCCCGAGCATCCGGACTTCAAGGACAAGAACGGTAAAAGCCGCGTCCAGGCCTACATGGATTTCACGGGCGAGGGCAAGGACGACGTGATCGGGCACGGCACCCACGTTTCAGGCGGCGTGGGCGGCACCGGGGCCGCTTCCGACGGGAAGTACGCCGGCATGGCCCCGGAGACGCGCTTCAAGGTGGCGAAGGTCTTCGGCACTAAGGGCGAGACGGACGAGTCGGTGATCCTGGCCGCCATGAAGTGGATGGTGAGCGGGTGCAAAAAGGACAGGATCGACGTCCTCAACATGAGCCTCGGCGGGCCCGGCGAGCCGAACAAGGATCCGCTCAGCTCCATGGCGAACCATCTGGTCGTGGATAGAAACGTCCTGGTCGTCGCCGCGGCCGGCAACGATGGCGCGGCGGGCTATCGGACGGTGAGCTCCCCCGGCAGCTCACGGTACGCGCTGACGGTCACCGGGGTCAATAAGGACGGGGAATTCCCCTTCTTCGTGTCCAAGGGCCCGGCAGCCGGCGAGTCCGGGGACCTCTACAGCAAGCCCGACATGAGCGCCGTGGCCGGGGACGTGGACCTCAAGAAGCTCGAGCAGCAGCTGCTGGAGGCCCAGCTGGAGAAGGAGACTCTCCCGGCCAGCGGCACCGCGGGCCTGAAGGCGGTCCCGAACATGAAGGCCAACGGCTGCGTCTACGCGCCTGACGGAGTGGTGGCCCCGCGCAGCAGCAAGGATCCGGACACGGTCTGCACCGTGCCGGGGGACCCGAACTACCGCTACATGTCGGGGACCTCCATGGCGACCCCGATGGTGAGCGGGATGGCCGCGGACGTGATCGGCTACCTGAAGAAGAAGCATGTCGGCTACGACGCTTTAGAGATCAAGGCCGCCTTGATGGAGACTTCCAGCGACCTCCCCCAGCCCAAGGAGCAGGACGGCGCGGGCCTCGCCAACGGGGACCGCCTCGCCAAGGCCGTCACGGAGCGGGTGGCGCGAGGAGTGCCGGTGGGCAACATCGCCTACATGCTCGCCATGCGGCTGACCACCGACGACGCCGGCAAGCTGAAGGGCCAGAACCGCTACCAGATGACGCCGCTCGGCCTCTACGACACCCTGACCGGCCACCTCGTCAACAACGAGGCCGACATGCAGAACGCCGTCGACGAGATCCGCAGGGCCCCGCCGACGATCCGGGTCTGAAGGCGATTGATCCATTCACTTTCTCCCCCATCCTATTCGTTGGTCCCGCATCCTCGTTTCGTCGTGTCTACCACCCCGGACTGAACGCGCGCATAGCCGCAAACGACCGCAGCCGTCCCGATGCAGAGGGTGTAGGGCTGAGAGCAATTCGAGCATAGAGCCGCTTGCCCAATGGATGGGATTGATGCGTCGAACTGCGCCTTTGTCTTGATGTCGAAGAACACGGCGGCCAATTTCGTGGAGTCGATGATATTGGCGGCGACTTTGGCGGCTGTAACCGCGGCGGTGAAGAGCTTGGCGGTGGTGATGGATTCATCCTTGATCTTGTAGGTGTCCACCGAACCGCCCACGATCTTCTCGACGTCCACCGAGTTGGCGGCCAGCTTGCTCGAGTCCACGGCGAGCGGCACGATCTTCTCGATATCCACCGAGTTCGCAGCCAGCTTGCTGGAATCCACCGCCAGGTTGGCGAGCTTGGCGGCCGTGACGTTTAAGTCCGCGAGCTTGGCCGTGGTGACGTTCTGGTTGAGTATCTTCGAGGTGATGATTGAGTCGTCTTTGATCTTATTGGTGTCGACCGCGTTGGCGACGATCTTCTCATTGTCGACGGAATTAGCCGCCAGCTTGCTGGAATCCACCGCCAGGTTGGCGATCTTGGCGGCCGTGATGTTTAAGTCCGCGAGTTTGGCCGTAGTCACGTTCTGGTTGAGGATCTTGGAGGTGATGACCGAATCGTCTTTGATCTTGTTTGTATCCAATGCGCCTGCCGCGAGCTTCTCGACATCCACCGAGTTCGCAGCCAGCTTGCTGGAATCCACCGCCAGGTTGGCGATCTTGGCCGTAGTCACGTTCTGATTGAGGAGCTTGGAGGTGATGATTGAGTCGTCTTTGATCTTATTGGTGTCCACGGCGTTCGCGGCCAGCTGCACGCTCGTGATGCCGCTGAGATTCGCGAGCGGGACCAGGCTGCCTGCGTCGAGGAGGAGAAGCTGCTTTGCTCCGTTGAACACATTTCCCTGCAGGGTGACTGATGAGGATATGAGGCTTAGGGGATTGGCTTGAGTTCCAAGCCCGGAGAACTGCTGCGCGTCGGAATTGACGGACGTGATGCCTGCGCCGGTCGAGCCGGTCGCGATGGACACGAAAGCGCCCGAGTTCAGGCGGATTTTGAGGGCGCCCTCGCCAGCTGTGTCGTAGTAGAGCCTGCCCGGCGCCTGCGCGGGCGGGCCGCCGAGGTTGGCGAGCGTCAGGAAGCCCGAGGGCGAGATGGTGCTCGCGAAGGCGTCGCCCACCTGCATGTCCCCCCCGGAGACGTGGAGGCGCGTTGCGGGCGCCGAGACCCCGATGCCGACCAGCCCGCCCGCGGCCACCAGCGTCGAGCCTCCGACCGAGAAGCCGTTGCCCGTCACAGACAGGGTCGAGTTGCTCAAGGTGAGCTGGCCGAGCATGGTGTCCCCCGCCTTCAGCAGGAAGCCGCTGCCGCTGACGGTCCCGGTGGCGACGGACACGAAGATGCCGGAGTTGAGCCTGACCTTCAGCGCGCCGTCCCCCGTGGAATCGTAG
>JACRDO010000042.1 GCA_016212885.1 Elusimicrobiota bacterium | reverse complement strand
TTGTAGTATGCGGCGGGAAACGAATTCCGTCAAGACCCAGATGTGGCCCGGCTTACATCATTCAGAATCAAACCATCAGAAACGGCAGCCGAGCGAGATCCTCTGCGCGTTGCCCAGCTCGCCGAAGGGCGTGAAGGTGTAAGCATTTCGTGCTTCCCGGAGAAGTGCGAACTTCCTTAGAATCTGACACGTGTTGTTGGCCCAGGGGCTCCGCCCCTTGTTTAGTATAATCCGTACTGAACCTTCCGCACGATGTGGGTTCAGTACGTCCAAACCTATGGCGTGCGGGAAGTTTGGACGTCAAGAGAACCATGTCCGACGGCAGCTTCGTCTACCGGTACCGCAGGGGCCTCTATCTCAACATCACCAACCGCTGCCCGAGCGCGTGCGCCTTCTGCATCAAGTCTTCCTGGGGCATGCGCTTTCGCGGCAGGGACCTGCGCCTCAACGGGCGCGAACCCTCCCCAGCCGAGGTCTCGGCCGCGGCGCAAAAGTCCTACGGCGAGCTCCCCTTCAAGGAGATCGTCTTCTGCGGCTACGGCGAAGCGACCTACCGGCTCGCGGACATGCTGGCCATCTGCGGGGAGGTCCGCGAGCGCCTGCCGGAGGTTCGCCGAAGGCTGAATACGGTCGGCCTCGGGGACATGATCTGCGGCCGTCCGATCGCGGCGGAGCTGGCCGGGAGCCTGGAGGGGATCAGGATCAGCCTGAATACCGCGGATGAGCGCCAATGGGCCGAGATCATGCGGCCCCTGCCGGAGTTCCGCGAGCGCGGATTTCAATCCGTGACCGGCTTCATCCGCGCCTGCGCTTCCCGCATCCCGGACACAGCGGCCACAGCCGTCGAGCTCCCCGGCGTCGATATCTCCGCCTGCCGCAGTCTCGCCCGGTCCCTCGGCGTCCGCCTCATCACCCGGCCCTACCTGGAGGGCTATGAGGATCGTTGACGGCGACGTCAGCCTGCGGGCGAAGTGGGGTTTCTGGCTGCTCGCGCTGGCCGCCTTCCTGCTCGCCGCGATCCCTTCCGCTGTGATTCTCGATACGGCCCGGGACTACTACCGCTTCGTCACCGGCTGGCAGCCGGGGACACTGCGGCAGCTGAGGGTGCGGCACGTCCCGCTCCAGGATTCCCTGGACCGGCAGCCCCCACCGGATATCCGGTTCGTCGAATTCACGCTGGCGGCGCCGAAGGCCCGGGCCGTGATCCTCACGGCCAGCTTCAACCACTGGAAGCCGGGATTGTATCCGATGGCCCGCAAGGGCAGGTTCTGGAGGCTGATCGTGCCGCTCCCTCCCGGGAAATACGAATACGCATTCGAGGTGGACGGCGCCTGGAAGCCGGATCCCAAGGCGCCTGAGAAGTCCGTGGTCAACGGCCGCGAGGTCTCTATCCTCCATGTCTTCTAAAGCGCTCGTCGCGGTGCTGCTCCTCTCGCAGGCCGCGGCCCCCGCGCTCTGCGCCGCCGCGGATGATGAGAGCGCCATCGAACCCGCGCAAGCGGCGCGGTGCGTGGTGATCTGGGCCCCGGCCGGGCGCCTGCGCGCCGACTCCATCGCCGATATCCTGGATGGAGCGCCCCTCTTTCGCCTTACGCTCGCGGTCTCCCCGGACGACGTCGACGAGCCTGACCGCTTGGCCGCATGGGCCGCGGAAGGCCGCATCGAGCTGGCCCTGCGCATCCCGGGTGACCCGATCCTCCCGCTGGTTGAAGCGCGCCGGAGCCAAGACGCGGTCTCAAGGGTCGTCCTGGCCCGCCAACGCCACCTGAAGGTCTTCGGCCGGCCGCCCAGGGGCTTGGTCCCAGGCGCAGGGGCTTTCTCCGAGCGCCTCATCCTCCCCGCCGGGGCCCAGGGCCTGCGCTGGGCGAGCGCCGGAGATTACGCGCAAGGCGCCGCTCCAGGGGCCTGGATCCGCCGCGGGGACTTCGTGCTGGTCCCGACCAAGGTCATAGACGAGGAGGAGCTTGATCCATTGGAGGCACGCGACTCGGCCGTCTTCCTGATGGACCCCAAGTCGCGCAGCGTCCCCCCGGCCCTGACCGCCTGCGCTTCGACCGCGTCGGAGCTGGCGGACTACGCGGCGAGGCCTCCCGAAGAAGGCTCCCTCCCCCCGGAAGCCGCCGCGTCCACGGGCGCGGCGCCGGGGGCGGAGCCTCCGTGGCCGGCATGGGCTGGCCCGATCTCCGAACTCGGCACGGAGCCGGAAGCACAGCAGGCGTGGGACCTCTACGGCCAGGCCGCGGAAGCCCTCACCCAGTACCAGAACTCCGGCCGAGCCAGCCTGGGCGTCCTGGACAAGGCCGTTTCAGCGCTCTACGCGGCCCAGGACTCGCGCTTCTTCCAGAACGCGCCTTCCGATGCGGACCGGCGGGACTTCCAGGCCCGCTTGAGAAAAGTCTACAAGGTCCTTGGCTCGGCATCGCCGGCCGGGCTGAGGGCAAAAGCTTCCTCGGGCGCAGCCGGCGCGGACGCTTCGGCCGAGCAGGCGGCAGACTCGGATCATATCCGGAGCGGACGCGCGGGGGAGAGCCTCTTCTTTGAGCTGGTCCCCGCGGCCTCCACGGCCCCGCTGGACAGCCCTCTAACGGGGCTCCGGGTCGGCTGGGACCCCGGCGCGGTGATCTTCACCTTCGAGTCCCAAGCCTCCAGCGCTTCCCCCTCAGGCTCCGGCGGGAAGGAGCAGGTCCTGCGGGACCTCTACATCGACATCAACCACAGGGCCGGCGCCGGCTCCGTGGACCTGCTCCCTGGCCGCGCCGCTTTCCTGAGCGCCGCGGACGCCTGGGAATACGCGCTGGCCATCGCCGGCAGCGCGGCCGTTCTGTACCGATACGCGCCGGGCCAAGGCCCGGCGCTGGTCGAGAGGCTGAGGGCCGAATCCGACCCGGAAGCGATGGCCGTCCGCGTGCGAGTCCCCCGCAGCCGCCTGCGCGGCAACCCAGCTGTCTGGGGCTACCTCGCGCTCGCGCTGCCCGCGGACCCGGCCTCGGCGCAGAAATTTCCCCCCCTTCCTTCGCGCAACGAGATACTCGGCGCTCTCGCGGTTCTCACGGCCTCGGCTGATCCATCCAAGCAGGAGCCTTCCGGCGCAGGGCCCCGCTACCGCCGCTTCTCAGCGCTTCGACTCGAGAAAGGAGCCGTTAATGGGGTCATGTCTGGACATTAGACATTGACATGGCTGACTCCTATTGCTCACAATGTCTAATGTCCAGACCTGACCCCGTGAATATCGCGTTGACGCTGCTGCTCTGCGCCCTGCCCATCTCCTCCTCGGCGCAAGCCTCCACGGCCCGCGCGCTCCAGGACGAGTTCGCCGGCATCGCCCAGGCGGCCAAGCCCGCGGTCGTGAACATCTCCACCATCCATGAGGAGGAGTTGCAAGTCGTCTCGCCCAACTACCTCTTCGGCTCGCCGGAGGACATCTTCGAGCAGCTCTATGGCGCGCCGCGCGCCAGGACCTACAAGTACCGGACCGGCGGAGTAGGCTCCGGCTTCATCATGGACCCCGCCGGCCACGTCATCACCAACGACCACGTGGTCCGCGACGCGACTGAGATCAAGGTTACCTTGACCCGGGCGAGCGGCAGGGAGGAGACCCTCCCCGGGAAGGTCATAGGCCGGGACCCGAACCTGGACCTGGCGGTGGTCCGGATCCAAGCCGGGCGCGGATTCCCGTTCCTGAAGCTGGCCGACTCGGACAAGGTGCGCGTAGGCGAATGGGCGATGGCCATCGGCTCCCCCTTCGCCCTCGAGCAGACCGTCACGGTCGGCGTGGTCTCGGCCGTGCGGCAGTCCCTCTCCATCGAGGGGCGTCCCTACCGGAACCTGATCCAAACGGACGCGGCCATCAACCAAGGCAACTCCGGAGGCCCCCTTCTGAGCCTCGATGGCGAGGTCATCGGGGTCAACACGGCCATCTTCTCGCCCTCGGGCGCTTCGGCCGGCGTCGGATTCGCGATCGCGGCCAACGAGATCAAGCTCGCGCTCGAATACCTGCTCGCGGGCCGGCAGAGCCCGGTCGGCTGGCTGGGCGTGGAGGCCGCTCCGATCGACGAGCTGATCCGAAGGAGGTTCCGCCTGCCGACGGCGGAGGGCGTGATCGTCGGCGCGGTGGTCCCGGGCGGCCCGGCGCAGAAGGCGGACCTCCGGCGCGGGGACGCGATCTTCGAGCTCGACGGCAGGCCCGTCGAGAGCCCTCAGGACCTCGTGGCCCGCATCACGCGCCTCAAGCCCGGCTCCGAGGTCCCGATCGGAATCTACCGGAAAGGCGCCCCCATGACCATCAAAGTCCGCATCGGAGAGCGCCCGGCGCCCGCGGACCCGGCCCGCAGGCCCCAGGCGCCTCCCGAAGCCCCGGAGGAGGAAGCTCCCCAGGACCAAGGCGCCGCGGTGCTCAGCTGGGAAGGCGCCGTCTTCGAGCGGACCCCGCAGGGGGTCCGGGTCGCCAGCGTCGAGCCCTCCTCGCCCATGCACGGGATCCTGAAGCCCGGGGACTGGGTCCGCGGCCTCGACAGCCGCGAGGTCGCGACCCTGGAAGATCTGAAGGCGGCCGCGGCTGGGGCGGACCTGCGCCGGGGGGTGGTCTTCGACGTGGTCCGGCGCGGGCGGGCGATGTACCTGAGCGTGAAGTCGTGAGCTACTTCAGGACGTACTGCCTCGGGGGCGAGAACTTCCCCTTTTCTCCGAGCAGGTCGATGAAGGCCGCCCGGATCCAGTAGCGCCCGTGCAGGCCCGCCGAGGCCAGCACGGAATCCAAGCGCTCGTCGATGTCCAAGGTCCGCTCGAAGACGACCTTCTCGAAAGTCTCGGTCTGGGAGACCTGCAGGCGGTAGGCTGCGATGGGCACGCCGACCTCCAGGTTCTTGAAATTCAGGACCGTCTTGATGTCCGGCGCCGCGACCTCGGGCCCGGGGATCGAGCGCTGGATGCTGATGGCGGACGGATTGGCCGCGGGGGCCATGATCTTGGGGACATTCGCCTGGAGCTGGGCGAAGTTCGGGATCTTGGCCGGCGGGGCCGGGGCCCGGCCCACGGGAACGTCGGTCGTGAAGCCCTCCTTGACCTCCAGGGTCTTCCCGCCGCCCAGCACGTCGGCCAAACCCCTGAGGACCTGCACCTGGGTGGTCTGGTCGCCCTTGACGCGGACCGCGTAGGTCGTCTGGGCGCTCTTGGGGACGATGAGCGCCGAGGGGGTCCGTATCCGCGCCTTCGTGGCGTGGATGGAGCCGTTGGAGAGATAGAGGTCGTGGTCCTCCCGCTTGGGGGACTTCAGGATCGCCATCGAGTTGGCGTCCACGCTCAGCATCCCTCCGACGAAGAACTGCACGCGCGCCCAGGAGTCCGCGTAGGTCCGCAGGGTGTCGCCGTGATAGAGCGTCTGCTCCTTCTTCGCCTCCCTCCACTCGACTTTCTCCCGCTCGCGCGCGTGCACCCTGTTCTTCAGCTCCACGAGCGTGCCTGAGCGCAGGACCTCCTCCTTGATGAGATAGGTCGGGACCTTCAGCGTCATGCCGGGCCGAACGACCGTCGGGTCATTCTTCAAGATCGCGTTGCGCTTGACGATTTCGTCCCAGCGCTTGGGATCCTTGAGGTAATTATTCGAGAGGCTCCACGGGGTGTCCCCCGGCTTGACCCTGACGTCCAAGAGCTCCACGTCGGCGGCGCCGGCCCGCCCCGTCCAGAAGACGCCCGCGGTGAGCGCCAGGATCAAAAAGATCCGCCTCATGATCCGCCTCCCTGGCGTTCGGACTTCGCGGCCGGCTCCTTGGGAGCGCCCCCCAGCCTCATGACGATCTCCCCGGAATCGTCCTTCGCGAGCCCCTTCGGGATCGTGAAATAGAACCGCGCTCCCTTGCCGAGCTCGGAGTCCACCCAGATGCGGCCCTTGTGCGCCTCCACGAAGCGCTTGCTGATGGTCAGGCCCAGGCCGGTGCCGCCGCGCTTCTGGCCCGGCACCTGCTCGAACTTGCCGAAGATCTTGCCGAGGTAGTCGGCCGGGATGCCGGGGCCGCTGTCCGCGACGCAGACCACGTGCTGCCTCCCGTCGTCCCGGATGGAGATCACGATCTTCCCGTCGTCGGGGGAGAACTTGATCGCGTTGCCCAGCAGGTTCTGGACCACGCGCCCGATCTCGTCGGGGTCCAGCATCGTCGTGAACTCCTCCTCCGCCGCGAGCTCCATGACGATGCCCCGCCTCTGGGCCAGCGCGGAGAGGATCTCGATGGCCTGGCCGGCCATGCCCGCGAGCGAGGCCTCCTTGAGGGCGACGTCCACGCGGCCGGACTCCATCTTCGCGACGTCCAGGATGTTGTTGACGAGCGCGAGCAGGCGGCTCGCCGACTTGTGCATGGACTCGACCATGGACTTCTGCTGGGCGTTGAGGACGCCCACGATGCCCTTGCGGAGGAAATCCAGGAAGCCCAAACTCGAGCCGACCGGGTTGCGGAGGTCGTGCGTGATCGAATGAAGGAACTCCTCCTTCATCTGGTCGAGCTCCTTCTCGAAAGTGACGTCGCGCACCGCGATGACGACCCCCTGCCGGGCGCCCTTCGAGGGCGAGATGAGCGGCTGGGCGAACACGCGGTAGAAGAGCCTCTTATCCTCCGAAGAGAGGTCCACCTCCTTGATCTGCTCCGCCCCGGGCCTGGACGCGGCCTCCAGCACCGCGGCCTTAAGCGCGGAATCCTTGGGCAGCACCTCCTCGAGTCGGCGGCCCTCGACTTTGTCAACATCGAGGATCAGCTTCGCGCGGCGGTTGGCGAGCTGGATGACGCCCTTGTCGTCCGCCATGAGGATGCCGTCGGCGATCGAGAAGAGGATGGCCTCGGTCTTGCGCTGCTCGAGGATGAGGCGGTCGACCTGCATCTCCGAGTAGCTCCTCAGGCGCTCCGACATGCGGTTGAAGGTCTCGGCGAGCTGCTGGAGCTCGTCGCCGGTGCGGATGTCGGTCTTATCCGGGAAGCGGCCCTGGGCGATCTCATCGGCCGCGTGGGTGAGCCTGAGCAGGGGCCCGGTCATGGCCCGCGCCAGCAGGAAGGCGATGAGCATGGCCGCGAGGGCTGCGATCACCAGCGTCTGCCTCGCGGTCTTCCAGACCCAATCCGTGCTGCCCTTGTAGGTATCGGCCTTGGGCTGGAGGATGAGCGCGGCTCCGCGGATCTCGGGGATAGCGGCGTAGGCGCCGACCATGGCCGCGCCGCCCGGCCATACGATCTCGCCCGTGCCCAAGGCGAGGTCCTTCAGCGCGTTCTGCACGATCGGGAATCCCCTGAAATCCTTCCTCACCCATTCCGGCAGGAGCTTAGGAGGATAGATGAACGGCTCGCCGTCCTTTCCCATGATGGCCGCGAAGCCGGTATCCGCGATTCCGACGCGCTGTTCCGAGATGGACTGCCAAAGGCTGCGGAGGGCGACGCAAACGCGCAGGCCCGTCACTTCCGAAAGAGGAGAGTACACGTCCAGACGAGGCATCCGCCCCTCGGCCGAGGCGATCCAGAAGGCCTGGGACTGCGCCCTCTTGAATTCCCGGAACCCCTCCTCAAGCCCTCCTTCGGCGATCTCTTTCGCCTCGATCTGGGGATTGACGGCCGTCAAAAGGACCCGGCCGTTGCTCGAAAGTATCGAGACTTCCCGCAGGTCCGGATTGCTTTCGATGAAGCTCAGCATGAGGTCCTTGCAAGCCGAGAAGTCGCGGCTCTTCTTGCTGAGCGCGGTCTGCAGGAACCTGAGTTCGTCGCCGCGCGCCTGAAGGTAGCTGCTCACCCCCTCGGCCGTCTTTGCGGCGAGCTTCAGGTTCATCTCGAGCGCGTTGTCTTCCAGGAACTTGCGGCTGCCGAACAAGGTGATCAGGCTCATGGCGATGAGGGGCAGCAGGGCGAGCGAAATCATCGCCAGGATGAAGCGCCTGAAGAGGCCGGAGAAGAGCCAAGACATGGCGGATCAAGTGGATTCTACCAAATAAGCCAAATGGGGTCAGGTCTGGACAGTAGACATTGTGAACAATGGAAATCCACCATGCCAATGTCTACTGTCCAGACCTGACCCCCTTGAGGCTTTACTTGAAGAGCTCCAGGGCCTTCGCCAAAGCCGGATCCGGAGAGGCCGGCTCCGAGGGCGGCATCCGGTTGAGCTCGCGCAGGATCTGCGACATGGCCTTCATCTCCGCCGCCTCCTCCACCTGGACCGGGACGTCGGGAGCGACCCCGCCGCCGCCTGAGTTGTCCTTCTGGATGGAGCGCCCGCTCGGGGTGTACCAGCGGTCCACGGTCAGCTTCAAGGCGGACCCGTCCTGGAAGGGGATGACGATCTGCGCCGAGCCCTTGCCGTAGGTCCGGCTGCCGACCACGACCGCCTTCTTGTTGTCCTGCAGGGCCCCGGCGAGGATCTCGCTGGCCGAGGCGGAGTAGCCGTTGACGAGGAGGATCACCGGGATGCCGGAGAACTCGCCCTCCGCCGGGGCCTGCCAGGCGCGGGTCTCGCTTTTGCGGTTCTTGGTGCTCACGATGCCCATCCCCTTCTTGAGGAAAGCGGAAGAGAGGTTGATGACCGACTGCAGGCTCCCGCCGCCGTTGTTGCGCACGTCGAGGATGAGCGAGCGCAGCCCCTGCCGCTTGAGCTTGCGCACCTCGCCCATGACCGTAAGGTGCGTGTCCTCCCGGAAGGACTCGAAATAAACGTAGCCCACGCCGTTCGGGTGCATCTTCGAGTAGGCGTTGGCCGTTTGGACCCTGCCCCGGACCACGGTTACTTCGAGCTGGGAAGCCTTGCCGTCTTGGCCGGTCCTGAGGATGCTCAGCCGGACCGGGGTCCCCTCGGGGCCCCGAATCTTCTTGGTCGCGTCGTCCTGCGAGAGGGGCCGGATGTCCTCTCCGTCCACCGCGGCGATGACGTCCCCGGGCTTGAGCCCCGCCTTCTCCGCGGGGGAGCCGGGCATGGTGTAGGCGATGCCCTGGCCCTCGCCCTTCTCCTTCTTCTTCAGGCCTGCGCCGATGCCGGAGAAGCTGCCGTTGAGCTGCTCCTGGAAATCCTTGAACGCCTTCGGATCGAAGAACTGGGAGTGGGGGTCGAGCTTCTTCGCCATTCCCTCGAGCGCGCCGTAGACCAGCTCCTTCCTATCGACCGAATCCACATAGAATTTGTCGATGATGGCCGAGATGGCGTAGATCTGGGAAAGCTCCTCTTCGTTGAAGCCAGTCTCGAAGCTCGATCCGGAAGCCGGCGCCGGGACCGCGGAACCCTCGATGGACTTGGGCGCCTGAGGGCCGTCTTTGGCCGCGGCCGGGGCGAGCGCCGGGCTTTTGACGCCCTGGACCGACTTCAGGTCATCAAGGCGGATGGCGCGGACCTGCGCGCAAAGGAATCCCGGCGCGAACAGGATGGCGAGCAGAAGTCCAAGACGTTTCATCGGAGTCCCTCTCATTTGCGGCTTCATGAAGATAGTTTAGGCGCTCGCGGCCTGCGCCGCATGAGCCGAAAGGGCCCCTGCGGGCGGCCGAAAGCCCCTCCCTGGGAAACGGCGCAAGACCCAGCGTCATCAGGGCCGGAGGGCCCAGTTTTGAATATAGGCCTTTTGGCACTTCCTATAGGCCCTTGCGCCTATTACACCATCTAGTGAGAGACGCGGCCCTGCTCATCGGGAGGACGTTATGGCCAGACCCGGACGAGACGAACGGCGCAAAGAGAAGAAAGCTGGAGCGGCTTGGGCCCCTGGGGCCGGAGCCCGCATGGGAGCGATCGAATCCGGCGCCTCCTCGGGCAGCCTGGTCCCCGCGGTCCAGACGATCTCCGTGGCTGCAAGGGGGGCTCGCGCGGTCTCGCCTTTCCTTGATTTCGTCCGCCATTTGGCCGGAAGCATCGGCCTGACCCCTCTTTTCTCGACCCAGGCCGGACTCGTCGCCTTGACGATCGGCGCGGCCACGGTCGCGGCCGGCGTGACCTTGATGCTTGGGCTTTCCTCTGCGCGAAAGGCCTCCTCGCCTTGGACCTTCGCCGGGTCCATGTCCGGCGCATCCGGCCATGGGAGCGGCTCGTCCCTGACCGGGACCGAGATGCCCGGGAGCGGCCGGCCCGCTTCGCTCGACCTCGTGGCCAAAGCGAATACCGGCAATGACGCGGCCGCGGACGCAGTCAAGGACGACGCGAAGGCGGCCGAAGAGCCCGCCCAGGAATCCGCCCCATCGAACCCGGAACCGGCCTCCGGTTCGCCGGAAGCCGGCCGCAAGCCGGCCCTGGCGGCTTCCAAGCCCATGTCCTCGGGCTCCGGGTTCATGGCCGTCGGACGTTTGAACCCCATGGGCGGTTTGAGCAGCGGCATCGGCCAAGGCTTCCAGAACGTGTACAAGGGCCCGGCGCAGGGCAAAATCTCAGCCATCCGCAATCCGCCCCGGGCCAACTTCCGCGCGAACCGCAGAGTCATGGCCGGAGGAAAACGCGGAGCCATGTCCCAGCTCAAGGCCGCCAACAAGCTCAGCCGGCAGGCCGCGGCCATGCCGAGCGGGGCCCCGAGCGCCGCCACAGCCTCCACCCCGTTCGATGCGCAGAATCCGGGCACAGGCGGGCTCTCCGCCCCAGCTGCCGCGGGCGCCGGCCAGGGCGGGTCCAGCGTCGGCACGGGCGGGTCATCGGCCTCGGATCAGAAAGACTACCAGCCCGCTGAGCCGCCTTCGCCCAGCAAGAGCTCCAAGAACAAGACCCCTTATCAAGGGATGATCTACGCCGGGGTGGCCGCCCTGGCGATCGGGATGATCCTGCTGGTGATCGCGGGGATGCTTGTCTCCAAGGCTCAGCAGCTCATGGCGGTCCCATCGCCGGCCTCGATCGCCGCGGCCATGATGCTCTATTCGATCGCCAAGATGCTGGCCGTGGGCGCCGCTGCAGCCGGGGCGGCGGCCATGGGCGCCGGCGCCGCCATCATGAGCCAATTCGGCCAGAAACTGCAAGGGGGCATGTTCATCGTCGGCGGCGGGGTCCTCACGGCAACAGCCGTCATCGTCCTCATGTCCGCGGAGAAGGCAAGCAGCGACGCGCAGACCCAGCTCGACAAGATCAACGCGACGAAGGGAGGCGAGGTGAATGAGCTGCTCAAGCCGAACAACGACGCCGGCCTCGGCTTGCAGGAAGGCGGGAGAAAGCTCGCATGATGCCGCGACCGCAGAGAGGATGACCTTATGAGGCCGAGATTCAGGAAGGGCAAAGAGAAAGAGAAGAAGGGCGGGGGCATCCCCCCCGTCATCGGAGCATCCTCGAAGGCGCCGGAGATCGGCACATCCGTCCTATCGGGCGCGCAGGCCGCCTCCTCCGCGCCTTCCGGCGCCCTATCGGGCCTCGGGTCCCTGCTCCAAACCAGCGGCCTGAGCGCTCTGCTGGCCACCAAGGCCGGCCTTGTCGGCCTGCTCCTCGCCGGGTCCACCGTCGCGGCCGGGCTCTCGCTTTATCTTGGATCGCGGGAAGGCGCGGGCGATTCGCGCCGGCCCCTGGGTTCGCACACGTTCGCAGCGGCTGGCGCGGATTCCGCGTCGGCCCAGGCCTCCCCCTCCGCGGGCCCGAAGGCGGCGTCCACCTCCCTGGACTACCTCGCCCAAGGCAACGCGGTGCTCCCCGAGGCTCCGGCCCCTTCCGAGCCCGACAAGGCCGCTGACGCCGCAGCATCTGCCTCCAAGGAGCAGCAGGCGCCAGCGGCCGAGAGCCCTGGCCAGGGCCAGGCGCCTTCGGCCACGAAGGCGAAGCTCGTCCGGGCCCCTGCGATCAACGCCGGCGGCGCCGGAACGGCCCTCGCCCTCAAGCCCGTGGATTCGGTGGGCGGCAAGGTCGGCTCCGGATTCCAGGACATCTACAAGACCGCGCAGACGACGCGCATGTCCTCGAGCTCCCGGCCCAACTACTCGGCCGGCCGCCGCGCGCTCCTGGGCAAGCCGAAGAGCGCCCTGGGCCAGGCCAAGATCGCCAACAAATTGAGCCGCGCCGCGGCGGCCTCGCCGAGCTCGAACGCGGCGTCGGCCACGGCTTCCCGGGCCTTCGACGGAGGCTCGGCCGGGCCCGCAGCCGGCGGCGTCGGCACAGGCGGGGTCGGGGACGGGGCCGCTGGAGTCGGCGCAGGCCCATCGACCACCGAGGACTCGAAGCAGGTGGAGCCACCGGCGCCCCCCATCAACGACAAGAAGAACAAGACGCCGTACCAAAACCTGATCTACGTCGGCATCGGCGCGCTCATCGGGGGGTTCCTGCTCCTGATGCTCGCGGCCCAGCTCATCAAATCCGGGAACTTCGTGGGCGCGAAGCTCGCGTCCGGGGCCGCTGCAGCTGCCGGCGGCGTCGCCGCCGGGGTCGGCGGAATCATCGCCGGGAAATACGGTCAGATGGTGCAGGGGCTTCCGTTCATGGCCGGCGGGGGCATCCTGGCGGTCCAGGCCGTGCGGGTCATGATGGAAGCCGACAAGGCGGCCCAGGACGCGAAGGCCGAGGGCGAGAAGAAGTTCGACGACGCCAAGACGACTTCGGACACGAAGCTCGAATCCAAAGGCTGCGCGGACGGCTCGTGCGGCGACTCGAAGGCGGCGGCCGAAGGGGGCGCCGCGGCCAACGAGATCGTGAACCAGACCGGGGGCGCAATGGGCGCGACCCAGGGCGCCGGCCAGATGGCGGGCCAGAACCAGGCCGAAACGGACGCCGCGGAAGAAGAGAAGCGGAAGGCCGCGCAGGACGAGCACTGGAGAGCTTAGCCTATCTCAGGGGGGCCTTTCGCTTTCATGGTATCTCATGAGCCTGCTTTTTCTTTGTGGAGCATGAAGCCCCGGCATGAGAGCCCTCCTCGCGGCCGCGATCCTCGCCTTCCCGGCCCTGCCGGCCCCGGCCGGCGACTTCTCCTTCCGGGCCGAAAGGGCCCGCGCCGAGAAGAATCCCGATTTCAGGTTCGACTACTGCAACAAGGCCCTGGAGCGCTGGCGCGAGCCGGACGGCGTGACGAACAAGGCCGTGCTCGACTACAGCACCGCGGTCGGCCTGCTCCCCTTCCCCCTCGGAAAAATCATGGCCAAGATCGCCAAATGTAAAGAAGCGTTGGCGCACTACACTAGAATGGCGGTTTGCTCAGAGATCTGGGATTGACGTTCACCTCGCCACGGAGTTTTCGGAACTCCTCTTCCGTAAGTGTGACGGGCGATGTCTCCTCCGGATCCCTCACGGTAACGGTCTTGTTCTTTTCGTCAACCCCGAGCACGTGGTAGGTACGCCGAGGTCTTAGACCGTCATCTGTAAATATCGGCCAAATCCACACGGTTATCGCGTTGCCTCTCCTGTCCCAGTCGGCCAACTGCGCTATGCTTGTGTTGGATGTACGAGTTCCTGGTTTGGCGGAGTTGGACTTGTAGACGCGGAACTGAACAAATTCCGGGAAGTAGCTCACTTCCTCGATGTAGAGCGAGAATATGTCCCATTGCAGATGCTGGCCGGCGTACACGTCGATATCCGTTGCTTTCCATGGTCTTGGGGTGTCGTCTCTCCACATAGACAACGTCGCGACCGGGCCGCGCCTCTTGACGCCTTTCTCATCGGTGTACTTGGCCCAGTTCACGTGCATGAGACCCATTGCCAGGGGATGAGAGACTCTGCTAACCCCGCTCCCGCTCACCATTCCCACTTCGCCTTTCGTGCCTTGAGGCGCATATCGCGCCAAGACAAATGAGAAGGGCCAAGCCGCAAGCTCAAACACGGGCATAATCATGTCGGGGTGCCACATCAACAGGTTCCACCCGCCCCACGCGACAAAAGCCAGCACGATGCATGCGATAATGCCCTTCTTCTTTATGGTCTTCATTTGAGTGGATTGACGTTAACGCCGCCCCAGATTTCTCGGAACTCTTCCTCCGTCAGCGTGACATTTTTATCGGTGCCCCACGGATTTCCCAAGGTGACCTTCTTGTTCTGTTCGTCAACATCGAGCACATAGTAAGTGTGCCGTTTCTTAAGC
>JACRDO010000043.1 GCA_016212885.1 Elusimicrobiota bacterium | reverse complement strand
CTTGAGCCGTGAGCTCATCGCCCAAGGCTCATGGCTCATTGCTGCCGTTTGGCATGACGTCCGGAGAGGAGAAGCAGGTGATGCCATGTTGGACCAGGGCGGGGTAGACCTCCGCCAAGGCAGCGCTGTTCTCGAACATTAAGAGGATCAATCCACGTCCGAAAGCGGTTCAATTCGGGCATCCACTGTTTTGCCGCGATTACTTCTCCGCGTTCTGTCGTTGTCGATTCCTTCACCTCCTGCCTCGGCTTCTCCTTCCCATCCCCTCCATTCCTCGGAGGAAACTGCACGAACGCCGCAGGGTGCATCAACTTATGGAAGTCCCGAAGCAACCCTGCGCCCTGTGCGATCGCCGGCGGGAAGCTCTTCTTGGCCATCGCTTCCCAAATGCCTCCCATATATCCATTAACAACGCTCCCGCCCTGCATCCTCGCTTCACGTTTGTCCAACGCCTCCAATTCCGCCGTCCGCCTCGCGACATCTTCAAACCGTTCTTTCAACGTCTTCGCCGCGCTCGCCTCCCTCGCCTTCATCCAATACTCAGGAGGCAGATTGCCGGCGTTATCCTCCAGCAGATTCTCAATGTGTTTCTCAAACTCGGTGTCCTTCTCCGGGTTCATCTGCGTGTACTTCGGCACGGCCAGGTTGTCGAGCAGCCTCAACACGTGCCCCAGGGCCTGATACGCTTTGGTCCTATCCCCTTCCCGGTAGTACCTCTGCGCGTCCGCCCAGTCCCACTCGTTGCCCGGATTCTCAGGATACCCGACAGCTCCCCACCGTAACGCAGTCTGTCCCTTGGCAAAAGCTTTCTCAGGGTCGTTCGGATCGTAGAAATGGTTCCTTGTTCTTTCCTCCTCGCCCTCAGCCGTCAACCCTTCCAGGATTGATTGGCTGTACTCCTTCACCTCCTTGCACTCCTCGGGCAGTATTTCCATCGCCTTCTGCGCCAGCCACGCTTGAACGGTCGAGTCCTCATTCTCGTCCCCCAAGCGCCAATTGATCACCGCATTCCTGAATTCCGGCTTCTGGAACTTATAGTACTGCTGCACAAAGAAAGGGCCCTCGAACAATCCCGTCGCTTCGTTGATTTGATCCACAAAGAAATCATAGATCCGTTCCTTCTCCTTCACCGTGGCCCCGGTGTTCTTTGTCAGCCCGGCTATCAGGCAGGCCAGCATACGCACCCGGAAATCCTTGTACGCCGTCTTGGGATCATCCGGCTTCTTCATCTTCAAGACCACAACCGTCCCCTTCCTCAACGATGTCGAATCCAAGAGCACAGGCTCCCTGTTCTCAGAGCCCAAGGGCCAGCCATACAATCCAATGTATCCCTTGGGGTTGCCCTGGACCTCTTTCTGAAACGCCGGGTTGTCCTGTATCCCGAAGGGCTGGTGCATGAAGCCGTACTTGGGCGCGAAGACCAGCAGGCTGCCGCATTCAACCCCCAGCACCCTTCGCTTCACCTTCGGCTTGCGCGACTCAAGCAGCTTCCAGAGCTTGTCCTTCGGCTCCTCGCCGAACCACAGCCCTTCCAGTTTCCCGAACTTCAACATCCCGCCCGTGTTCGTCCCTCCCCTGGCCGCGGCCACCGCCCTGTTGTACGGTCCCTCCCGCAAAGGTTCATAGTCCACCTTCGCGACGACAATGACCAATGCGCCGGGGATGGGCTTGCCGGTCTCTTCGTCAAGTAAGTATAAGCGCACGGCGAAAATTTTCAAGGGGAATTCTGAACAAAACCTGAAGTTTTACTTGACGTCGGGGGCCCGTCCGGATCAGAACTTCACGCTGAACGTGAGCCGGTGGGTATTTGAGAAGTCCCCGAAGGAAAGGAAGGCGTAGTCGAACGAGAAGAGATAGGCCCCCTTGGCGCCGAGGGCCATCTCCATGTCGGCCTGGCTGCGCTCCCACCAGGGTTTGTCGTCGCCGAGGCTGTCCGCGCCGATGATGCCATTGAAGCCGAAACCCAGGGTATATCCGGCCCCCAAGCCCGCGTTGCGCATCTGCCTGTATCCCGCGCGCAGCAAGAAGGTCGGCGCGAGCCGCGCCTCGCCGCCGAGGTGCATGACCACATCTCCATCCGTTGGTTTCTCGCCGTCAAAGGCCAGCGTCAAGCGCGAAAGCGGGGCGTAGGAGAGGCCGGCCCTGTAGAGCGTCGGCAGGGGGCTGCTGGTCGTGCCCATGCGAAAAGCGGGTCCCAGGTGCTGGATCGCCAGGCCCACGCCGATGGAGTCCTGCCGGTATTGGGCCCCGGCGTCGAAAGCGACTCCCGAACCGACTACGGTCGAGAGCTTCTCCCGGATCATCTTGATCTGGGCGCCGACGGTGACCTGGGGCGAAATCGGCGCGGCCAATGCGAGGCCCCCCGCCATGGAGTTGGCGTCCAGTTTGCCGGAGGGGTTCCCGTTCTCGTCGAATCCGTCGATTCCGGGGATGCTCAGGTACGTGAAGCTCGCCCCGATGGCGGCCGGGCGGTTCTTCGAGAGCTTGACCGGATGCGCGATGGCCACGGTCTGGGAGTTGATGTCCTCGATATACGCGGTGTGTCCGACGGTGACTTCGGTGAAGCTGGAGCGCGCGATGCCCGCGGGATTCCACCAGAGGGCGGTTGCGCCGTCGGCCGCCGCGGCGAAAGCCCCGCCCATGCCCATGGGCCGGGCTCCCTGCTCCAGCCGCAGAAAGGTCGCGCCGGAGGCGCCGCTTCGCGAATCGGCCCAAGCCCGCGGGACCAGGGCCAGGCAGGCCGCGATGACCGCCGCGAGATTTTTCATTCTCGAATCACCATGACCTTTTTCGTGACCCGCACCGTCTGGCGGCCGGTGTTGGCGCTGAGGCGGAGCAGATATACGCCGTTGCCCACCGTGTTGGAGGCGTCGTTGATGAGGTCCCAGGGGAATGTCTGGGTCCCGGCCGGATAGGACATCGTCGCGTGAAAGGCCCGCTCGCCGAGAAGGTTGAAGAGGTCGAAATCCACGCTGGCCGCGGCGGTGAGCGTGAACTTGATGTTGAGGGGCGCGCGCCGGACCGGATTGGGGTAGGCCTTGATTGAGCTCTTGAACACGTCGTCGAAGGACTGCGCGGCCGAGCCTCCTCCGCCGGCCGCGGACAGGGCAAAAGAATCAGTGAAAGTATTCGCGTTCCCGTTCGCGTCCCGGGCGATGATCGAGAGGGTGTAGTTTCCGGTGCTCGACTGAACGGTGGACGTGGAGTAGGTGACCGTGTTCGAGGACGCCGAGACGCTTCCCCCCGCCACGAGGCCGCCGGGGCCAGTCAAGGACACCGTGCACGTGCCCGCGATTTCGTTGAGGGTGAAGAGGATGCTGGTGAAGCTGTTGCTGATGCTCGTGCCGCCCCCAAGCGCGATGCTCGTGCCGCCCACGGCGATGGCCGTCAGCGTGGGCGCCGTGGTGTCCGTCGCGCTTTGAGAGGCGGAGCGCTCCACGGGGATGGTTCCCTGCACCGGGCCGTCATGGCCGCCGGAGAGGTTCAGCGCCTGGTTGCCGAAGGCGTCCCTAGCCGAAAGCCCTATTGAGTAAATGCCGGAAGAAACCGCGACGCCCGCGGTGTCGGTTCCGTTCCAGGTTTCAGAGTAGCTGCCGGCCCTTTTGTTGTAGGTCAGCACCTGGACCACGCTCTCCGTGCTCGTGTCTATGTCGCTGCCGGCCGCGTTGAGCGACTGGACGTCGCCGTTTCCATCAAAGGAGAACCTGCGGCCGGGCTTCGCGACCACGATGCGCACGGTGGCGTCCCCAGTGATCGTATAGTTGATCTTGGCCAGCGAGCTCGTCGGGCTGATGCCCTCGGTGGAGAAAGCCGTAAATCGGATGATGTCCACCGGTATCGTGTATACCCCGATGTAGCGGGTCGTCTGCGTAAAAAGGGAGTTCGTAACGATGAACTGCGCGAAATAGATGCCGTTCGACACGGTGTTCCCGCTGGAGTTCCGGCTGTCCCACATTTCCGTGTTCATGAACGAGCCGTCGAACGTCTCGCCGGAGCGCGGCGTGCTGGAGACGATCACCTTGGTCGGCGTCGGGCTGCCGGAGACGCTCAGGAATCCGCTGGTATCCGTGGTCAGGGACGTTCCTGGGGGATAGATACTCAAGGTAACGAGAGAGTCCTGGTCCAGGGAATACTTCAGGTACCACTGCTGGTTGAATCCGATCTGGGTGCCGCTGCCGTCAACCCGGTAGATGCCCTCCTGGTTGCCTCCGCCGGGATAGTGCAGGTAGGAGTGGCAGCCGGGGATGGACCAGTCGAAAATCCCGGAAACCGTGGTCGAGGCCAGAACGATGGTGCAAAACGAACCGGTCATGCGCCCGCCGAGGGTGACAGAGGTGTTGTCGAAGACCGTAGCGATCGTGGTCCCTTCGGTCAGGGGATTGAAAGTAACCGGCTCATGAAACATGCCGAACTTCTGCTTGACATAATACAGCACCTTGGCGGTGGTCGAGGACGGATCGGTCGTGGCGGCCCACGAATAGATATTGGTCAGGGGACTGAGCGTCAGATTGAAACTGGCGTGGCTGCATTGAGGCAGAAGCGCCATGGCCAGGACAAGCCCAGCGGTCAGCCCGCGCAGACGGGAGCCATGCATAGAAAAATTGCCGATCCCGCGCAAAAAAAGGCGGATATCGGCGTACCGCATATATAGCAGACAATTTCCGTTTTGTCAAGGAGAAAATGTTAGGATGGCAGGCAATGTCCGCAAGCATCGTCTTGGGCGCCCACATGCGCCGGGAGATTTTCGAGCAGCCGGACGTCGTAGCGCGCGTGCTGGAGCGCGAATGGGGCGCGGCCTCCCGCCTCGGCCGCGAGCTGCGCAGGAGGGATGTTCGCTTCGCGGTCCTGGCCGCGCGCGGCACTTCCGACCACGCCGCGACCCTGGGCAAGTACCTCTTCGGCTGCGAGCTGGGGGTGCCGGCCGCGCTGGCGGCCCCGTCCATCGTGACCCTCTACCAACGGCCCCTGAGGCTCAAGGGGGCCGCTGTCTTCGGGGTCAGCCAGTCGGGCCGCTCGCCGGACATCGTCGAGTTCGTGCGCCAAGCCGGCCGCGGCGGCGCCATCACCATCGCAATCACCAACGACCCCGGCTCGCCCCTGGCCCGCGCGGCGAGGCACTGCCTCCTGCTCCACGCCGGCCCCGAGATCAGCGTGGCCGCGACCAAGACCTTCACGGCCGAGCTCGCCTGCCTCTACCTGCTTGCGGCCGGCTGGCTGGGGGGGGAGCGGGGCGCGGACCTGCTGAGGGATATTGGACGGGTCCCCGCCATGCTCAGAGATGCTTTCGGCTTGGAGGAGAGGATCGCCGCGGAGGCGGCCAAGGGCCGCTGCGTCGAGCGCTGCGTGGTGGTCAGCCGCGGCTTCGCCTATCCGGTCGCCTTGGAGATCGCGCTCAAGCTCAAGGAGGCGGCGGGCGTGTTCGCGGAGGGCGCCTCGGCCGCGGATTTCCTGCATGGGCCCATAGGCATGGCTAGAAGGCAGGCCGGGGACCGCTTCCGCGCCCTCCTGCTTTTAAGCCGCGGCCCGGGCCTCCACATGATGCGGACAGTGGAGAGGAGGCTCGCTCACGCGGGGGTGTCCCTGCTCCGGCTGGGGCCCCCGGACGCGCCGGACAGGCTTTCCCCGTTCCCGCTGGCCGCCTGGGGCCAGCTGGCGGCCCTCCATCTCGCCCTTCAGAAAGGGCGCGACCCAGATAGGCCGGATGGGCTGCGCAAGATCACCCGGACCAGGTAAGGGCTCGCGCAAGAAATTGCCGAAAAGTTGTGGGCTCTTGAGAAGGTTCCCGTTCCGACGTCCCGAACATCCAAACGACGTAATTTCGGGACGTCCCAAACCTACGGACTCTGGATGTTTGGTACGCAGTCGGAATGGGAACCCCGGCGCGCCGACGCGCCGAAAAGGCGTCTGTTACGCGCTGCGTGCGCGTTGCTTCGTCCTGAACATCCATACGGCGTAAGTTCAGGACGTACCAAACCAACGCATTTCCGATGTTTGGTACGTCCCCGCCTTCGGCGGAGCCGAAGCTCCAAACAACGACCCCAGGTTCTCGGCCATGAGCCGGATTTTGCAAACGGGGACATTCCGGCGGCCGCTCCAGTTCCCCGCAGGGCCTGGAAAGCGCCTGTATTGCGCAGATCGGCGACCTTGGCCGGATACACATGCCGCGGCTTGCAACGATTTATGCAGGCCCGCCGGGAGCCACCCGATCAACTTCCGTCAACATCGACACTACCCGAGCTGATTTATGCGTAGGCTCTACAGCGAAACCAGCGCGCTCTGCAGGTGGTAGTAGGGCGGGCGCGCGCGGTAGCGGAGCACCACCTCGCGCAGGATCTCCAGGATGAAGTCCTCGTAGTTGAGCCCGATCAGCTCCCCGCAGGCCGGCACGCAGTCGCCGCGGTTGATGGAGGGGTTGGGGTTGATCTCCAGGATGAAGGGGTTGCCCGCCTTGTCCACGCGGACCTCGATGCGCGCGTAGTCATGGCAGTCGAAGATGTTGTAGGCGTCGAGGCAGATCTCCGAGATGAGCTGGGCGAGCTTCTGCGAGTACTTGGCCGGCCGCTCGGTCTTGATCTTCTTGTAGACGGAGTCGTGCGACCACTTGGCCTCGAAGGGGTAGATGTGCCAGACGTCCTCCGGGAGGTCGTCGAAGATCGAGCGCGAGAGGGGCAGGACCTTCACCCGCTCCTCGTTGCCCAGGATGGTCACGTCCACCTCGTCGCCCTCGATGAATTCCTCGATGAGGGCCACGCGGTTGAGCTTCTCGCTCACCTCGGCGATCTGGTCCTTGAGCTCCCGCGGGCTCTTGACCACGGACTTGTTCGAGATGCCGATGGAGTTGTCCGTGTTCGCCGGCTTGACGATGAGGGGGTAGCGCAGGTCGTCGCGGATGGGGTCGTCCTTGTGGAAGGCGTAGTCGAAGCGCGGGGTCGGCAGGCCGTGGTGCTCCAGGATTT
Source organism: Elusimicrobiota bacterium (assembly GCA_016212885.1). Taxonomy (GTDB): domain Bacteria; phylum Elusimicrobiota; class Elusimicrobia; order UBA1565; family UBA1565; genus UBA9639. The sequence goes on along the minus strand of JACRDO010000043.1, from coordinate 12,364 downwards.
TCTTGACCTTGATCTTGTCGATGCAGAGCGCGAGGGTGAGGGGGTTTGAGCCCGAGTAGGGGATGCCGAGGCAGTCGAGGATGGCGGCCGCGTGCGGCTCGAGCAGGCTCGAGTTGTTGACCCGCTCGCAGACGTTGAAGACCAGGTCCACGTTGGCCTCGGCGATCTTCTCGAAGGGGAGCGGCGTCTCGTTCATGTCGAAGAAGACGGCCTTGAACCCCTTGGAGTCGAGCGCCTTGTGGATATTGAGCCCCACGGAAGTCAGGTCCGCGTGGACCGCGGACTCGGCCTTGCCGGTGTCGCCCGCGCTCGTCTCGTCGTATCGGTTGCAGAGGATGCCCACGCGCAGGCCTTTCTTCAAGGAGAGGTCATAGCCGCGGATCTTCTCCATGCGGGCCGACTGCAGGATGCGGCGCCGGGCCACCTGCGCCGCGTTGAATCGGTTCTTGCGCCGGGTCTTGCCGATGGAGGAGGTCGAATCGTAGCGCGCGATGCCGACCTTGATATCCCTGAAGGCAGTCTCCAGGTTGAGCTCCGCCTCGGCGTAGGTGTCGCCCGAGCAGGCGAGCCAGCCGATCTCCTCGAAGCCCTCCGGCGGCACGAGGACCGCGTCGCCCGCCTCTTTGAGCACCGTCACGTCTTGGACCTTCTCGCGGGAGGAGAGGTCATCTGGGACCATGATGCCAGCGATGACCCCGGAGCTGTCCGGGATGATGTACTTGCTCACCAGGTGGACCTTGGGGTCGCGGCGGGACGCCAACGCGGCCGGCAGGCCCAGGGCCACGCGGGCCGCCCCTTCGACGATGTCCGCGTCCCAGACCGTCTGGATCCAATCCGGGATGTAGTCCCCGCCCACGCGGGCGTTGACTTCGATGAGGCGCGGCCCCTCCGGCGTGATGCGGGCCTCGACGTGCAGGGCCCCGTTGTCGAGATTTAAGGCCCCCACGACCTTCTTGGCCATGGAGAGGACCCTCTTCAGGTCGTGGTCCTCGTGGCGGGAGGGCATCGCGTCGCCGGTCTCCACGAAGAAAGGCGCGGCTGTGGGAAAGTTGTCGGTGAAGGCGTGGAACTTCGACTCGCCCTCCTGCATCAGCATGTCCACATCGATCTCGGCGCCGGGAAGGAAGCGCTCGAGCAGTATCTCGGTGCCGTAAGTGTAGATGGGGTCGAACTTCGGCCCGATGTTCGCCTGGACGTACTCGAAGGCGTTCTTCGCCTCCTCGAAGCTGTCGAGGAGGACCACGAACTGGCTCGAGGATCCCCAGACCGGCTTGAGCACGCAGGGAAATCCGATGCGCTCCGACTCCTTCTCGAGCTCCTTGACCGAGCGCACCTGCGCGTAGGGCATGGAATAGCCCTGCAGGCCCGCGGCGTCGAGCGCCTGGTGAGTCCTCAGCTTGTTGCGCGCGTTGAGCGCCGCCTCGAGGCCGTAGCCCTTCCAGCCGAATTTTTCGCGGAGCGCGGCGCAGAGAGGGATGTCGTCCTCCCAGAAGGTGAGGGCCCCCTCGATCTTGGCGCCCTTGAGGACCTCCTCGACCTTGGCGATCGCGGCCGCGTGGTCGTAGGTGTCGGCCTCGATGAGGTCGTCGGCGAAGCGGGCGGCCCAGTTGTTCTCGCGGTTGAGCAGGACGATGCGCAAGTCCAGGGCCTTGAGCTTCTGGAGCAGGGGCTTCTTCGTCGCGGGCCCTGTGCCCACGACGAGCAGGGCGCGGCCCCCAAGGGAACCCGAGTCGGAATGGGGCTCTGTCGGCGGCATGATTCGGTGGTAATTATCTCAAATGTGGGGAGGCGGATGCGAGATGCTGATGCAAAGCCCCTCAAGCCGCCGGGCGCTTGGACAGCACCGCGTCTAAGGCGAGCCAGAACTCCTGGACGTCCTTGGGCCGCTGTTCTGCGTCCGGACCGAGCGCGCGCGCGAGGAAGGTCTTGAGGTCCTCGGGCAGCTTTGCGGCGGAGTCCCCTGCGCCCGCCTGCTTGGCGGCTCCGCTCAGCAGGCTGTGGGCGCAGAGCGCGACGGCGTGGATTGCAGCTCGCTGAGCGCCCGCCACACCTTATCCCGGGTTTCAGAATACTTCGGTTGATGGCCCTGATTTCCGTGGCCATGGCGGTCGCGCGCCGACAAGGGCACGGGCCACGCGAAGCAGACGATGGCCCCCAAGGCCAAGCGCTGGAATGCGCAAGTCACGCGCATAGTATAGGCCGTCAATTAGGCATTCTCCAGGGCCCGGCCCTAATTGGAAAGGATGGCCCGGGTCGGGGCCGCGAAGCGGATGCCTTCCGTCTCGAAGCGCTTGAGCAGGGCCAGGGCGACCGCCTGCTGGATGTCCATGAAGGCGCCGTACTCGGGGTTCTCCACGTGGTAGACCGCCTCGAACTGTCTGCCTGACTCGCCGATCCCGCAGAGGTGCGCCCGCTCGAAGGACGCGCCGGCCGCGGCGCCGATGGCGTCGCGAACCATGCCGGGGATGGCGGCGAGCTTCTCGCAGGGCGTGTCGTGCGCCGCCGAGAAGGAGAAGACCACGCGGCGGCGGCGCATCTCCCGGTAGTTGCGGACCGCTGCGGAGGTGAGGTCCTTGTTGGGGATGACGAGGAGCTCGCCCCCCAGGCCGCGCAGGCGCGTCGCCTTGATGCCCACGCGCTCCACAGTCCCGGAGATGTCCCCGAGCGCGATGAAGTCGCCGGCGCGGAAAGGCCTGTCCATGAAGATGACGAAGGAGGCGAAGAGGTCTCCGAGGACCTGCTGGGCGGCCAGGGCCACGGCCACGCCGCCGATGCCGAGCCCGGCCACCACGGTCGAGATGCTGATGCCGAGGTTCTCCAGCACGAAGACGAGGGCGCCGGCCCAGACGACGATGTTCAGCGCCAGGCGCAGGACCTGCATCGCCGAGGCGGACCCGTTCTCGCGCTCGGAGGCCCCCGCGGCCTTGCGCAGGGCGTAGGCCAGCGCGGCCTGGAGCAGGGTGGCCGCGCGGTAGGAGAGCGCGATGACGAAGACGATGCGGATCGCCTTGTCTAAGCCCGCGCTCAACTGGAGGCCGCGCGTGGCGATGAAGAAGGCGAAGAGGTGGTATTCGAGTGAGCGGACCTTCGCGGACATGTCCGCCAGGAAAGCGTTCATGTCCGCGTCGATCTTGGAGGAGACCCTCTTAAGGTGGATGAGGAGGAAGCCCCGGGCGAGGTAGAGCGCGGCCAGCACCCCGAGATAGACGAGCAGGGCCGAGAGATAGGCCTGGAGGGAGTTGCCCGCGGCTTCGCGGGACAGAAGCGCCGGGAGATCGATGTTCATCATGGCGCGGAGATTATAGAACTATTTCTTCGCCGGCAGTCCGGGAAGCTTGGGGGGCGCGCGCCAGAAGGCGTAGGCCGCGGCGATGTAGGCCGCTCCGCAGAAAGCCAGGAGCGGCGGCAGGGCCGGCGAGAGGGACGCGGCGAGCATGGAGATGATTCCGTAGCCCACCGAGATGGCCGTGTTGGTGAAGGAGCCCTGCACCCCGATCAGGGACCCCATGCTCTCCTGCTTGGAGTTCGACTGGAAGTAGCTGTTGAGGGCCACGTGCCCGGGGCCGAAGAACATCCCGATGGCCAGCAGGCTGATCATGACGGCCGTGGGCACCGTGAGGAAGGGGATGAGGCCCGGCATGCTCCAGACCAGGAACGGGAGCCAGACGGCCGCGAACCCCACGCCGAACACCTTGACCCAGGTGCGGGCGGCCAGGGCGCCGGCGAGCTTGATGAGCCCGGCCATGGCCAGGGCGGCAGCCGCCGCGGCGAGGATGTTGCCGGGCAAGATGCGGGTGTAGAGCCAGACCGAGCCCAGGCCGATGACCACGGCCTGGATGATGCGCTGGCCCGGTATGCGGCCGATGATGGGCAGGCGGATCTCAGGCAGCTTCGCCTGGGCCGAGGTCGAGATGAGGTTGCCGAGGAAGAGCGACCCCATGAACTGGCCGAGCAGGAGGCCCTTGGCCGCCTTGCCCACCAGGGTCTGGGCCATCACCGGCAGGAGGAAAGACTGCATGGGGTAGAGCATCAGGGCCGCGAGGCCGATGTAGAGCATCGCGGTGCGCAGGCGGACCTTGTGGCGCCGCAGGTCCTTGCCCAGGGCCTTGGCCTCGTCCGCGCGGCCCGCGGCCTCGGCTTCCTGGATGCGGGCCTCAAGGTCCTTTTCAGCCGCTGAGACCTCCCGGCCGCCGCCGCTCCAGAGGGACTTGAAGGCGCCTGCGCGGGATATCCAGTACATCAGGGCGGACGTGATCGGGATCGTGGATTTGAGCACGGCCACCGCGAAGGCCGGCAGAGCCGCCACGGAGGATGCGGCCGCGATGAGCGGGGCGGAGAAAGCGTAGAGGAGCCCCGCGCCTGCGAGCAGGGAGGCGGGGAGCCAGTTCTTGGAAAGGAACGAGAGGAACCTATCCTTGAGGCCCGGCGCGTCCTCGGAAGAAGCCTGTTTCCGGGCCGGCGCCGCTTTGCGGATGTTGGGCATCGTGAAGTAGAGGATCGGGACCACCACGAAGGCGTGGACAGCTGCCGAGAGCAGGAACGCGATATTCGGGTTCCACTTGTCCACGATCGTGCCGATGCCGAAGACCAGGCCGAGCAGGACCTGGATGGCCAGGTAGTTCATCCAGAGCAGGCCGTTGACCGTGGAGACGTTCTTGGGCCCGGCGAAGCTCTTGATGTAGGCGCCCTCGGTGGTCATCATCGAGGAGAGCAGCCAGCCGTTGGCGAAAGAGGCGATGAGCAGGGTCCAGAAGTTGAGGATCCCGGCCCAGGCGAGGACCGGGAGCGCCAGGTTCAAGGCCACGCGGATGACGGCGTTGAGCGTCATCGCGTTGCGGGCGGAGAGGCGGTCGACCAGCAGGCCGTTGAGCGGGCCAGTCGCGATGGCCGCGACCGGGCCCAGGGCCATGAGTGCGCCGTAGCCGGCCCAGCCCACGACCGGCACCGCGATGAAGGGGTAGGCGATGGACGTGAGGATGAAGACCGCGATGGAGACGGTGCGTGAGGAGAAGAGTCCCAGGACCGCCCTCTTGTTCATCTCGCTCGCCGCGGCCTTGCCGAGCGCGCCGAGGACGTCGAGGGAGCCGGTCCGGCCCTTTTCCGGCCAGACGAAGATGTTGTCGATGCGCGGATCAGCCGTCCCGCCCACCGAGATGGCGAGCGCGCCGGGCGCGCCCTTGGTCATGTCCCGGTCCGTGACCTTGAGGTCGAAGAACTGGTCTCCCACGATCAATGTCCGCTCTGCCGCGATCGGCCGCGAGGGGAGCAGGCGCAGGAACCGGCCGGCCCGGCTGAGCCAGCGGCCGCGCAGTCCCAAGCGGGCCGCGTCCTGGAGGCGCTCGACGAAGCCGCTGTGGGCGCGCAGCCAGCTCACGCCGATGGATTTGTCGATCTTCGAGACGTTGAGGTAAGGCGGGTTCTTCTCAGGGTTCGCGGCCATGCGGCCGATGACTTCCAAGTCGATGCCGCGCGCCTTTAGCTCTTCCCGCATCAGCTTCGCCGCGGCCAGCACCCCGTCCCTGGGCAGGCCCAGGGCCAGGGTGCGGAAATAGGCGTAGGCCGTCAGCTCCTCGCGCTCCGCCGCGCCGTAGCGCCGGGAGACGACGGCGGCGGCCTCGGCCAGGGCCTTCTTCTCGGCGTCGGTCCAGGCGATGCTCTCGTCGTTGACGAGCTGGGCTTGGCCCTTGCGGTCGAAGATAATGGTCCGCGTGCCGCGGCTCGACTGCACGGTGAGGTTCGCCTTCTGCTCCGGCGTCATGGGGCTAAGCGAGTCGAGGATGGTGACGTCCTTTTGATCCCGTGGGATGTCCCCGCGGTCAGTGAGGATGGCGGTATGGACCCCGGCGTCGGAAGCGGCTTTCAGGGCCCGGGCGGTCTCGGCCGAGATCGGCTTGATCCACTTCTCCAGGGTGTCGTCGTAATCGAAGATGGCGAGGTCCGGCTTGTTCCGGGAGAGCTTGGCGAGGATCTCGCTTGCGTGCGAGCGGCTGATTGGGCGCAGGCTCAGGATGAGGCCGGTGTCAGCGAGCGCGCGCAGGGCCGCGCGGTGGATTTCGTAATCAGAGGCGCCGCCTTCCGGGTTGGCTTCTGAGACGCGCTGTAAGGATTCCCGGGCCTCGGCGCCGCCCTGCTTGGCGATGGAGGAGACCGCGTCCATGCGCTCGGATTCGGGCCGGTTAGAGTCGATCGCGGCCGCTTCCAGCTCGTCAAGAGAGGCGGCCGGCTGGACACGGGCGCCCGCGATCGCCGGGACGTCGGCTGCGGAAGGCTGGTGTTTTGAGCCGGTGAAAAGTGAGTCGAGAGCCGCGCGGCGCTCAGAGGAGGATTGGGAGCGGGCCAGCTCCTGCGCGCCGGCCTCCAGGGTCTCTATCGGCGAGGCTTCATTGCGCGGAGCGGGCTGTTCCGTAGTGATCGGCGGGCCGCGGATATTGTTCTGTTCAGGGGTGAAGGCTTGGATGCGCCTGGGCTGGGAAGGCGCGATCTTCGATGCCCCTCCAATGAGCGGGCCCTGCGGGGCGGCCTGGACAGCGGCCTGCGTTTGAACCTGCGGCGTGTTCAGCGCGTTGACCGCGGCATTGGGCCCCTTGATCGCGGGCTTGGGCAGAGCCGCTGGCGAGAAATTGGGCAGAGCGAGGGGGGCGTTGTTGAGCTGGATGTTCGACCGTCCCTGGCCGAGCGAGTTGTTTATGACCGGGACAACCGCGATCCCTGAATTGACCGGGACAGGCGACGCATCGGTCCGGATGGCCTGCGCAAAGGCGCTGAGCGCCATTGGGCCCGGCGAAAGGATGAGAAGGCTGGCGCAAACGATCCCGGCCAGGATCTTGGTGAGGGTCTTTCTCAGGCCTTTGCAGTACATATCTACATTAATATCATAGCCGTGCCGGGGGTTCGGCGGCTGGGGCCTATGGGCATTAGGCCGCCCGATTTAGGCCCAGCAAGAATTGGGCCTCAGGGCCGGGGGGATTTCTTATCGGCTTTGGACTCGGCCAGCTGAAGAAGCTCTTGGCCGCGGGAGAGCGCCAAAGCGGCCTCATCCGCGCGGCCTTGCTTCTCCAAAAGGTCCGCCCATTCAAGGAAGAGCTTGGCCAAGGTAGAGAGGAATTCAGCGGAGGGCTCTTCGCCCCGGCAGGACAGAGAGATGAACTCCTGGAGCGGAAGGCCGAGCGCGAGCTGGCCGCTCATGCCGAAGGCCTTGCGGACCGCCTCTTCAAGGGTCGCGATCGCGGTCTGGATCTCCCCCTGGCGCTTGAGGCCCAGGACCGCGGCCAAAGCTTGCACGATGATCTCGATATGGCGCTTAAACCAGTCGCTGCGGATCATGGATGGCCTTGAGGCAATGATATATCTTTTTGGATTATATGCTCTTTCCTCCCCCCAGCAGCATGCTCAAACTCAGCCCAATTGCTAAAATCTTCCTGGGCCGCTTTTCGGCGCCCCGAGGCCCCTCATGAAACGAACCCTTTTCACCCTGCTCATCCTCGTCCCGGGCGCGTCTCTCGCCGCGGTCTGGCCCGACCTGTCGGTCCCGTCGGCAGACCAGGAAGGCGGCGAGGCCGACGCCGCGGTCGTGGTCGGCATCGAAAAGTACCCCTTCGTCTCCCAGGTCCCGGGAGCGGCCCAGAACGCGGACGACTGGCACCTCTTCCTCACCAAGACCCGCAAGGTCCCGGCCGGGAAGGTGAAGCTTCTGCGGGACAACGAAGCCACCCTCGAGGACATCCGGGACGCGGCCTCATGGGCCGCCTCGAACGTCCAGCCGGGCGGCACGCTCTGGTTCGTGTTCATCGGGCACGGCGCGCCCCACAAGGACGGCAAGGAAGGCGTGCTCATCGGAGTGGACGCCCAGCAGAGGGCCGAGAGCCTCTACAACCGGAGCCTGCGCCAAGGCGAGCTCATGGACCTCCTGGCAAAAGGCCGCCAAGCCAGGACGGTCGCGCTCCTCGACGCATGCTTCAGCGGCAGAACCAGCGAGGGCAAAGAGCTCGTCAAGGGGCTCCAGCCCCTCATCGCCGTGACCTCGTCCCTGCGCCTCGACGACAAGGCCGCGCTCTTCATGGCCGGCAAGTCCGACCAGTTTGCCGGCCCCCTGCCGGGCGCCGGACGGCCCGCCTTCAGCTACCTCATGCTCGGCGCCCTTCGCGGCTGGGCGGCGGATAAGGACGGCTTGGTCACGCCGGCCTCGGCCCTGACCTACGTCAACGACGCCCTCCAGACCCTGCTCAAGGACCGCAGGCAGACCCCAGAGCTCCACGGGAGCCTCTCCTCTCCCCTCTCCCGCGGCGCGCACGAGGCCGGCCCGGACATCGCCGCCATAGCGCGCCAGCTCCGGCCCGCAGGCGCCAGCGAACTCTCCTTCGGCCAGCTCTCGCGCATCGAGGTCCCAAGCATCGGCGTGGCCTCCTCCCAGGGAGGGTTCAAGGAAGTCGACTTGACGGTGGAGCGGCTCCTCGAGGACGCCCTGTTCAAGGAAAAGGACCCCGGCGCCCTCCCAGTCGAGACCATGCTGGCCTGGTGCATCCTTCGCAACGCCGGGGCCACGCCTTACCGCGACCAGGCGGCCAAAGCCTGCAGGGAGTGGCGCGTGTTCTCGGCCCGGACCCACGAGGCCGAGCTGAACCTCATCGATGACTACGCCGCCTTGAGCGGCTATCTCTCCCTGAGGCTCAAGACGCCGGAGCAGAAGACAGCGGCGCTCAAGGCCTTCCTCTCGGCCTACGCCGAGCTCAAGGGCCACCGCGGGGTCCTCGCCGCGCACGCGGCGCTCAAGGCCCTCTCCGGCGGCGAAGCCTCCCCTGCCATGCCCGCGATGGACGTCCCCCCTCCCTCCGCCAGGCCCCGGGCGCTCGATGCGCCTGAGGACATCAAGGACCTGGCCTTCGGGGCCTGCGAGTCCCCCACAGCCTGCGAACTGCAGGCCGGCTGCCGCTCGGGCAAGGGCGAGGCCTGCATGAGCTTCTTCAACATCATCTACTACCAGTACACCTACGAGGACGACAAGCTCAACCGGGCGGCCGCGGTCGGCATGGTCGGCTGCATGCTTGGAGACGAATCATCCTGCGGCAAGGGGGCCGAGCCCTTCATGAAGGCCCGGTTCAAGAAGAGCGCCCGATCCGCGGCCGCGGCCTGGACCCACGGCTGCCTGACGCTCCACAGCGAACCCGCATGCAGGGCATTGGCCCACCTCGCCCGCCAGACCCTGGGCGCGCCCGGCGAAACAACGGCCCCCGAAGAGCAGGGCGTCCGGATGCTCGAAGCCGCCTGCCTTCAGGGCCTGGCCCCGTCCTGCAAGGAAGCCGGGGAATGGCACGGGAAGAACGCCTCCAAGTCCCGCCAATCCTACACCCTGGCCAGGCTCCTGCTCGCCAAGGCCTGTCGGGCCAAGGACGAGGCCTCCTGCACCGCCCTCGCGGCCTTCAAGAAGGAGACCGCCTCCCTGGAAAAAGAGCTCGCGAAGAGCGAGAAGGAGGGCCAGCGCATCGCGGACCTCAAAGCCGAGCTCGAGGCCCTGCCGGGCCTGACGCAGTCGCTCAGGGACGCCTGCGCCAAGTCCCCGGAATGCAAAAGCTTCATGGCCGCCTGCGACAAGAAGGCCAAGGACTGCTTGCGCATGGGCTCGATCTTCGAGAACGGCGAGTTCGGCGCGCCCAAGAGCGCCCCCTTCGGGGTCGAGTTCTACCGCAAGGCGTGCGACGCGAACGACGGCACGGCCTGCAGGGTCCTCATATACAACGTGTCAGCCGGGAAAGGGACGCTCCCGGACCAAGCCGAGTCGAACCGCCTGACAATCAAGGCCTGCGACCTCGGCGAGCGCAATCCCTGTGAATCCCTGGCCTCGAACTACCGATGGGGGAACCAGGGATTCCCTAAGAGCCCCTCCAAATCCTTCGAGCTCTACAAGAAGGCCTGCGACATGGACGGAGACTACTCCTGCCAGCAGGTCGCGCAGTGGTACGCCACGGGCAATGACGGCATGACCAGGGACACGGACGCCGCCATCAAGTACGCCCGCAAATCCTGCGAGAAGGGCACTATGAGCGCCTGCATCCTGGGCATGAACCTGGGCGACTCCTGGTCGCGCAAGCAGGTGCGCAAGAAGTGCTCCAAGGACGCCCTGCGCTCGAAGCTCTGGGCTGCGGACTGTGAGAAGGCCCGCTGAGGGGCATCCGAGGGGGTGGAGCCGGTTTAAGCCAAAGGGAACCTGTCGATGTCGCGCTTCACGGCGGGATCAGGTCGGCGGCATCTTAAAGCATCTTCAGGCACTCCGACCACGGCAAGGCGCGCACCGTGTGCTTGCCGAACCGAAAAAGCTGGGGCTGATCCGCCCGGCAAACAAGGAAAAGCTCGGCTTCTGGAATGATATCGGCAAACGACAGAAGTCCCGAGCAATGCGAGGCCGAAGGGCGTTTCGTCGACTTGATTTCCATGGCCAGCCAGGATTTTCCCGGCCGCTGCACGATCAAGTCCACCTCCGCTCCGGCCGCGGTCCGGTAAAAACTGAGAGTGAGATCGAGGCGGTGATAGGAGTTGAGGCGCCGGACTTCATTGATAAAGAAGTTTTCGAAGAGGTCGCCGAATTCCGGGCCGGCGTGCTCCAACGGAACTTTCAGGGTTTTCTTGAGAGCCCGGAGCACGCCCGTGTCGAAAAAGTAGAATTTCGGCTGTTTGGCCATTCGCCGACGCGCCGTTTTGGCAAACGGCTCAAGCCAGAACCCCAGCAGGGTATCTTCCAGGATTTGAAAATATTCCTGGACCGTCTTATAACAGATCCCCACCTCCCTGCTGATATTGGAGGCGTTGACGATGCGGCCGCTTTCGGCCGCGGCCATGGGCAAAAAGCGGATGAACGCTCCAAGATTGCGCGTCAGGGCTTCCGCCTTTATTTCCTCCGCCAGGTAAGTTTCCACATAAGCCCGCAGGTCCTCCTCCGCCTCTTGCCATTGTGCGGAATAGATCCTGGGCAAGCTTCCGAAGGCAAGGGCCTTTTTCAGGATGAAGTCATTGCCCAATTCTTCATGGGTGAGGGGAAAGAGCTCCAAAGACCACGCGCGGCCGCCCAGGAGATTGGCCTTGGCGCGTTTGAGTTTCCTTGCGCTCGATCCGCTCATGATGAACTGAAGATGGCGGCCCAAAGATGATTCCATCAGATGCTGCACGACATCCAGGAGCGCGGGCACGCGTTGAATTTCATCAAGCACCACCCGTTTATGTTTGTCCTTGGCCGCCGCGATCTCGCGCATGAGGGCTTCCGGATCGGCCAGGTACTTCTGATGAACCGATGGAGGAAGCAAGTCCAGGAAAAAAGTTTCCTTATCCGCGAATGCTTGGCGCAACAGCGTGCTCTTGCCGGTCAACCTGGGGCCGAAGAGGAAAAAGCTGCGCCGTTCGGGAAGGTTTATGCATCTAGAATACATGACTCTATTTTAGCTTGTAAAATAGAGCCAATCAAGCTGTCGTCGCGCGCCGGGCCCAGACTTGACCGAGATCCTCCAAGGGTAAAACAGACATAACGGGGTCATGCAACCTCCCGCCCTGTTGCGCCGTTATATTCATGGCGAGGTCTGAGCCCATGAAGCTGACCAAGAAAGCGCTGAGGGCGATCGAAAGGCGCGCGAGGGCCGCGAACAGGCTGGACGCGCCCAAAAAGCGGTAAGATGAAACAGGAGCGAATCTGGGAGCGCAGAGCCATGCCGACCACCCAAACCGTTGTTCAAATCCGTCAGCGTCTGGACATCTCCCTGGCGCGCACCGAGCTCCTGCCGGCCCCCGGCGAGAAGTCCATCGGCAAGTTTTCAGGCGGGCGCGAGACCCTGCTCCGCTGGCTCGAGACCCAACTGGGCCTGCAAAGCCTGCCCATTCCGCAGGCCGTGCGCACGGCGGCCTACGCCCGGATGCTGGCCAAGGCCGGCGGGGCAACATACGCGGCAAGCTTCCAGACCGACACGTGGAGCACGGCCAAGACGCTTCTTGGGCTGAGGGACAGGCTCCTTCTCTGCGGCTGGGACAAGGCGGCCCATGCCCATCTTCCGCCGCTCATCAAGGACTTGGCGAAAGTAGAGTCCCACAACCACGACCTCGGCCCATGCGAAGCCGAACGGCTCCGCGAGGTCATGCATCCTACATTTCGGGGCTTTTAGTCACTAGGTCGGTGTCGTAACTCTATTTCTCGACGAGGAATCCAATAGGTCTTAGCTGTTGACAATCCTGTGCATAGTGTGATATCATACTATATCGGAGGTACCTATGGCTTACTTCGTTACCCGTCGCCACGGAAAGTACCTTTACCGCTACGAGCTGGAGTCCTATTGGGACAAGGCCAAACAACAACCGCGGCAGCGCGTGCTGCGTTTCGTGGGGCGGGTAG
>JACRDO010000040.1 GCA_016212885.1 Elusimicrobiota bacterium | reverse complement strand
GCAGGCTCCGGCGGCCCAGCGTCTTCAGGCTCAGGCCGGGAACGAGCCCCCCGGGGTTGCTGATCTCGATCCTGTCCCGGAACAGCTCCAGCATCACCACGCCTCCACGCTCGAAATAGTCCCTGTGGATGACCGCGTTGAGCAGGGCCTCGCGCGCAGCGGCTTCCGGGATGGCCGGGATCTCCCGGCGTTTGAGGCCGCTGATCTCGTAACGCACCGGCAGGTTGCGCTGCAGGAACGTCATCGCCCCATCCACATTGTCCGCGACCGAGCCGTCGAAATCCTTGCGGTCGAGGATTCGGGTCTTGTCCGTCCCATGGAAGAGCAGGCAGGTGATCCTGGATTGGAGATGGAACAGACGGGGGTTCTTGGCGAAGAAGAGCACCCCGGCGTTGTTGAATGCGAGCGCCTTCCCCTGGCGCCTGGCCGCGCCGATGTTGACCAAGAGGTCCTCGCGCTGAATGCGCGCCGCGGTGACGCCCGCCTCGGAGAGGAAATGCCTGAAGGCGGGGCCGCTGAAGTCGGCGGGATAGCGGAAAGCCGCGCAGGGCGCCTCGTCGAAGCGGATGTCGCCCTGGGCCCGAACGAAGCGGATCAGTTCGTCACGGCCCATCTTCTGACTGTTGGGACCTGCGCGCAGGAAGTAGCCTGCCGCGCAGCCGTAGGGCTTGCCGGCTCCCTCCGGGACATCGACCATCAGAAGGTCGCGTCCCTGGTACTTGAAGGGGGCCAGGTTCACGGCGACGGGCGGGTCGCAGTGGCGCGCCATGTCCTGTATGCGCGAAAGCAGTCTGTTGTCGACCAGGATCCCTTTGACGAGCTTGGCGTCCGTCACGCCGACAAAGATTCGCCCGCCCCCTGAGTTGGCGAAGGCTACCATCTCCCGGGTGAGGGAATCGAAGATGGATTCCTTGAACTCGACGAACTGGCCCTCCCATGCCGAGAGAACCAGGGCGAACTCCGAAGCGGAGGGGGGACGGATCTTCACGGAGCGTGCGCGCGGCATGAGATGTCCAGTTTCCGAAGCATCATACCATAATGCCTTTTGCGGCCTTCGACTTGTCCGCTTTGTGTCCGCTTTGGAGCAATCTAGGTCAACTGTAGTCAACCTAGAGCAATCTTTGGGAACCGTTTTCTCCGTCGGGGAGTCGTCTTCTCGTCGGGGCCGGCGGGCCCGGCCTCGCTTTTCGAGAGCGTCCGTTTCAACCGCTCACGCACCCTTCCAGTGACGTAGATTATACTTGAACCATAAGCGTTTTCCGAATTGACTGCCTGGATCAGGGCGGGGAGCAGGGCGGCCACCGGCATCTCGGGACGGGTCCGCCTGATCAGACCTCGCAGCCGACAGGCGGCATCGATGCGCTCCTTGGGGGAGCCCGTTCGCAGGCGCTGAAGAAGTTCCGTCATCGGCGCCTGGCCCGTGCCTGTCTCCCGTGAGCCCCAGCGGGCTTTGCCTTAGGCGGTGCCGTTGGCCTCTACCAGGACCCTCAGCCTCTCCCGTGCCGTCCTCTTGCCGAGCTTCCTGATCGCCACGAGCGCGGCCTTGGCCACAGCCCTGGGCTTCGATCGCCCGCTCTCCCAGGCCAGGACGGCCCCACCCGAGACCCCAACGAGCTTGGCGAAGGCGTGGCGCGAGAGGCCGAGCCGGGCTCTTTGGCTCTTGATAAGTCTGGGGCTGATGCGCGCGTGCTTGACCTCGTCCTCCGAAACCGTGGGCGGGGCCGCGATCCGGGTGTTCAGATCGGCGATGAGGCGGGCATTGTCCTTGGCCAGCCGGGCCGTCAGGCGCTTTTCCTGGGCCAGGGCGCGCTTGAGGGCGGCAACGTCACGTTTGAGCGGCTTGTAGATTGGGGCAGTCGAGCGGCGAGCGAGGCGGGCGATCTCGGTCTTGAGAACGGCGGCGAGGTTGGGCATGGTGGCTATCTCCAGTCGGTGAGAATTTTTGGACGATGCTACCGAAATGGCTGGCGTAGGCTGCATCGCAGAGCTATCATATCAAATGTGGGAGGCGGGGTTGAAGGCCGACCTCAGAAAGCAGATCGCCTTCATCAAGCGGGCGCTCCATGAAAGAAAAAGACGCTCCCGTTGAGCTCTGCCTTCTTCCCTTCACGCACCCTTCCAGCGGGCGATATTATGGCCGATCCGGCGTGAGAATCAATGCGCGAGCAGGTGCAGTTCCAGGGTCCGCCGCATGTCCTCGAAGTCGAAAGGCTTCGCGATGAAATCGACCGCCCCGCTTTCGATCGCGGCCTGGGCCCGCATCTCGAGGGCATCGCCGGTCACAACGAGGATCCGGGCCTTCGGCGAGCGCTCCAGGATCTCCCGGAGGGCTTCCAGGCCGTCGAGCCCGGGCATGTGGAGGTCCATGATGACGATGTCCGGCTTCAGTTCCGCGGCCAAGGCCACCGCCTCGGCCCCGTCCGAGGCCAACGCCGCCTCGCAGTCCAACATTTTGACCAGGCGCGCCAGCACGCGCTGCACGCTCGGCTCGTCGTCCGTGATCAGGATCTTGCGCTTCATCGCCCCTCCAATGTCTCTCTGCGGATAGGATAGCCCGCGGAGTCGTCCTTATGCTTAATCCCCGCCTAAATCCCGCTGAATCCTCCCGGCTATCCGGCGTCGAGGATGTCCCGGATCTTGCGGACGAGGTCTTCACCCGTAAAGGGCTTCTGCAGGAGCCTTACGCCCGAATCCAGAATCCCGCGCTTTCCCAGCGCGTCGTCCGAATAGCCGGAGATATAGAGCACCGGGGTCATGGGCCTGAGCTCCCGGACCTTCTCGGCCAGCTCCTTGCCGTTCATGCCGGGCATGACCACATCCGTGAGAAGAAGGCGGACGTCTCCCACATAAAGCCGCAGGAGCTTGAGCGCCGCATCCCCGGACTCCGCCTCAAGGATGCGGTAGCCCTTGGCGCTCAGGATGCGCCGGGCCAGGGCCCGCACGGAGCCCTCGTCTTCCACCAGCAGGATGGTCTCGCTACAATGGGCGAGGGGAGCGCTTTGGCGCCCGTTGCCTTGCGCCTGCGCGCAGTCCTCCTCCCCGCAGGCGGGCAGGTAGACGAAGAAGCTGGAGCCTTCTCCGGGTTTGCTGCGGGCCATGATCTCCCCTCCGGACTGCGCTGCGATGCCGTAGACCGTGGAGAGCCCCAACCCGATGCCCTTGCCCCGCTCCTTGGTCGTGAAGAAGGGTTCGAAGATATGATCGAGGACCTCAGGACTCATCCCGACTCCGGTGTCCGATACCGTAAGCAGGACGTATTTCCCCGGCTTGAGCCGGGGGCCGCCGACCGCCGCAGGCCCGAGCTCCACGGCCTCGGTCTTGAGCAGGAGCTCGCCCCCCTGGGGCATGGCGTCGAGCGCGTTCATGGACAGGTTGAGCATGACATGTTCGAGCTGCCCAGGGTCCACCCGGGACTTCGGAATCAAGGGATCGGTCTTGAGGACGAGCCGCACGTTCTCGCCAAGGATGCGCCTGAGCGTATCGGCCATTCCTTTGACGACGTCGCTGATGCTTACGATCACGGGCGCGAGCGCCTGGCGCCGGCTGAAAGCCAGCAGTTGGCGCGTGAGGGCGGCGGCGTGGTCCGCTGCGGCGATGATCTCGCGGACGTCGCCCAGGCGCTCGTCGCCTTCCGCGAAGCTCGATTGCAGGAACCCCGCAGAGCCCTTGACGGCCGTCAGCACGTTGTTGAAGTCGTGGGCCACGCCGCCGGCCAGGCGTCCGATCGCGTCCATCTTCCGGGAGTGGAGCAGCTGCTCCTCGAGGAGCTTGCGCCGCTCTTCCAGGCCGATGGCCGATGCGAGGATGCCGACCAGCTTGATGTCCTCCGTATCGAAATCCAGGTCCTTCGAAGAGACCGCGCAGAGCACCCCGATCGGAGCGCCCCCCGCCCTCAGCGTCTGGCCGATATAGGTTTTCAGCCCGTAGCGTTCGACAAAAGGGTCGCTCTTGGCATAGGGCGAGGAGGGCAGATCCCGCATGACCAGCGGCTCATCCGAGTCGCCGCGCACGACGGCTTGGCAGATGTGCCCTTCCGCGTCGAAGGAAGACGGCAGGCCCTCGGGCAGATTGAATCCGGATACGATCCTTTGGATCGGGCCGTCCATGCGGCTGTAGATGACCGAGGTTTCCGGGAGGAACTCCGCGCAGAGCCGGATCAGCCGGCCGATGTTCTCGTCGGCGTAAGGCGAGAGGGACAGGAAGTGCTCGTTGATCCGGGCCAGCCGGCGCTCGCTGCGCAGCCGCTCGGTGACGTCCGTGACGAATATAGCCCATGCGCGTCCATCCGGGAGATCCAAGGCGCGGACCCGGATCTTGGCCGGAAACTGCGCGCCGTCCGCGCGCACGAGAAGGGTCTCATATTCCTCGACGCAGGGAGGGAGCCGCTCCAGCTTCCGGATCCTCTCGAGGGCATCCTCGCGGCGCTGCGGAGCGACCTGTTCGACCCAGGGCTTTTCGCAGAGGCTTTCGGCGTCGGGGAAGCCGCAAATCCCGGCGTACGTCTTGTTCGCGCAGAGCAGTTTTTCCTCGCGGAGGATCCCGATTCCGAGAGGAGCGGCGTCGAAGAGAAGCTTGAACGGATTGTCTTCGCTCATATCCATTGATCCTTGCTATGTCCAGGATAGCCCCGCGGGCCTGGGCCGCGCCTAAGGGCCGCTTACAGGAATCTTAATTCGGCGGGTCCGGCGAATGCGGCGGTTTTCAGGAAAACTTAGGCCGCCCCTAAGCGGCGTTTAAGCGCCATGCGCCATACTTGGGGTGTATGGAGCGGATGCCGGGCGTGATGATGCGAGGGTGTGTCAAGCTGATCGCGGCGGCCCTGCTGGCCGTCCTCCCGGCGTCCGCCCATGCGGCCAACGGCTTCAAGGCTCTCGCGAAGGCCCTGGCCCAGGCGACGGAGGGCCTAGGCGTCGAACGCGTGGCCGTCCTCCCCTTCGAGCCCGCCGACGGGAGCAGCGCCTCCGAAGGCTGGAACATCTCCGAGAAGCTCATCACCCAGATCGTCAAGCAAGGCAAGCTCCAGGCGGTGGAGCGCTCCCTCCTTAAGAAGCTCATGGGGGAGCACCTCCTGGGGCGTACGGGCGTCCTCGATCCCTCGACCCTGCGCATGGTCGGGCGGGTCTTCGGCGTGGACGCGGTCGTAACCGGCACCTTCATCACCCTCGGAAGCGAGGCGGTCGTGCAGGCCCGCTTCATCAGCGTGGAGACCGGAGTCATCATGGCCGCCGAGGAGCAAAAGGTCGAGCGCGAGTGGCTCGCCCCCTTGGGGGCCGCGATGGGGAGCGGGGGGGCCAGCGAGGACGCGTTCCTGGCCCCGGTCCCAACGCTCACGGTATCTCCGCCTCCGTTCCCAGTCATGGACCGGGAGCTCGCGGAGCTGCGCGATTCCCCTGCGGAGAGCGTCTGTGTGGACGCGGCCGAGCGGGTCGACCGCCTGGAGCGGCAGATCCTGGACCTCAAGGCGCGCTACTGGGCGCTCAAGCTTCGCGCGGGGTTCGATAGGACCGCCGTAAAGCAGAACCCCGGCTCGACCATCACCGACCCTCTGCTCAAGAAGGCCTTCTACGACCGGATGAAGGCCTGGTATGAGCGGGACCGCATCCCGAAGCTGACCCGGCTCGAGGTGGAGCGCTTCGTGGAGCTGGACGAGAAGGCGTACACCCTGCACCGCAGGTGCGGGCTGTGAGGCTGGCCATGGACGAAACCTCGAGATGGGCGCCGACGACTACATCTCAAAGCCTTTCGATGTCGACGAATTGAGGGCCCGCGTGGGCCGGCTGGTGCGCCGGACTCAGCCGTAGCGCCATTGATGTTCTCTGCCAGTCGAAAGCTATCGATCCATCCAATCCGGCAGATCGATATCGGACTCCGGGACCCTGAGCATATCCCGCTCGACGCGATGCAGATTCTCAATGAAATGCGGGAAGTCCCCTGCTCGGCTGTCCATGGAAAATCCATCGACGGCAGCCTTGAAACGTTCGATGAGTATCCCATGCTTGACGAAGTCCTTGTCGATCATCGCTCGGACGTCATCTGCATCGCTCTGATTGAAGCGCTTGAGTTTGCTGACCGCAACGTCGGTCACGTCCAACGCTTCGATAGAAAAGTGGCGAAGGTCGTCGTTCAATGTCTTCAGCAAGTGAAAGCGTGGGCCATGGGGCAGGAATGGAAGGCCCGGGAGCACGATGTCCAAATATAGTCCGGTCCGCTTGTGGAGAGGCGTGCGCTTGCCTGCCAACGCGGTGAGCTTCTCCTTGATCTCGGCGGTCAACTGCAGCGTCTCCAATACGTCGCCATCCTTTGTCGCGCGGTCATAATCGGTCTGGAGGAAGAGAGCGCCGCTGCCGATGACGCGCAAAGGGATCCTTTCCGGCCGGGCGAAATCCCAAAGCCGGTCGATCTCGCGGAAGAAGGCCTCGATCTCAGTCGTTGGCTGCCCTCAATGCTTGGACAAAATCTTCCACCTGGATTCGGCTAAGGATACGCCATCGCCTCGATATCTCAGAAGATTCCCTTCGAACCTCTTCCTTGCTTTTCTCGCTGGCGATGTCGGGATCCAGGATATCGTCGGGGAAATCGTTTGCCTTCCCCATGTTGGCCAGGGCCCAAGGCAGGAACGCATCCTGAAGGACGAGCCGCGCTCGCTCGTAGGCGACGGCCAGCTGGCGCGGAAGTTCTCCTCGTCTCAGTTCTCGATCGAGCGCTTCCTTGGTGTTCTCTGCTGCCCAAGGCAGGCGGCGGTCCACGCCGGCTTCGGCCAGTTGGGCCTTGAGTTTGGGCAGGTTGAGGTTGCGGGCATGCGCCGCGAGCACCGGCGCGAGGGCCGTGATCTGCCGGGCCGAATCCGCAGAGAGGAGCGTCTCGCGGATGGCGTCGGCCGCATCCTTCAATTGCTCCGAGGGGATGATATCTGTCCTCTCGATAAGGTGGCCGGCGCCTTCCCTGGCAAGCGCGTTCTGAATTTGGCCTCCGACTTCAGTCGAGTTCTTTATTGGGGAAAAGTAGTCTATAGGTACATTGAAATGCTTGAGAATCGTCAGCAGCTGCTCAGCCGTGAATGACCCTCGTCCGCGTTCAAGCAGTGAAAGGTAGTTTTGGGAGATTCCGAGCAACGCGGCCAGCCGCGTCTGCGACCAGCGGCGTTCCTGCCGCAATTTGCGGACGCGCGCGCCTATCTCCGAGCGTAGAGTTTTGATTTGTTCGATCATATCAATTTATAAATAACAATATCCATATATAGATAGTATAGTGCGATAACGTTTATTTTGCAAGGCCTATCATGCGGCCAACGGCTTCAAGGCTCTCGCGAAGGCCCTGGCCCGGGCCACGGAGGGCCGGGGCGTCGGGCGCGTGGCGGTCTTCCCCTTCGCGGCCGCCGACGGCAGCAGCGCCTGCGAAGGCTGGAACATCTCCAAGAAGCTCATCACCCAGATCGTCAAGCAGGGAAAGCTCCAGGCGGTGGAGCGCTTCGTGGAGCTGGACGAGAAGGCGTACACCCTGCACCGCAGGTGCGGGCTGTGAGGCTGGCCATGGACGGATGCGGCCGATGCGCGGCGCTCAGCCCCCCAATACGTCCTGAATCTTGTTGAGCAAAGCCATGGCCGTGAACGGCTTCTGTAGGAAGTGCTTCTCGGGGTGGGAGAGGATATCGCGGATATCCAGATTGTCTGCATAGCCGGACATGAAGATAGCTTCGATCCGCGGCCTGCCCTTGTTCAGTTTGGCCTCCAATTCCGCTCCGGAGAGATCCGGCAGGACGATGTCCGTCAGCACTAAGTCGAAATCCTTATCCGCATGCGCCAGGGCTTCCCGCGCGGACCCGGTCTCCAAGACCGCGTAACCCGCGCTCTTGAGTATCCTGCAGGCCATCCGCCGCACGGTCTGGTCGTCTTCGATCAATAGGATTGTGTAGAGGCGTTTTCTCACTCGCCGTTGTATTTTTTCTCCTTCTCCTTCCACTTCTCCTTCTCGGCGCACTTCTTGGCTTGCCGGCAAAAATATCTTAAACGTCGTGCCGCGTCCCGGCTCGCTCTGGACGTCGATGAACCCGTTGCTCTGCTTCACGATCCCGTAAACGGTGGCCAAGCCCAGCCCCGTGCCTTTGCCGAGTTCGTTGGTAGTGAAGAAAGGCTCGAAGATGTGTTCCAGGGCTGTCGCGTCCATGCCGGTGCCGGTGTCGCTCACGCTCAGGAGGACGTAACGCCCCGGCGGCATCGCGTCATCGTGCCCGAGAGGGTGGCTGGCCGGGACATCGACGCCGCGCGTCTCGATGCTGAGGCGCCCGCCCTTGGGCATGGCATCGCGCGCGTTGACCGCCAGGTTCATGACGACCTGCTCCATCTGCCCCGAATCAGACTTGACCAGGGCCGGCTTCTCGGCGCGGGAAACGGCCAGGACGATGTCCTCGCCGATGAGCCGGCGCAGCAGCTTCTCCGTGTCCGTCAATACGCCATTGAGATCGATCACTAGAAGCTGCATGACCTGCTTGCGGCTGAATGCCAGGAGCTGTCTCGTGAGGTTGGCGGCGCGCTCACCGGCGCCGCGTATCTCCTCGACGTCCGCGCGCAGGGGGTCATTCTTGGAGATGCCGTTCATGAGGAAGCCGCAGTTGCCGAGGATCGCGGTCAGGATGTTGTTGAAATCGTGGGCCACGCCTCCGGCCAGGCGGCCCACGACCTCCATCTTCTGGGAGTGCCGGAGCTGGCCCTCGACCACCCTGCGCATCTCCTCGGACTTTTGGATGGCGGCCTCCTGCCCGATCCCGTGCAGGGCGAAGGCCAAGTCGCCGGCCACCTCGGTGAGTAGGGATTGTTCTTCGGCGTCGATCTCAATGGCGTGGTCAACGGCCACGACAAGGTATCCGTGAAGCGCGCCTTCGTGCCGTAAAGGGATGCACAGGGTGGAGCTCCGCGCGCAATGAGCCGCCATGGGGCAGGGGGCGCAGACGCGGGCGCGGTCTTTGACTCGGTAGATCTCTTTCCCCGACCGCGCCTCGGCGCAGCAAGGCGGCAGCATCCCTTGGCGCAGGCTTTCGGCCATGGGCTCGAAGGCTTGCCCGCAGCCCGCCTGCGCATGCCGGCGGGGATTGCCGGCCGCGTCGGTGAGGATGATCATGGCGCAGCCGTATCCCCATTGCTCCACCAGGAGCTTGGAGGACTCCAGCACGAGCTTCTCGGGGTTTTTTTCGCGGGTGATCAGCTGGTTGACGTTGCGGATGGCGCGCAGGACGCGGTTGAGGTGCTCGATCTTCTGCTCGCTGCGCCTGCGCTCGGTGATGTCGGCAACGGAGATGGCCACCGCATAAGGCGCCGCCTCCCCTTCCTTGAACAACGGGCTCGTGCTGACGTTGATCCATAAGAGCCGGCCCGCCGCGTTCCTGACGCCGATCACGACGTTCTTGCGCGGGCGGCCGGTCCGCAGCGTTTGGACAGAGGGGTGCTCCGCGCCGGGGAACTCGGATCCATCTTCCCGGAGGATTTCCCAATCACGGCTGCTCGAAGTCCGGCCTATCACTGCCTCAGCGCTGATGCCGAGAATGCGCTCCGCTGCCGCGTTCCAGGTCAGGATGCGTCCGTTGCTTCCTTGGAGGATGATCCCCTCATGAAGAGACGACACGATGGCGCGGTGGCGCTCTTCCGAGGCCCGCAGGCATTCCACCATCCGCATGCGGGAGAGCGCGACGCCGATGCCCGAGCCTAGACCCTCAAAGAATCGGATCAACTCCGGCGAGCAGCGATCCGGCCGACGGTCGTTGAGCTGGAGCAGTCCGATGATCTCGTCGTCCGATCTCAGAGGGATGAGCGCCACGGATTCGTAGCCCGCCTTGTTGCAGCGGCTGCGGATGCGCCCCTGAGGGTCCTTTCCCGTTGTGGACGCCAGCAGCCTCGTGGTGCTGTTCGTCCAGAAGCTTCCTTTCTCCGTGAAAAACGGCAGCTTGGGATCGAACCGGCCGCGAAGGATATTCCCGCACATGCATTCCAACATCGGGTTTCCCGCTTCATCGCGCACGATGCCGCCGGCCTCGTCGCGCTCGCACAAAAAGCGCTCGGCCAGCACGAAATCCTCTGAGAAGCCTTTCGTTTCGTAGTACGGAAAATCCTCGCCCTTGCATAGGCGGATTCCTACGGCTTCAAAGCCTGAGCGCATCTGGATCAGATCCAGAATGTCGTGGATCGTGTGTTTCGGGTCTTGGGTTTGGTTCAATTGGTGCAGGACTTGGTCCGAAAGCATCAATAGGTTATCCGCCTTCTTGCGCTCGGTGATGTCGCTCACCACGGCGCGGCACAGGGGAGAGCCGTCGGCGGCTTGTCCCGCGGCGGCCTGCATCTGCGCCCAGAAGGGGGCGGCGTTCGGCCGCAGCA
Organism: Elusimicrobiota bacterium; assembly: GCA_016212885.1. Lineage (GTDB taxonomy): Bacteria > Elusimicrobiota > Elusimicrobia > UBA1565 > UBA1565 > UBA9639. Next base: position 30,358 of record JACRDO010000040.1, on the reverse strand, counting down.
TCCTCATCTCGCACGTCTGCGGCGCGCCCGTTTCAACGAACCGCTTGTGATGCCGGCAGAAGATGTCCTGGTCCTCGGGGAGGATAAAGCGCGTCAGCGGCTGTTTGATCAACGAGCTTCTTTCCGCGCCGAGCAGTTTTGCGGCGGTGAGGTCGGCCTCCAGGATCAGCCCCTTGTCGCTGAGGGTGAAATAGCCCACCGGCTCCAGGTCGTATAGATCGGAATACCGTTTCCGCGCAGCTTCAAGTTCGAACTGCGCTCGGCGCAGTTCTTCGTTCTGCGTTTCCAGCTCGATTTGATGCGCCTTCAGATCGTGGAACACTAGCTGATCCGGGAAGCAAGGTAGCTCGCCAGTTCCGCGAAGCGGTCCTTGTTCCGGTGATGAAAGGGGAGCGATTGCTGGTATTCCCTCACCTTGGCGACGTCCTTTACATCGATGATCCGGATGTCCTTGGGCAGGCGCGGCTTGATGTTGTGGTAGGCGCCGACGAACAGGATCCCCGTTTGGCCCTCGCTCAGAGTCCCCCAGATTCTTTTGGCGATGACTTCATCCCGCTTGTCCAGGAGCTTGGTTTTGCGGACTTTGTACATCATGAAAGCGAGCAATTTCGTGAAGATCGTCTTGGCCCGGGTTATCTTGAGAAGCCGGTCGCGCTCTTCCTTGACCAGGCTGAGATCCTCCGTCCTGATCAATGAGGCCCCTCTCTTTAGGAGTGCCGCGACCAATTGGTAGTTCATGCTTCCCGATTTGACCCCATCCTCGACTATTTTCTGCGCGACTTCGCCCTCCGCGATCATCCCGTCCTGGTATATCTTGAAGCCGGACACATCGATCGAGCCGAAGTATTCGGCGAGCGCGTCCCAGAAAGCCAGGATCGTCCTTTCATGCTCCGCCCAGAACTCCGGGCCGAAATCAGCCCTCCCTCGCTTCGTCACGTCCATGGCCAAGGAACCGAGGTCCGCGCTCGAATGGATGACCGGGACGTAGATCAGGGTCCTCATTTGACCCTCGCCTCCAGCCGCTCTATTCTCTGCTGCAGGGCCGCGTTCTCTTGGGCGAAGAGGGAGTCTTTGGCCGTCGTCGACAAGTAGGCGTCATTCTGCCACCAGTTGATCCCCATCTGCATGGCTTTATCTACGGAGCAGACCAGAAGCCGTATCTTGATGTTGAGCAGGTCGACGTCCGCGAGCTGGATCTTGATGTCCCCGGCGATCACGATGCCTTTGTCCAACACCCTCTCCAGGATGTCCGCGAGGTTGGTGGCGTTGGTGGCATGCATCATCTTCTGTTCTGACATGTGTCGCTCCTACATCAAATTCCCCAGCGGACCCAGATTCAGATTGAGATCCTCATCCTGGAGGCCGAATATCCGCTTCAGTTCCTTCATTTTGTTTTCCAGCTTCATGAGGGTCTCGCCGACCCGCTCGATCTCGGCTTCGGTCAAAGAGCCGTTTTCTATCCGGCGCATGGCTTGCTTCTCCATGAGCTTGCGGATCAGCTCGATGAGCGTCATGACCAGTTTGGCCAGGCCTTTCTCCGCGTTTCGAGGGTCAGCGGCGATCCTCCTTGGAAACGTCCCTCGCGGTTTCTCCAGCTCCTCCAGGAATGCGCCGGGGGAATCCGTTCGGACGACGTTTTTCATGGGGCGGCCGAGCCGCGGGCCATTTTGATGAAATTGTAGGGCGGCCATGGGCCGCTGAGCAGATATTTGAGCTCGCCTGGGGAAGACCTCAACCGGAGCCCCTCTCAGCCGTTCCATGGTTTCCACCGAGCTGACGAGCGCCCTCAACCCCACATAGACAAGGTCCACGTCCGCCACGGAAATGACCACATCGCCTGAGGTGACCACGCCTTTGTCCATGACCCTGTCCAGGATCTCCAGAAGGGTCACGTCTTTTGATTCGGCGATGACGTTATGGCCGCGCATGATCGGCGGTCCTTTCAACGACATCGCAGAAGTTGTAGGGCGGCCAGGGCCCCGTGCAGTCGAAGGAAAGCCCGCTCTCAGCCTGCCGCGCCTTGAGCCAAGCCACCGTCTCGATAAAGGCCCGGACTTTGGGTTTTCTTATCAGGAACGCGGCGTTCAAGATCATGTCCTCGTTCTTCTCAGTCGCCTCTTTGGGCAGCAATCTGTTGATGCGGGCCCGCGAACAGAGTCCTCTGAGCCGGTCGAAACTCTCCTGGCCGCATTCGTTGAGCTTCGTGCGCATCATTTGCCTCAGCCGGGCTTCTTGCCGCCTCTTCAGGATGAACGCCTTGCCGGGCGAAGACGAAGCGATCTCATGGTCCAGCTCCGAGAGCTCCTTGTTCTGTCTGAGAGAAGCTTCCAATGCGTCCATGTCGCAATAGATCTTGAGCCCCCACTCCTCATGGCCCGCCACGTTCTCGAGAGCTTCTTTGAGGAGAGGAGCGTTTCGCGCAAGCATCCCTTTGAGATTGTCCTCGCTGTCGAACAGCGTGGCGAACTTGAAAGGAACCATGCAGGAATCCTTCATGACGGCTTCCAGGACCTGCTCGTGCGCGATGACGCGGGTTTCCACCCACGCCAGGTCGCTCAGATTCCTCTTCAGATTGTCTTCGTCGAAGTCGCTGCGCGAGACCCTGCGGGCCACGGCATAAAGGCCTTCATGCGGGATGATGCGCGGTCGATCCGACCCGTCCCGGCCCTTATTGAGATCAGGGGCCCTGTCGGCGACGCAATACAGGTAGAGAAGCTGTCCCGGCTCAATGCGCCGAGCCATTATGCCCTTTGCGCTCGTAAGATTCGACTTCCAGGCTGTCGTTGAGCTTGACTATGTAGGTGTTCCGGTCTTGGACCCGCGTGGGAAGTCCGAGGGCCCTTATGAACGAGTTCTCCTCATAGACCTCCGCCTCGGTCTCCCAGCCGGCCGGCGCTTTCTCTTCCCTTATGACCTTCGCGTCCTTCACCTTGAGGGTCTTTTTCAGGAATTCGACGACCACCTTTCCGACCTGCTCGATTTTGGGCATCTCACGCCTCCCCTTCCCTCGATCTTCTGATCGCTTCCAACCGGGCCAGGACCTCTTTTTCCCGCTCGGCATATTCCGCCCCGCTGATCTCATCCAGCTCGAATCGGAGCTGCAAAGCCATGAGGCTCTCCATCACGCGCCCCTCATCGGACGTTTCCTTGACGCACAGCTCGTCGATCTTGTCGCCCAGCCAAAGCAGGCCTTTGAGCGGCGAAAGCAGCACGTCGTCTATCAGGAACATCCGTTCAAGATGCCGCGACCAGATTCGTCTGCCGAGTATCAATGACCAGATTGACGAAATTGAACGGCGGCAATGTGCCCACATACTTGAATTTGACCTTGTCTCCGTATTTCGCGTCCAACTGATCCACCCGCTGATCGAAGCTCGTCTCGTTTCTTTCCTCCACCAAGAACGCGGCGCTCAAGATCATGAGCTCGCCGTAGTTGTTGTTGATCTTCACCTGCGCCGCCAAGGGCGAGAGGGCGGCCAGGATGCCGTCTTTGCGCCGCTCCTTTTCCATTTGCAGGGCGGATTCGACCAGCCGGCCTATCTCCATGCGGCCTGTCTGCGTCTGATCGAACGGCAGGGCGGCGAGGTTCTCTTTCAGGGACTTTATGTTCGGGTAATTTTCCAGGATATCCTTATAGATTGCATATTTGAATACGGCCTTTAGCCCCAGCTCTTTCTTGCCCGCCATGGCCCTGAGCAGATCGCGAAATCTGTCGCGCGCCTTCACCAATATCTCTTTGACTTTGTCGTCATCCGCGGCGATGGTGCAGAACCGGACCGGCAATACGCAATGGCCCTTCATGACCTCCTCGATGGCCTTTTCATGGGCGATCAGATTGTCGTGGGAGAGCGGATAGCTCTTGATGGGGGAATCGCTCACCACCGCGGCGATGCCGTCGAAGGTGATCGTGTAGAGCTGGTCGCCTCTGCCCCCGATTCCCAAGGGGCCGAAGGTCTGGGGCCGGCCCGACCCGATGATGCAGTAGATGTATCTGCCTATTTGTGATGCCGTTTGCGTCATTTCTCCCACTCCTCGGGATAAATGGCGATGTTGACGAAGTTGAAGGCGGGCAGGGGGCCGGCGTAGTGGAACAATATCCGTCCCCTGTTTTCCGCGCTCAAGTCGTCCATGATATTGTCGAATTCCTTCTCCCGGCCTTTGTCCACCAGGAATGAGGCGTTCATGAACTGGCTGTCGCCGCCGGTCTTGTTGAGCTTGAAATCAATGGAAGTCCTTCGCAGGGCTTCCGCGATCTTTGACGCCTCATCGGCTTTCTTCTTCTGCAGGGCGGCCTCGACCATCTTGCCGGTTTCCGTTTTAGCCGGGACGTTCTTCGCGCCCGCATCGCTTTGGATTTTCCGCTTCATCCTGCGGATATCCCTGTTTTCTTTCACGATCTCTTTGAAAATGACGCCCATGTCCACCCAGGCCCCTTTGACGCCCAATTCCACCTTGCGGTCGAGATTGCGCAGGGCGCTCTTGAATTCCCGGCGCCTGCGATCCAGCAGATTCCTGATTTCGTCGGCATCGGAGGCGATGGTGCCGAATCTGACCGGCAGCACCCCGTCGAATTCCTTCATCACCTCCTCGATGACCTTCGCATGGGTCAGCATGGTTTCCCTGTTCACCGCCAGCTTGGCCAAAGGATGATTGCTCACCACCATGCTGAGGTCGTCATACCCGATGGTCAGGACTTCACAGCCGTTGATGCCGATGGGGCCGAAATTCCTCTCCTGCTTCGTGGCGATGATGCAATAGGCGTATTTCCCTTCTTTCTCCATTATCATTTGCCGCGGCCTCGGATCCCTCCCCTACTGCCCAACCCTGACCCACAGCGCGCTCTCGTCGGGATTGTCTTCGGAACAGAAGACATTCTCTTCCTGCTCCGCCTGCATGCTGGCCAGGCAATACTCCGCGAGTATCTTGCGCGCTCTCGCGGCGTTGCCGAATTCCTTTTCCATGCCGGGCCTGTTCGGATTCTTATCGGGGTGAAGGGAGACGGCCGCGCGGTGATAGGCCTGCTTTATCTCGCTTTCGGTGGCGAGATCGTCGGGCAAGCCCAGTTTTTCCCGCGCCCACTTGAGGTCCTTGTAATCCAGCTTCTTGATCTCCACCGTGTAAAAACTGTAAGGGGGCAGGGGGCCGATGCACCGGAAATCCAGACTTTCGTCGAACTCCCCGTTCAGGCTTTCTACGCGCGCGTAGAAAGCGTCCTGTGTCTCCGGGCGAATCAAAAAGGCGGAATTCATGACCATCCGATCATCCATGAGTTCATGAGCCCGGCAGTCATGGCTCATGGTTCTCAAGGCCTCTTCTATCAGGCTTGCGCCATGCCGCCTTTTGTCATCCAATGCTTTCTTGACCGCGAGCCCGACTTTCATTTGGTCTTCCACGCTCACGCCGTTGGGATTGCTCAAGAGCGCCTTTTTCAGCGCCGCTATTTCTTTGCCTTCCCCGATCTCTTTGATCACGGAGTTGAGGTCCTTCCAAACGACGGCGACGTCGACCTCGATCTTATCCCGGACTTTCGGAATGATCTCTTTTATCAAACGATAGCCCCTGCGCAGTATCTTCCGGACCTCCGCCTCATCCGCGGCGAACGTTCCCAATCTCACGGGGATGATGGCGTGCCCGAGCTCCATGATCCTTTCGATGACCTTCTGATGCCGGACCAGGAGCAGGGCCAGGGCCTCCTTGCGCATGTGCCTGTAATCGGCCGCCTCACGGTCGCCGACCACGGCCGCCACATCGAGATGGGAGAGGGTGTAGATCTCCGCGAACTCGGCTATTGCTCCGGGCCTCGCGAATTCCGGCGCGGCGGAAGCGATGATCCCGTAGACATATTTCCCTGTCTTGCCCATATCCCATTCCTCCGTTCTTAGAGCTGCTGCCGCGCCCTGTCCAATTTGGCGGCTTCTTGAAAATGCCTCTTTAGGATCTTGAGCTCCGCCTTCGATTCGCGCGTTTTGGCGACGGCTTCCGTGTTGATGTATTCTCTGAGCGCCAGCATCACGGCCTTGCGGCAGATCAACTCGATGTCGGAGCCGGTCTTGCCGTCGGTTTCCTTCGCCAATTCCTTCAGATCGACATCCTGGGCGAGCGGCTTGTTCCGGGCGTGTATTTTGAATATCTCTTCCCGGGTCTTTTGGTCCGGCTTGGGCAGCCGCAGGAGCAGGTCGAACCTGCCGCTGCGCAGGATGGCCGGCTCGATTAAGTCCAGCCTGTTGGTGGCCGCCAGAACCACGACTCCTTTGAGCTCCTCGATCCCGTCCAGCTCGGTCAGGAACTGGCTGATGACGCGTTCGGTGACATGCGCGTCCGTGCTCGAGGAGCCTCTCCTTGGAACCAGGGCGTCTATTTCATCGAAGAACAGGATGGTGGGCGAGGCTTGCTTGGCGGTCTTGAACACCTCGCGCAGGGACTTCTCGCTCTCCCCGACGAATTTCGAGATCAAGCTCGGTCCTTTCACGGAGATGAAATTCACGCCGGTCTGGCTCGCCACGGCCTTGGCCAACAGGGTCTTCCCCGTGCCCGGGGGGCCGAAAAGAAGTATTCCCTTGGGCGGCTGGGCGCCCGCCTTCTTGAAGAGAGCCGAGTACTTGAGCGGCCACTCGACCGCTTCCTTGAGCTCTTCCTTTATGTCCTCCAGCCCGCCCACGTCCTCCCATTTGACGTCGGGCACTTCCACGAAGAACTCCCTTATGGCCGAGGGCTCCACCTCCTTCATCGCGTCCCCGAAATTGTCCATGGTGACTTCGAGCTTGAGCAGGGTCTCGTAGGGGATATCCGACATCGCGAGATCGAGGTTCGGCAGGATCTGCCGCAAGGCCGCCATCGCGGCTTCCCTGGCCAAGGCCTCCAGATCGGCGCCCACGAACCCGTGCGTGATTTCGGCCAGCCTCTCCAGGCTCACGTCTTTGGCCAGGGGCATGCCTCGGGTGTGGATCTGGAGTATCTGCAGTCTCCCGTTCCTGTCCGGGATGGGGACGGATATCTCCCGGTCGAAGCGGCCCGGCCGCCTTAAGGCCGGGTCCAGGGTGTTGGGGATGTTGGTGGCTCCTATCACGATGACTTGGCCGCGGGACTCCAATCCGTCCAATAGAGCGAGAAGCTGGGCCACCACGCGCCTCTCGACCTGTTTCTCGCCGCCCATGTCTTCACGTTTGGGCGCGATGGCGTCTATTTCGTCGATGAAGATGATGGCCGGGGCGTGGGACTGGGCGTTCTCGAACACGCCTCTTAAGCGCGCCTCGCTCTCTCCGTAGAACTTCCCCATGATCTCGGGCCCGGAGATATGGTTGAAATAGGCGTCGGTCTCATTGGCCACGGCGCGGGCGATCAGGGTCTTCCCCGTTCCCGGCGGCCCGTAGAGGAGGACGCCCTTGGGCGCGTCGATCCCCAATCTCTCGAATATCTGGGGATGGCGCAAAGGGAGCTCGATCATCTCCCGGATCCTCCGGATCTGGGGCCCGAGCCCTCCGATGTCCTCGTAGGATATCCTGGCCGGTCCCTTGTCCCCTGATTCGGCGGCCTCGATCCTTATCGCGGTCCCCGGATTGATCACGACCGTTCCATCGGGAACGGTGTCCGCCACCTTGAAATCGCACGATCTCGACCCGAACAGCGTGGCCCTGACCCTGTCCCCGCTCGCGACCGGCAATCCGGCGATGAGCGAACCAAGGTATTTGGCGTCCTGGCCTTGCTGCGGCAGGCTGGAAAGAGATAATGGGATGAGGGTGATCCTGCCGGCGGGTTTTGGAACGATCGCCCTGACGGCGGCCTTTTCCCCCAGCCCGATCTGCGCGTTCTCCCGGCATATCCCGTCCATCTGGATGATCCCCTTGCCTCTTTCCTCGGCGTAACAGGGCATGACTTTGGCCGGAGTCTTTCGCTTGCCTTGGACCTCGATGATGCCGCCCGCTTCCACTCCAAGGGTCTTCATGTCTTCGGGATCGATCCTCACGATCGCGCGTCCGACATCTTTGGCCAGCGCCTCTTTGACTTTCAACGTCAGGTGAGCCGTCTCTGTTTTCATGGGTTAGACCGCCATCCGGTTCACAGGGTCGCCATGCATCAACTGAAGGGCGAAAGCGCTTAAAGCGTTCATGCCCTTGACTTCCAGGGGCTGCAAAAATGCGATGGTCGTCCGGAGGTTCCCGAACCGGTTTCTTATCCGGCTTATGTATTTTTCCTGCTCTTTGTGCCGCTCCCGGCAGAATCCGCAATCCCGCGGCTCCAGGACGTTGTTGATGACCAATTGCTTCACTTTCACGCCGTACTCGCCCAGGCTTTGGATCAATCTCGACGTCTCCTGAACCGCCATGTCTTCGGGGATCGTGACGGCGATGAACTCGCAGCGGCTTTGGTCCTTGAGGAGCTCTTCTATCTTCTTGACGGTCTTCTTCATGTTGAGCAGGAAGTCGTCGGCTTCATCAGGAGCGTATTTGCCGCTGAAGGTCTTGATCATGTACCGGTACTTCCAGCGTAGCTTGGCCAGCATCTTGACCCAATCATCCAGCAGTCGGGGCATGGTCAACAGCCGCAGGGCATGGCCGGTCGGCGCGGTGTCGACGATGTATTTCCCGTATTCCCCATGGTCCATGATATCCATGATGGTCTTGAATCCCATGACCTCGTCCAGCCCGGGGATGGACAAAGAGAACACGGACTCGATGTCCTCCTGGTCCAGATTGGTGGAGGTATCCAGTATCTTCTTGATCTCCTCCTCGTATTCCGCCTTGAACCGGGCGAGGGCTTTTTCCGCGTCTATTTCGAGGGCGCTCAGGTTCCGCGCATCTTTCACTTCCGTTGCCGCGTCGCCGATCGGCTGTTCGAGGCTGTCGGATATGGAATGCGCCGGGTCCGTGGACAAAAGCAGGGTCTTGAAATCCTCGGCCAACGAAATGCCCGCGCTCGCGGCGCAGGTCGTCTTCCCCACGCCGCCCTTGCCTCCGAAGAGGATCAGCTTGAGCGCGCTTTCCCGGAGTCCCATCAAGGGCATTTCTTGAGCCTCACTTCAAGGACCCCGTTCCTATAGGATGAGGCGGGAACCTCGGCCGCCACTTTAGCCGGGAGCAGGATCTCTTTGCGGTATTTCCTGTCCCCTGTCCCGGCGCGGATGTCCAGGATGTCGCCTTTCAGATCCAGCTTGATGTCCTCTTCGTTCACCCCGGGCATCTCGGCGTACACGCGGACCTCTTCCTTCTCGTCGAAGATGTCCGTGATGGGCTCGCGCTCTTCCTCGACCTTGGGGCCTTGGGGCGTCTTTTTGATGTTGCCGAAGGGTTCAACGACCCGCTTTCCCCCCGCGATGGTCTTTATGGAGAAGCCGAAGACCCCCTTCATTCCCTTTTTGAGATGGCCGAGGTCAATTTCCCCTTCTTTCCTGATCTCGCCTCCGTCTTCTTTCATGCTCGCGGCCAGCTCGGCCAATCTCCCGATGCCCGCGAACAAGCCGCCCAGGCTCAGCTTCCCTATCCCCAAATCGGCCTCCGCTCCATCCTCTTTCTTCGGTTCCGGTTTCCTAGCCATGCGATCCCTCTCCTTTAATAGTTGATGCCCAGGGTCTTCATCGGCCTTGTCTGGATGCTTCGCACGCCTTTGGGGGCGGCCGGCCGTTCCGTCAGGCCCGTTCCCTTTTGGAGCTTGATGATGCGTCCTATGACGGCGCTCAATTGCCTCGCCGCCGCGGCCCTTCTCTTGTCCAGGGCAAAGCTCTCTTTCTCCAACCTGTCTTTTTCCCTTCCCAGCGTATACAGCTCCAGATAGCCGGACCTCTGCGTCTTGGGGATGGAGCGTATGCCAGCGGAATGGATGCTCTTGATCTCCCGCAGGCCGAATATCGGCCGTTTTGATCTCATGACATCTCCGCCGTCTGCCGATGGTAATGCCCCGGGCCGGCCGTTCTCGCGACCAATTCTTTCACGATGTCTTTGACCCTCCCCTGGTTCGTCTTGGAGCCCACCCGGCTCGTCTCAGAGGCCAGGATGTCCTGGCACATCTGGGAAAAAGCGCCGTTCGCCCTGGAAGGCGTGAGGTTTTGGGTCTTGAGGGTCTTGCCGATCATGATGCAGCCGCGGATGGTCGGGGCGAACTCGCACTTGCCCGATTCCCTCAGGCCCCGCACGATGTCGACGATGATCTCCGCATTGCGCTTGGAAAGCCTGGATTTCGCCTGGGTGATGGCGACCTCGGTCTCATGGTCGAAATAATCCAGGTCCATGGTGATCATCCTGTCGCGCAAGGCGTCCTGGCTGCGATGGACCCCGGCGTACTCCTCGGGATTGGAGGTGAAGATGGCCGTGAAGTTCGGGTCCACCCTCAGATACGGCTCGTCCGGGCCCCGGCCCACCGGCAGGTCCATCATCTTCTCCTGCAGGATGGAAAGAAGGATGTTGTTCGCCTCGGGCCTCGACCGCGTGAATTCGTCGTAGATGAGCGTGAACCCGTATTTGCAGGCCACGGTCAGGCGGTTGTCGACCCAGCGCTTGACCATGTCTTCCTCCGTCTTCAGGACCCTGGAGATGAAGCGGTCCACCACCCTCTTGATCCTGTATCCATATTCGCCGCCGACGAGGTCGGAAGTGGTGAACTCCTCGTCTCCATGGATCATGACCACCGGCCTTCGGATCTTGCCGGCGATGTGCATGGCCAGGGTGGTCTTGCCGCTGCCGGAGATCCCCCTGAAATGAACGGGGAAGCCGGCCTTTATATAGGAAAGCGCCCGCTGGGAGATGTCCTTGACTTGCTTGGTCTCCACGAAGTCCGATAGAGGGCTTGGTTCCAGCACGGTGGTCGTCTCATCGATCATTTTGCCTCACCTCTTTTTTTACAGATACCCCCTTGCCTCCGCAGGCGCTGCAGGGGAGGTTTTCGCCTGCTTTGTAACCGGCGCCCTCACAATTGGGGCAGTCCTCTTTAGGCCCGCGCCATGTAACGCTGCCTTTTCCGTTGCAAGCAGAGCAGGTAACTCGAGTATGGGGATGTTCGCCGCTGCCCTTACAAAAGGCGCATTCGATTGTCGGCTCGTCAATCTTAATCTTTCCCGTGCCGCCGCATACCTGACAAGCGGCCAGATGAGAAAGCAGATCGAAAGGGTCTTTGCCTTTGCCCTTACAAAATGCGCATGTTATTTCACGCATATTCTTACTCCTCCGTGACCTTGCCTGCTAATCAAGGAACCACCCACCCTGGGGGAACCTCGGTGAGGCTCCCCCTGGGATGGCGGTCGGAGGGGTGGATCTATCTGTTCTTCTTTCCTCTTTTCTTCCCGCTCTTCTTTTTACCTTTCTTCTCAACGGCCCCCTCAACTGTGGTGGCCTTTCCCTCGGCTTCAATCCGCGGCATTACTCCGGGTTTTCTGGATTTAGCCAAGGAGGCGGCCATGCCCTGCCACACCGCTTTTGCCTTTGCCATTTCTGAGCCATACTCACCCAAGAGCTTCTTCACTTCATTCGCTATGCCGCTGACGTAGTTGGCAAGGTCTTTCTTTTGCTGTTCACTCATCTCTGCATGGGCATCGTTGAATTCCTTGAGCTTGTTTTCAACGTAGGTCTCAATGTCCTTAATGCCTTTTTGAATATTGCCCAGCATGTCCTTGAAGCTCTTCATCCTGGCGGTCTCGCCATCCGCCAACGCCTTGGCTTGGCCTGCGCCCATGTGCTTCCTGGCTGAGGCAAGGTCGCGCACCGTCTTTTGCACATCCTTCATCCGGTCCCGCGTCGCCTTCATGCGCGAATCATATGAGGCGACGATCCCTTCGGTGATGCTTTTCATGTCCTCGGCTGGTCCCATTGCTGCCTCCCGGTTTCCGGCTGATTTGGGTTGAGCGCTTCTTTTGACGCATGAAAATAGTCGTCTTGAGGCGGAATGGCGCTTCCATCGACCTGGCGGCACAGCAGGACGCGCCAATTCCAATATCCGGCCGTTTGCAGCCGTTTTTCCTTGAATTCGCTGAGCATCGCCTTGAGATCCTTGATGCGCAGCTCCCGGCCTTTCGTCAGAAGGGTCTTGAGCCTTGCTGCCAAGGCCTTTTGTTCCTCCTGGAATTCTTTCAGTTTGGCGGTCACCCCGGCTTTCCTTTGATCCTGCTTGGCGAGGATGTCTTTGAGCAGCTCTTGGAATTCCCTGATTCTTTGGGTTTCGCCTTGGGACAAGGACTTCCTGACTCCATCCAGCATCCCCCTGAGGTTCCTCGACATCTCCTGCTGCTCGTTGAAGTACGCGTCCAACAGGTCCTTCACTTCCCGTTCTCGTCCCTCTTGAGCCAATAGGATGGCCTGCATCATCCGGTCGAAATCCTTCCTGCGCAGATGCTCGTTGTGAGTGAGAATGTCCCGAAGCCCCGTGCGCATCTCTTCTCTTTCCCGCTTGGTATCCGTAAGAGACTCATGGAAGTCCCTGAAAACCAGGCACGTGTTCTCCAGAAGCAAATCGATATCGTCGATCCGGGCCTCGTGGGAGGCGATCAAATCCGCCGCCGCGTTCCGGACATCGAGCATCTCCGGCATCTCGCGCATCCTCCTTTACATAAGGAACGCTTGGCGAGCCATGCTTTCTTCCCGTTCTCGGCGGATCAAGGGTGGCGCGGCAAGCATTTCCTTAATATGGGCCTAGGCGGCCGTCGCCGTCAAGCCGATGGCCTCGGCGTACTTCAGGTAAGTCTCGACCGACGCCACGACCACGCGCGCTTCGATCGCGAGTATCTCGATGCCGACCAGCGAGACTCTCACCCACGCGTCAACCACGACGCCTTTGTCCAGGATCCGGTCGATGACTTCCACCAGGCTGGACGATCCGATTGCCTTCTCTACCGCCATGTTGTTTGCCTCCTGCTTGGATTAACTGCCTGCATGGATAGGATACGCCCGATCGCTCGCGCCTGGAATAACCTTTAGGGGTTAGAGGGCTACGATCCTTTCCTTGACGGCGTAGCGCACAAGATCGGTCTGTTTGTGGATATCCAGCTTGACCGCTATGTTGTGCCGATGGACGTGCACGGTGTTTTCGGTGATGCCCAATTTGCGGGCGACCTGTTTGTTCCCCAGGCCTTCCGCAATCAGCTGGATGATCTCTCGTTCTTTCGAGGTGAGACCGGCGCTCGGCATAGGCAAATCGCCGGATGATGCGTCGATCAAGTCGGCCAGCTCGACGCTGGACGCCGAGGGGCTCAGATAGCGCTGCCCGCGATGGACCGCGCGCAGGGCCGGGGCGATATCCTCCGCCGCGCTTTCTTTGATCACATAGCCCCTGGCGCCGGCGCGCAAGGCCTTTTCGATCGTGGGCCTGTCGTCATGCATGCTCAGCATGATGACTTTCGTCTTCTTGTCCCTGTGAAGCAGCCGCGCCATGGTTTCCAGGCCGTTCAAGGACGGCATGCTGATATCGAGCACGTAGATGTCGGCCTCCGTTCTTCGCGCCAGATCCAGGGCCGCGGTTCCATTCGAGGCTTCCGCGACGACAAGAATGTCGGCGGCCGTCTTCTTCAGCACCGCCTTGATGCCTTCCCGCACGACGGAATGATCGTCGGCCAGGAGGACCCTGATGCGCCCGCCGGAGGGCCTGGGGCCAAGCGACGGGATCGAGGGATGTCCCGTCATGGGCCGAGCTCCGGATTGGGCGGCAGTCGGCGCGGGAACTCGGCTTTGATGAGGGTCCCGCGCCCCGGTCTTGAATCAATCAGGAGATTGCCTCCGACGGACTCGGCCTCCTCCTGCATGATCCTGAAGCCAAGGCTCGTTTTCGATTGCGGCCTGTGCGCGTCGAAACCGCAGCCGTCATCGCTGATGGCGAGCGTCACCTTGCCGCCGTCCTGTTTGATGACGATCTGCGCATTCCTCGCCTTGGAATATTTCGCGAGATTGTTCAGGGATTCCTGCGCCAGCCTGTAGATGACTATCGCGACCGAATCATCAATGGCCTTCCCGCCGTCCGGCAGGTCCACGGCGTGGCGCAGCTTGATCCCGGTGTGATCGCGAAATTGGGGAGCAAGTTCGGTTATGGCTCCTGAGAGTCCGGAGATGTCCAGGGCGGGAGGCCTGATGTCGGTGCAGACTTTCTTCAGCATGGCGGCCAGCCCTTTGACCATTTCCTTCGTTCGGGACAGCCTCGAGATGGCGCGGTCCGATCTGCCGCCTTTGACGGCGTCCTCCACAAGGAGCAGGGAAGAGGAAAGGCTCACCACCATGGAGCCTATGGCCTCGTGGAGGGCGGACGCGAGCCTTCTTTTCTCCTCTTCCCGCGCGCGCATCAGGCGCCTTAAAACCAGCTTGCGCTCTTGCGCCGACTTGCTTTCGGTGGTGTCGCTCATCACGGCGCGGCACAAGCGCGAGCCGTCGGCGCTGCGCCCCGCGGCCGCCTCCACCCGGGCCCAAAAGGGAGCGGCGTTCGGCCGCAGCATCCTTATCTCGCACGCCTGCGGCGAACCCGTTTTCAAGAGCTCTTTGAGGCGCAGGTAGTAGATGTCCTGGTCTTCGGGGAGGATGAAGCGGGTCAAGGGCTGCTTGACCAGCGGGCGCCTTTCCACGCCGAGCAGTTTGGCGGCGGTGAGGTTGGCCTCCAGGATCAGCCCCTTTTCGCTGAGGGTGAAATAGCCCACCGGCGCCAGGTCGTAGAGGTCGAAATACCGGGCCCGCGAGGCTTCGATCTCCGACTGCGCCCGGCGAAGCTCCTCATTCTGCATCTCCAGCTCGATCTGATGCACCCGCAGATCGTGGACCAGCCGCCGCGCTTCCTTGGGCGAGAGCGCGTCCGTGCCGACCGGCATCTCTCCGGCTTTCTCCCGGGCTTTCGCCTCCGCCCGCCTGCGCAGAGCCATCCGGCCGTCCTTGGTGAGCCGCTGCGTGCGGTAGGGCTTGATCACCTCCGCCCGGCCAATTCCAGGCCAGGATGCGGCCCCCCATGTCCCGCATCGTGATGGCGTCATGCGCGTCGCGCACGACCACGGCCAAGCGGCGCAAGACGTCGGCTTCCTTCAGGGCCTCCTGCGCACGTTTTGGCTTGCGTGACATCCGCAAAGGTGATTACCGCGCCCTCGATCACGTTTTCCAGGGTGCGATAGGGCCGCATGCGCAGCAGGAACCACGCGCCCGCCTTGGTCCGCACCTCGACCTCTTTGGGGACCAGGGTGTCGAGCATCTCCTGCACGTCCTCCACCAGGCGGTCATAGCCCGCGAGGTTTGAGACGATGTGGCTCACCGGCCGCCCCACGTCGGCCGGGATCAGGTTGATCACCTCGGCGACGGCAGGGGTGAAGCGCTGGATGCGCAGTTGATTGTCCAAGAAGATGGTGCCTATGCCGGCGCCGGCCATCAGGTTGTTCATGTCGTTGTTGGTCTGGGAGAGATGGGCCACCTTGGCCTGCAGCTCGGCGTTGACCGTGGCCAGTTCCTCGTTGACGGATTGAAGCTCTTCCTTGGAGGTTTCCAGCTCCTCGTTGGTCGACTGCAATTCCTCGTTGACGGACTGCATCTCCTCGTTGGATGATTTGAGTTCTTCGTTGGAGGTCTCCAGTTCCTCGTTGGCGGCCCGGAGGTATTCATCCTTGGCCTGCAGCTCCTGCCGCAGCGCGGCGATGCGCGGGTCCCCTACGGCTTTCTTGGTCGCCCGCGTAGACGCGCGAGAGGAAGATGGCCGGCGCGCGTCGACCCTTTCTCCGTCGGAGGCCGGGGCCTCCTCCAAGATGACCAGGAACAGGGTCGGTTCGGCGGCGGGGCCGGCCGCCACCGACCGCACCGTCAGATCGACGGTCGTGAAATCGCCGTTGGTCTTGACCCGCAGGCCCGCGCGGCGCACCGGCTCTTTGCCGGCCGCCGCCTTGCGCAGGGCCGTAGTCAGCTCCTGCCTCAGCCCTTCGCGGGCCATCTTCAGGATGTTCATGCCGGACTCGCCCGAGGCCGGCTCCAGGTATTGGCCGCTGCGGCCGTAGAGGTAGAGGATATCGCCGCGTTCGTCGATGAGAGCGCCGACCAGGGCGCGCTGCTGCAGAAGGGCCCGTTCGGTCAGCTCGCGCAGTTGAAGCTTGTTCGCGCCGGGAGCCCTCCAGGGATGCTGCCGGGCGGCCCCGTTTTCCGTTCGGAGCGGGAGAAACATTCCCATGCTCGGCCGGCAGCCGCGGCGAACGACCTCCTTGCGAAGATAGAGCTTGGCCTTTCGGCTCAGCGTGGCGAACAGATCCGCGCATTCGCCCAAGGTTTCGGAGGTGCCCAGGAAGAGCATGCCGCCCGGCCTCAACGCATAGTGGAACAAGGGGATGAGCTTTTTCTGCAGTTCTCCGCCCATATAGATCAACAGGTTGCGGCAGCTGATCAGGTCGAGTTTCGAGAAGGGCGGGTCTCTGATCACGTCCTGCTCGGAAAAGACCAGCATGTCGCGGATGCCTTTGCGGATGCGGTAGGCGCCGCCGTTGCGCTCAGGTTCGAAAAAGCGCGCCAGCCGTTTCGGCGAGACGTCGGCGGCGATGCTGGCGGGATAGACGCCGGCGCGGGCGGTTTCGATGGCCTGGCGGTCGATGTCGGTGGCGAATACCTGCGCGCTGAAGCCCTGCTTTCCCGCCTCCAGGCCCTCCTGAAGCAGGATGGCGATGGAATAGGCCTCCTCTCCGGTGGAACAGCCGGGCACCCAGACCCTGATCAACGAGCCTGCGGGATTGCCGGCGAAAAGCCGCGGGATGCCCTGCTCTTGGATCGTCTTGAATTCCTCCGGGTCGCGGAAGAAATGGGTGACTCCGATCAACAAGTCGCGGAAGAGAACCTCCACCTCGGCCGGGTTCTGCTGCAGGTAGCGCACGTAGCCGTCCAAGCCCGCGAGCTGATGGACGGCCATGCGCCGCTCGATGCGGCGGACGACGGTGTTCTGCTTGTACTGGGAGAAGTCGTGGCCGGTCTGGCTGCGCAGCAGGATGAAGACCTTTCTCAGCATGTCTTCGGCCTTGGGGCCGGGCGGATGGGCGTGGCGGGGCAGTCTCCCGAACGCGTGCGCGGCGTAGGCCATGAGCCGGGCCGGCATCTCGGCCGGCGACAGGACGAAGTCCACGAAGCCCGTTGCGATGGCGCTGTGCGGCATGCCGCTATGCTCGGCGGATTCGGGGTTCTGCGCCATGGCCATGCCGCCCTCGCCCTTGACCGCCCGGACGCCCAGGGCGCCGTCGCTGCCGGTGCCGGAAAGCACGATGCAGATCGCCCGATCGCGCTGGTCCTGGGCCAGGGAGCGGAAGAAAAAGTCGATGGGCAGGCGGCGGCCGCGCGGCGCGGCCGGTTCCAGCAGCTGCAGGGCGCCGTTGAGATAGGCCATGTCGTGGTTGGGCGGGATGATGTAGACGCAGTCGGGCTTCACCGCCATCCCGTCTTGGACCTCAAAGACCTGCATTTTGGTGTAGCGCTTGACCAGGTCGGCGAGGATGCTCTTGTGGTCCGGGGCCAGGTGCTGTACCAGGACGAAGGCCATGCCGCTCTTGGCGGGCATGGCGGAAAAGAACGCTTCAAACGCCGCCAGTCCGCCGGCGGAGGCGCCGATGCCGACGAGGGGAAAGCCCCGGGCGGGGATTTCAGCCGTTTCCTCCGCCGCTATCGCCTTGGAATCAAGCAGCCATTCCGGTTTCTTCGCTTTGGCTTTTTTTCTTGCAGGCCAGAGGTCAGGCATGATCCCCAAAATTACGTTGACAATAGGCAGCTAGATTACTAAAATTACATATCTTATGTCAATTACAAACGAGAATCGGGAGTTCACTACGTTCCAGGCGGCCAGGATCTGCGGCGTCTTCCACACGACCGTGATCAATTGGGTCAACAAGGGGAAGCTGGCCGCGCACCACACGCCCGGCGGGCACCGCCGCATCCTGCTCGCGAACCTGGTGGCGTTCATGAAGCACTATGACATGCCCATCCCCGAGGGCATCGTCGACGAGCGCAAGCGCGTGCTGGTCGTCGAGGACGATCCGGTGGTCCAGCAGGTGCTGGTGCGGGCGCTCAAGCCGCTGCCGGAGCTCGAGATCACGACCTGCGTCAACGGCATGGAAGCCCTGCTGGCCATCGGCAAGCGCGCCCCGGACCTGGTGGTCCTGGACATCCGAATCCCGCACGTCAACGGCCTGGAGCTCTGCAGGCTGCTGCGCAACAACGACTACACCGACCCCGTGAAGATCATTGCGGTTTCCGGCGAGGCCCTCTCGGCCGCGGACGAGTATTTTCTCAGGACGCACGCGGACTGCTACTTCCGCAAGCCCCTGCAGATAGACATCTTCCAGGAGGCCGCCATGGACCTACTGGAGCTGGAGGAGATATCTCAGAAGCAGGAGGTCCGGCCATGACCGAGACGCGAACCGACCTTCCCACCGCGGTGCAGGTGCTCGTCCGATACCTCGAAGGAGAAGGCGTCGGGCACATCTTCGGCATCCCGGGCGGCCCCCTCATGCCGCTCTACGAGGCGCTCTTCGAGCGCGCAACGATCCGGCCGGTGCTCTCCAAGCATGAGGAGGGCGCGGCCTTCATGGCGGACGGCTACGCGAGAGTGCGGCGCGGCCTCGGGGTGTGCTGTGTTACCACTGGGCCGGGCGCCACCAACGCCCTGACCGGGGTAGCCTGCGCGTGCGCGGACTCCACTCCGGTGCTGATCCTGAGCGCGCTGGTGGCGACGAGCCATTTCGGGAAAGGCGCGGCCCAGGAGTCCACGCCATTCGGGATCGACCTCGTAGACCTCTACAAGCCCGTGACCAAGGCGAGCGTGATGCTGAGCAATCCGGAGAAGATCGCGGAGACTGTCCGATTCGCCTTGCGCACGGCCATGAGCGGCCGCACGGGGCCGGTGCACCTGAGCCTGCCGGCCGATTTCATGAAGCGGAAGGTCCCGCTGGACGCGGTGTCGCCGGGCCGCTACCGGGCCTCCCCGGAGTCTTTCGACCGCGCTTCCGTGCGCGAGGCGGCCCGCCGCCTGGTGCGCGCGCGCAGGCCGGCCATGCTGCTGGGCCACGGAGTCGATCTCTCCGGAGCTTTCGAGGCGGCCCGCCGCCTGGCCGAGCGCCTGTGCATCCCGGTCGCAACGTCGCCGAAGGGGAAGGGCGTGTTCCCCGAGGATCATCTGCTGTCTTTGGGGGTCTTCGGCTTCGCCGGCTCGCCGCAGGCGGAAGCCTACTTCCTGTCCGGGGAGACCGATGTGCTCATAACCGTTGGCACGAGCCTGGGCGAGTTGTCCACCAACTCGTGGGATGCGCGGCTGCGGCCCAAGGACGCGCTCATCCAGATCGACTCCGACCCGCACGAGATGGGCAAGAATTATCCCGCGCACCTGCCGGTGGTGGGGGACGCGAAGACGGTGCTGACCGAGCTGCTCTTCCAGGTGGAGCGGGAGCTGCGCTGGCAGGACCCGGGGTCCGCGCCCATGCGGGAGATGGACCGGCTGAGGGACTTCAAGGCGGAGCATCCGCGCTGTCTCAATGCGGGCGCGCTGGAGGATGACTCCCTGCCGCTCAAGCCCCAGCGCGCCGTGCGCGAGCTGCGCGAGGCGCTCCCGCACGACGCGATCGTGTTCGTGGACATCGGCAACGTCATGGCCTGGATGCTGCACTACTTCCCGGTCTACGAGCCCGGCTCCTTCCATATAAACCTGGGGCTGGCGTCCATGGGGCACGCAGGTCCTGCGTCCATCGGGGGCCAACTGGCCGCGCCGGAGAGGACCGTAATCGCGGTGATAGGCGACGCCGCCTTCGCCATGAACGGGATGGAAATCCACACTGCCGTGGAGAACGACCTGCCGGTCGTGTGGGTGGTGCTCAACAACGGGGGCCTTGGCATGGTGCATCACGGCGAGCGCCTTCAATTCGGCGGGAAGTTCTCCACGTCGAAGTTCTCGCGTCCCATCGACGTGGCGGGCGTCGCGTCCTCCCTGGGCGCCGCGGTCGCGCGGGTGGAGAAGCCGGGCGAGCTCGCGGAGGTCATGACGCGGGTCCTGAAGGCGCGGCGGCCCGCGGTGGTCGAGGTGATGGTGGACATGGAGGCCGCGCCTCCCATGGGCTCGCGCATCGAGGCCCTGAACAAGTTCTTCGACCAGACTGCGACGACGGTTCCCGGGGTCGTGCGGGAAGTACTGGCGGGGGAGAGGTAGATGCCCGTCTCGCTGCAGAAGACTCCAGCCATCGGAGACCTGATCCTGGGCTACCGGGGAGCGAAGGTGCTCTTCACCGCGGCCAAGCTGGACCTCTTCTCCAGGCTCGACGGCAAGGCCGCGGGCGCGCGGGAACTCGCGCGTTCGCTCGGAACCGACATCCGGGCGACCGGGATCATGCTGGATTCGCTCTGCGCCCTGGGATTCCTGCGCAAACGCGGCGCCGGCTACGCCAACACGCCGTTGTCCAGGAAAGCCCTTGTCCGCGGGAGTCCCTATTCCTTATTAGACAACCTCTGCTATCAGGACGACCTCTGGAGCGCATGGTCCGGCCTCGGGAGTGTGCTGCGCAAGGGCCGTCCGGACCGGTCCCTGCGCGGCTGGATCACCTCCCGAACCGCGTTCGGCCGGGACTACATTCGCGGCATGCAGAATATCTCCCGTGAGCCGGCCCGCGAGCTCGCCGGGCGCGTGGCCTGCCCTCCCGGAGCCTGGATGCTCGACGTGGGCGCAGGCTCGGGGGCCTATTCCGCGGCCTTCCTGCGCCGCAACCCGTCCATGACCGCCGTGCTCCTGGACCTGCCTTCCACGCTCAAGCACGCCCGGGCCGTGCTCGCGGAGCAGCCGGAGGACGTGCGTCGCCGCATCCGCCTTCGTCCGGGGGACTACCATACCGCGCCCTTCGGCCGCGGGAGCATGGACCTGGTCCTGCTCTCCCACGTGACCCACGACGAAGGAGAGGCTGATAATCTCCGCCTCCTGCGCAAGGCGCGCCAGGCCCTTCGCCCCGGCGGCAGGGTCGTCATCCATGACTTCATGCTGCGGCCCGACAGAACTGGACCGCTCTTCGGCGCGCTGTTCTCGGTCCATATGCTGACCTATACGCGCAAGGGCCGGGTCTATACGACCGAGGAATACCGGCAATGGCTTGAAGGGCTCGGTTTCGCCGGCATCCGCTGCATGGACATCGCCAAGGGCGCGACCAACGGCACGCAGGCCATGGTCGGGGTGAAGCGTTGATGACCGCGCTCGTCCTGCTGGTGCTCCTGGCTCCTCCCGCCCTGCGGGCGGAGGAAAGCGTGCTGGTCGTCTGCGACGATTCCAAGAATCCCGCGACGCTGGATCCCCAAAGGCAATTCTCAGAGAAGAACCACACCATCCTCCAGCAGATATTCGACGGCCTGATCCGGCTCGACCCGGAAGGACGGGTGGAGCCGGCCCTTGCGCGGAGTTGGAAGAGGCTCGACGACAGGACCGTCGAGTTCCAGCTGCGCTCCGGCGTCTTTTTCCACGACGGCGAGCCCTTCGATGCGGGGAGCGTGCGCTTCAGCATCCGGCGGTACCTGGACCCCGCCACCGGTTTCCCGGCGCGCAGCTTCATCAGCACCATTGAGGACGCCGTGGTCGTGGACACCCACACAGTGAGGATCGTGACGCATCGGCCCGACGGACTGCTACTGCACCGGCTGGCGGCCTTCGTCCTGATCGTCCCTCCCGGCTACGTGCGCAAGAACGGGCCCAAGGCCTTGGACGGGCATCCGATCGGGACCGGCGCGTTCCGCTTCGCCCGCTGGGAGAAGGGGCGGCGCATCGTCCTGGAGGCAAATCCCTCATACTGGATGGAAGGCTATCCCAAGCTCAAGGGCCTGGTCTTCGAGTTCCTGCCCGAGAACCGCCAGATCGACGCCCTGCTCAACGGAGAGGTCGACCTTCTGACCGAGATGCCGGGCACCGCGACCTCCCGCATCGCGCGCAGCGGGAAGGCCTCGGTGGTGAAGAAGCCGACGTTCTACACCATTGGGTTTCCCTTGAACACGCACGCTGGGCCTCTGCGGGACCGCCGCGCGCGCGAAGCCCTCAATCTCGCGACGGACAAGAGGGACCTCATCCGCTACGACCAGCTCGGCAACGCGGAGGAGCTTGCGACCCTCAGTATGCCTGGGGAGGTCGGGCATGATCCGGATCTCCTGCCTTATCCGTACGATCCGGATCGCGCCCGGAGATTGCTGCGTGAGGCGGGTCACAGCGGCCGCTTGAAGCTCCGCGCCGTGGTCAAGATCGTGAGCAAGCGCGCAGCGCTGATCCTGAGAAGGCAATGGGAAAAGGTAGGCGTGGACCTGGAGATCACCTGGGCTTCCGATGACGACATCTGGCAAAAGATACAGGCGCATCAACCCGAGATGGCCTTTGGCGGCTGCCCGGACCCGATGGCCCACGCCTTTTTCATTGCCAACCTCTGTTTCCACTCCAAATCGCCGTACTCCCTCACCCGTTCCGCCGAGCTTGATGCGGCCTTGGAACGTGTGGTATCCAGCGCAAACTCTGATGCTGCGGAGGCCGCTATGCGGGACGTCGACCGCTTGATTCATCGGGACAGTTTCGGGATATTCACTTACCAGAAGATCAAGACCTACGCTGTGCGCAACGGCACGTTATTCATTCCGTACGTTACAGGAATGCCGTATTTCCTGCATGCCGCCAAGCTGTCGAAAACCGCGAAGGTGTCATCGGAATGATGAAGGCGTTCAAAACGGGAGTGCTCGGCTTGAGACCCAGGATCGATGGCGGAATGGAGATGCGTTTGCTGCCCGTGCAGGGAAGGCTCCGGGGGATTTCCATCCTTCACATCCGGATGCCTCCTCAGACACAGCACCCGCCCGTCCGTCATCGCAGGACGGACGAATTGGCATATGTATTTTCAGGAAGGGGGCGCGGAGTGGTCGGCGGGAGAAGGATGTCCTTGAAAGCCGGCGATTGTATCTGGATTCCCGCCGGGACTTGGCATGCGTTCTCCTCCTCGGCCGATCGGATGGAAGTGTTGTCGGTCTTCGGTCCTGGAATCGATATGAGCCGCCCGGACGTTGAGCTCGGAAAGAAATGATAGGCTAGGAGCCGGACCTCCCGCCCATGCGCATCTCCCTGACCGCCCGCTTCCTCATCTGGATACTGCCGGTCACCTTCGCCGCTGTCCTCACGACCGCCGCGGCGACCTACCACGTGGCCCGCCGGCAGATCATCGGCGACGTGCGCAAGGAGCTCGACGCGCTCGGCAAGAACGCGGCCGAGCAGATACGGGCCTGCCTCGACCAGCGCAGCAACGACCTGGCCACCGTCTCCGCCTCGCCGCTCTTCAAGGACCACTACATGAACCTGGAGTACGGGCTCCTCCAGGAGGCCGGGGCCTACCTGCACGAGATCGAGCGCATGCTCCTGCAGTTCGCGCGGCGGACCGGGGTCTATCCCCAACTGAGCTACGTGGACGCCTCCGGCCGGGAGATTTGCCGCATCCGCGACGCAAAGATCGGGCTCGCGGCCAAGGAGGCGCTCGATCCTGCCGACTTGGCCGCCCTCCGCCGCCTGCGGCCCGGACAGAGGTGCGTCTCCGGAATACGGCGCGTCCCATGGCACGGCTCGCCAGTCGTCCGCTACGAAGCCCCGCTGCGCGACGAAGCCGGCGCTTTCCGGGGCGCGCTCGTCTTCGACTACAGCCTGAAGCATGTCTACGGCCTCCTCCGGCGCCTGGGAAGGATATCCCTGGGCCGGGGCTATCTGGCGGACCGGCGCAGCCCCCGCGCGTGGGAGGGGCTCTCGGGTCCGGACCCGGGCCTATTGGCCACGTCCTCCCCGGTGCCGGGAACGTCGTGGTCCGTGATCCTCACAGCTGACCGCGACGAGCGTCTCGGCGGCCTGCGCCTGGTCAAGAACGTCGCCTTTGTCCTGGCGCTTTTTGCATCCGTCCTGACGCTGCTCGCCATCGTGATCCAGGTGCGCTCCACCCTGCAGCCCGTCCAGAATCTCGTCGCCGCGGTCAACGCGTACGCGGAGGGCGACCTGGACAGGCGCGTGCGCATCTCCAAGCCCGGGGAGATCGCCTCCCTGGCCGACGCCTTCAACTCGATGGCGGACCGGCTCAAGGAGCGCAGCGAGGAGCTTCAGAGCCGCATCCGGGAGCTCACGGCTCTCCAGCGCATGAGCGACGCGGTCCTGCGCCAGCTCGGCCGCCGGGAGATCGGCCGGACCTGCCTGGAGGCCGCGGTGACCGGGCTCGGCTTCGAGCGCGGAGCGCTCTATTGGGTGGACGAGGAGCGCGGCGAAATCGCGGGCGAGTGCGTCTACGGCACCGAACCCGTGGGCTTCACGGACGAGTCCATCCGGCGGCGGAGGGTCCCGATGGATTGCGACGACGTCCTGGCGCACGTGGCCCGCAGCCGCTCGGCCCTCAGCGTCCCGGACGCCTCGGCCGACCCGCGCTGCAACCCGGATTTCGTCTTCGAGGCGAAGACGAAATCCCTTTGCCTGGCGCCGATCATGGGCCGGGACCGCGTGCTGGGGATCATCGGCGCGGACAATCCGCGCTCGGAGGGACCGGTCTCGCCGCAGCAGGCCCGCAGCCTGGCCCTGTTCTGCCGCGCGGCGGGGCTCGCGCTGGAGAACGCCCAGCTCCTTGACGCCGTGGTCCGCTCCGAGGCCCGCTACCGCACCGCGATCGAGAACTCCCCGGACGCGGTCGTGGGCTTAGACCAGAACTTCCTCGTCACCCTCTGGAACCGGCGCGCCGAGGCGCTCTTCGGCTACCAGACCGCGGAGGCGTGCGGACGGACCCTTGCCGCGATCCTCGATGAGGCGGCATACGCCGACTTCAAACGGGGGATCGAGACGGAAGGGGTCATCCGGCATGCGGACGTCGCGGGACGCACGCGGGACGGGCGCCGGCTGGACCTGACCCTCAGCGCGGCGGGCCGGGAGGGATTGTCCGGCTCCGCGCGCGAGTGGTTCGTGGTCATGCAGGACGTCACCGAGAGGAAGCGCCTGCAGAGCCAGCTCATCCAGGCCGAGAAGCTCTCCGCTGTGGGCAGCCTCGTCGCCGGGGTGGCGCACGAGCTCAACAATCCCCTGACCGGGGTGATCGGCTTCGCCGAGTTCCTGCACTCCATGCCGGGCCTGCCGCCGGAGGCCATGGACGATCTGCGCACGCTCTACTCCAGCGCCATGCGCTGCCGGGACATCGTCCAAGGGCTGCTCGTCTTCGCGCGGCCCGGAGGCTCCGCGCTCTGGAGGGTCTCGCTCAACGACATCGTGCAGGCCACGCTGGCGCTCTTCGAGTACCGCATGGTCAAGACGGAGCGGATCGACCTGGAGGCGGACCTCGCTCCCGCCCTCCCCGAGGTCGCCGGGGACTTCCAGAAGATACAGCAGGTGCTCTTCAACCTGATCAGCAACGCCTGCGACGCCCTCCAGGGACGCATGGGGCGGCGCGTCATCCGGGTCATGACCCGCCCGACGCCGGAGGGCGGGGCGCTCATCGAGGTGGAGGACACGGGGCCAGGCGTGCCCCCGTCCAAGAGGGAGCGCATTTTCGAGCCCTTCTTCACCACGAAGCCGCCCGGGAAGGGCACCGGGCTCGGCTTGTCCATCTCGGCGGAGATCGTCGCGGTCTTGAAGGGCAGCCTGCGCTGCGGGGAATCCCCGGAAGGCGGAGCTCGTTTCACCGCCGTGTTCCCGCCGTGCCCGCCAGGGGTCAAGGCCGCGGAGTCGTCGCCGCTGCAGCACCTGCCGCCCCCGGCCACGGGGACGCGGGCGCTCGTCATAGACGACGAGCCGGACATCGTGAAGCTCATGCTGCGCCTGCTGAGGGAGGACGGCATCGAGGCGGCGGCCGCCGCGGGCTTCGAGGACGCGGCCCGCCGCATCCGCGCCGGGCAGGCCGACCTGGTGGTGGCCGACGTGGAGATGGGTCCGTTCAAGGGGACCGAGCTGGTCGAAGCCGCCAAGGGAGTCAAAACGCCCCCGGCCTTCGTCTTCGTGACGGGCGACATCCTGAACCAGACGCTGACCCGGGAATTGGCGCGTCTGACGCTGCCCATCCTCGCCAAGCCGTTCCTCAGGACGGATTTCCTGCGCGTCGTGCGCCGGGCCTTGTGCCGGGGCAAGGGCTCGCGCGTGTAGCCGTGCCGGGTAGAATCAGCCCTCGAACTTGTAGCCGTGGCCGATGACGGCCACGAGGCGTTTGGCGAGCCTGGGGCCCAGCTTCTTGCGCAGGTGGCAGACGTGGACCTCGACCGTGCCCGGGTCGTTGTAGTCCGCCGGGTCGTAGCCCCAGACGGTCTCCAGAAGGTAGGGAATGCTCAGGATGCGGCCGGCCTTGCTGAGGAGGGTGGTGAGCAGGTCGAACTCCTTGCGGGTCAGGGGCACGTCCTTGCCGCGGATCTTGACCGTGCGTCCGGCCGGGTCGAGCTCTATGCCGAACCGTTTGAGCTTCTCATCGGCCCGCTCCGAGGCCTCATAGCGCCGCAGTACGGCCCGAATGCGCGCCATCAGCACCGCCAGGGAGAAGGGCTTGAGCACGTAGTCGTCCGCGCCTCCCTGGAAGCCCGCCAGGATGTCTTTCTCATTGATGCGGGCGCCGGACATGATGATGACCGGGATGACTTGGGTCGCGGCCTCCTTCTTCAGGACCCGGCAGACGGCGTGGCCGTCTAAGCCCGGCATCTCAGCGTCGACCAGGATGACGTCGGGACGGGATTCCCGGACCAACATAAGCGCCTCGGACCCGTTATCCGTGACGACGCAGGACATTCCGCCGGCGCTCAGATATCGCTTGACTATCCCCAGGATGGCCCGGTCATCGTCAACCACCAATGCTTTCAGCGCCATGACGCCCCCTTGCGCCAAGTGTGGAATATTTGGGGCCTCCGGCGCTATGCTTGCGGTCAAATCCCGCTTAAATCATGCGGGTCGCGCCTGCGGTCGAAAGCAAAGCGGCTGAAGCGGTCGGCCGGCTGCGACTTGCAGAAAGACTTCATCTCGTTGGCGATGGAGACCACCTTGGCGTAGTGGTCGAGGCGCCGGCGCTCTGAAGTCGCCACGCCCATGGACAGGGTCAGCAGGGGGAACCGGCGGCTCCTTCCCTGGCGGTCCTGCGCCTCGATATAGCCGCGGCTCAGGTCGGCCGGATCGTAGAAGGCCACCGCCTTCCGGTCGAAAAGAGAGACCGCGCGCTGGGCCAGATGCGGAGCGGCCGCTATGTCCGTCACCATGACGAAATCATCGCCTCCGACATGGCCCAGGAAGGCGTCCGCGGATTCGCCGGCGCGGATGCTCTCCGCGAGGACATGAGCCGTGGCCCAGATGACTTTGTCTCCCTGGGCGAAGCCGTAGCAGTCGTTGTAGGGTTTGAAATTGTCGATGTCCGCATAGAGGAAGGCGAAGGGGAGCTGCCCGGCTATACGGCGGTTCACCTCGGCCTCGATGGACGGGCTGCCGGGCAAACGGGTCAGGGGATTGACGGAGAGGTCAAGCTGGGTGCGCCGCAGTATGCTCATCACCCGGGCGCGCAGCCCCTCGGGCTGGAAGGGCTTGGCGATATAGTCGTCTGCGCCCATATCCAGCCCAGCCACCTCATCGCAGATGCTGCCGCAGCCGGTGAGCATGATGACAGGCATGGCCCGGGTAAGAGCATGGCCGCGCAGCTCTTTGAGCACCTCCCAGCCGCTCTTGCGCGGCATCTTGACGTCCAGGACGATGAGGTCCGGCCCCAAGGTCCTGGCCAGTTCCAGAGCTTGGGCGCCGTCCGAGGCGGCCACCACCTCGCGGTTGCTGGTCGTCAGTGTCCTGGATATGAGGCGATGCATCGCCTCCTCGTCGTCGGCGACCAATATCCTCTGGCTCATGGCGCACTCCTCATATCCCGCATTTCCGGCGCAAGGTGAAAGCCCGTTCCTCTATGGCCGCAAACCCGCCGGCGTGGAAGAGCCGCAGGATGTCCTGACGCAGCTTGCCCGCGGCGCTTTCGGCATCGGCGAGAACGATGGGAAGCTCTTCGTCTTCCGGCCGCATCCGCCGGGCCAAGGATAAGAGCCCCAGGACGCAGGCCAGGTGGTTGTTGCAGTCGTAGGCCGCCTGCCGCAGGCCTTCGGGCGCCGTCGTCCTGGGCTCTTTCATGCCCATAGTCTAGCCTTTGGGCATTATGCCCGCCTGAGGCGCCGCTTAATCCGGCATTAACTTTCTAATTCAGTCGCTGTAGTCGCTGGAGGGCGTCGCGTCCGGCAGAGGGATGTCGATCTGCTCAGGCGCCTCGGATTCTACGGGAAGCTCCTGCGGGGCGGCCTCCTCCTGCTCCGCAGAGACGGCGGCAGGCTCTTCGGGAGCGGGCGCCTGCGCGGGCGCGGCCTCTTCTGGGGCCGGATGGCGGCGCCTGGGGCGGCCGGCGCCGGAGCGCGACTTGCGGAAAGCGGAGAACTGGTCGCGGAGCTTGAAGTTCCCCGTTCCGACCGACTCGAAGTACTTTTCGACCTCCTGCGCGCCCTCGATCGAGACGGTCCCGTCCGGGGGGAGCTTCGGCGCGAAAGCGAGCGATGAGAGGATCTTGTGCACGGACTTGCGCAGGGCCTCGGAGAGCCCGAGGAGCTTGACGGCCGGGGTGCGGTGGAAGTGCGAGGCGGCGTCCACGGCGCCCTTTAGGAACGCGGTCTTCCACGCGGGGCTCGACCAGATCCAGCGCGGTGCGGCCGGCGCTTCGGCGGGGCCTGAACCGGGCTTGAGGCCGAGCTTTGCGATAAAGTCCCCGGCCGCGCCCATTGGCAGAGCGGCGATCTGCGCGCGGCGGTCTTCCGTCATCGAAAGAACAGGCTTCGCGCCGAAGAGCGATTCCGTCAGGCGCGCCCAGGCGCCGGCGAAGTTCTGCCCCATGCGCCGGTCAGCCGCCAAGCGCAGCTCCGTGCCCTCGCAGCGGCCGGCCGAGAAGGTCACTCCGGTCCAGTAGGCGAGCTGCTCCGAATACTTAACCTCGCCGGATTTCGCTTTCGGCGCCGGGACCGCTTTCTTGTGCGGCTGGGCCGGAGCCTTCTTGCGCCGTTCTTTGGCCGCTGGCTTGCGGGGCGGCCGCGTTCTGGGAAGCGCCGTCCCCGGAGGGCGCCGTTCTTCCGCTCCAGTAGGGGGCGGCCGGGGCGAAGCGGACTTCTGGGCGACTGTCGGCTTGCGGGCCTGCTGCTTGCCGCGAGGAGCTTTGGCCCTGGGCCGCGCCTGCGCCTTGGCCGGCTTCGGCGCGGGGGCGGGGCGGGGCCGCGCGGCCGGCCGAACCTCGCTGACGGCCTGCATTTCGCGGCGCAGTTCGCTCACCCGGGGAGCCTCGACGCCGAACTCCTGGGCCATGCGCTGGAGGGCATGGTAGGGGATGAGGCATTGCCCGCTCATCCAGTCCGACACGGTGGAGGCCGAGACCCCGCAGACCTGTGCGATCCGCTCGACCCTGCCGGCCTTCTTCCTCACCTTGTTGAAGAAGTCGCGGCGGCCTGAGTCGTTTATGACCGCGCAGGTGACCGGGATTTGCTCTTCGCGGCTCCGCAGAATTCCCATGACTGTGGTTTATACCATTTTATAAAGATCAGGTGGCTTTAGGCGGGGCCGCGGCCGCCTCCTCGAAAGCCGCGGCGAATTCGGCCGCCGTGCGCGGGCGGCGCTCGGGGTCCGAGTGCAGGGCGCGGGCGAAGAACGCGTCGATGCCGGGCGGCAGGCCTTGGACGCGCCGGCTCAAGGGCTCGTAGCTCATGTTCAGCTTGGTGAGCAGGATGCCGGCCCCGGTGCCGCTGAAGGGCAGCTCGCCGCACAGGGTCTCGTAGAGCAGGATCGCGAGGGAGTAGAGGTCGGATTCCTTGCGGATGACGCCGGTCTCCGACTCGGGAGCCATGTAGGGGGGCGTTCCCGCTACGGCGCCCGTCATCGAAAGGCGGTTCATCGCGTCCTGGGTCTGGCGGGCCACGCCGAAGTCCATGACCTTCACCCGGCCCTCCTTCGTGATCATGATGTTGGATGGCTTGAGGTCCCGGTGGATGACGCCGCGCTCGTGGGCGTAGCCGAGCGCGGCGCAGATCTGCCGCAGGGCGGCGCGGACGTAGTCGAGCGGGAGCCGCCGGCGCTCGCACAAGAGCCCGTCGAGGGTGCGGCCATCGAGCAGCTCGAAGACCAGGTAGACCTCGCCCTCGTTCTCTATGATGTGGTAGATTTCGATGATGTTCTCGTGCTTGAGCTTGGCTACGGTGCGGGCTTCCGCGAGGAAGCGCTCGCATTCGCGCGGGTCTAAGCGGATCTCATCCCGCATGCGCTTGATGGCGACCAGGCGCTGGAGCGATACATCCTCCGCCTCGTAGACCGCGCCCATTCCGCCGGAGCCGATCTGGCGGATGATGCGGTAGCCGGTCGGTATGCGGCCGGGGCTCTCGTAGGCTTCTTGTTCAGCCCCCTCCGCGGCCGGGGGGGCAAGCGGCTC
>JACRDO010000007.1 GCA_016212885.1 Elusimicrobiota bacterium | reverse complement strand
GGCTTCTACCATTCCAAGAAGAACCCCGGCTCCAGGCTGGCCTCGGTCGGCGGCATCTGCGAGGACGCGATGGGCGCCATGATGTCCGGGCTTTCGGCCTACGGGGGCCACATCGGGACCGCGAGCTCCTATTCCGGCTTCATCGCGGCCCTCGAGCATATCGCGGCCCGTCTGCACGGCATCGGCCAGCAGGCGCGGCGCTCGGTGGACGGCAAGCCCTCCCGCCCCTTCATCATGATCAACGCCCACGCGGGCCCGAAGACCGGCGAGGACGGCCCGACCCACGCGGACCCGCAGGCCCTCCAGCTCCTGCAGGAGAACTTCCCCAAGGGCGTGTGCATCACCGCCACGCCTTGGGACCCGCAGGAGGTCTGGCCCCTCCTTTGCGCGGGCCTCGCGGCCCGGCCCTCCGTCTTCTGCCCTTTCGTCGCGCGCCCGGCCGACGTGATCCCTGACCGCAAGGCCCTGGACATGCCCCCGGCCTCGGCAGCTGTCAAGGGCGTCTACTGCGTGCGCCGGGCGGATTATGAGGCGACTGTGGTCCTGCAGGGCAGCGCGGTCATGACGCTGTTCATGCGCGAGGTGCTGCCGAAGCTGGACCAGGTCAAGCCGCGGATGAACGTCTTCTACGTGACGAGCGCGGAGCTCTTCGACCTTCTGCCTCCGGGTGAGCAGGAGGAGCTCTTCCCCATGCGCAACCGCGAGCACGCGCTCGGCATCACCGACTTCACCCTGCCGACCCTCTGGCGCTGGGTGCGCTCGGCGGAGGGCTTAAAGAGGTCGCTGCATTCCTTCAAGCGCGGCGCTTTCCTCGGCAGCGGGAGCTGGGAGCAGGTCTTAGTCGAGGGCGGCCTGGACGGCGACTCCCAGCTTGCCGCAGTCCTGGACTGGCGCCACAACTGCCTCAAGAGGTGACCATGACGGCCACGACCGCCGGAGAGTTCGTCTACCGCAAGACCTTCCAGCTCGGCAAGGACGAGACGCGCTATAGGAGCCTCGGCAAAGACTGCGTGCGGGTCGAGAAATTCAGGGACAGGGAAATGCTCGTCGTCGAGCCCGAGGCCCTCGCGGCGCTGGCCCACCAGGCCTTTCGCGACGTCGGATTCCTGCTTCGCACCAAGCACTTAGAGCAGCTCGCCGCGATCCTGAATGACCCCCACGCCTCGCGCAACGACAAGGCCGTGGCCCTCGAGCTGCTGCAGAACGCCGAGATCTCCGCGCGCTATGAGCTGCCCAACTGCCAGGACACCGGCACGGCCACGATCGTCGGCAAGAAGGGCCAGCAGGTTTGGACCGGCGAGGAGGACGAGGCGTGGCTCTCCAAGGGCGTGCTCAAGGCCTATGCGGAGGAGAACTTCCGCTACTCGCAGGTCGTGCCCGGCGATATGTACGAGGAGAAGAACTCCGGCAGCAACCTCCCCGCGCAGATCGACCTCTACGCAACGGAAGGGATGGCGTACGAGTTCCTGTTCATCGCCAAGGGCGGCGGGTCCGCGAACAAGACGGTGCTCTTCCAGGAGACCAAGGCGGTCTTGACGCCCCAGAACCTGAAGAAGTTCCTCGTCGAGAAGATGAAGACGCTGGGGACAGCGGCCTGCCCGCCCTACCATGTCGCCTTCGTGGTGGGGGGGACTTCGGCTGAAGCGACCTTGAAGGCCGTCAAGCTGGCCTCGGCCGGCTACCTGGATCATCTGCCCGCGAGCGGCGACGAGCAGGGCCGGGCCTTCAGGGATCTGAAGCTGGAAGCCGAGCTGCTCGATGCCGCTCGGAAGTCCGGCTTCGGCGCGCAGTTCGGCGGCAGGCATTTCGCCCACGACGTCCGGGTCATCCGCCTGAGCAGGCACGCGGCCTCCTGCCCCATCGGCATGGGGGTCTCCTGCACGGCGGACAGGAACATCAAGGGCCGCATCGACAAGGGCGGGGTCTGGTTGGAGCAGATGGAGAGGGAACCCGGGCGCCTGATCCCGGAGCAGTACCGGAAAGGCTTCGGGGACGACAAGGCGGCGCGCATCGACCTCAATAGGCCGATGAAGGAGATCCGAGCCGAGCTGTCCAAGCGCCCGGTCTCCACCCAGCTCCTGCTCACGGGCCGCATCATCGTGGCGCGGGACATCGCTCACGCGAAGCTCAAGGAGCGCCTGGATTCCGGCAAGGGGATCCCGGACTACTTCAAGAACCACCCGGTCTATTACGCCGGGCCGGCGAAGAAGCCGAAGGACAAGGCCGCGGGCTCCTTCGGGCCCACGACCTCGGGACGGATGGACGCTTACGTGGACCTGTTCCAGTCGCAAGGGGCGTCGATGGTGATGATCGGGAAGGGGAACAGGACCCTCCAGGTGACGGAGGCCTGCAAAAAGCATGGCGGCTTTTATCTGGGCTCGACGGGCGGAGCCGCGGCCTTATTGGCCGAGAAATGCATCCGAAAGGTCGAAGTGGTCGATTATCCGGACCTCGGGATGGAGTCGGTCTGGGGCATCGACGTCGCGGACTTCCCCGCCTACGTCCTCATCGACGACAAGGGGAACGACTTCTACAAGAAGCTGAGCGGGTGATTCAACGGCTTCAGGTTGATATCTTCTGGATGAGGGCTGTTTTCGCGGCATTGCTGGTCTTGTCTCTCTCCCCTGCGGCCCAAGCCGAGGAGCCGATGCGGGTGGCGGTCCCGGACTTCCGCTATCCTCCGGAGATCGCCGAACAGGCGGAATCCATCCAAGATTCCTTGACGGACGCCCTGGCCCAAGCCCCGGGCATTAAAGTGGTGGACCAGCCGCAGATTGACAAGGCCCTTGGGAAGCGGGCGCTTCGCGGGAACGATGCCGTGGAGGCGGTCATGCTGGGCAGGAACATGGGCGCGGAGAAGGTCGTCTTGGGAGAGGTGGAGCGGTCGGGCGCGCTGCGGGTTTCGCTGAAGTTCGTCGACGTCTCTCTCGGCACATCGGTCGAGCGCATCGTCTCCGGAGGCGAAAAGGACATCGCGCAGATGGTGAAGAGAGCCGCTGGAGAATTCTTCCCGATCCGCATGGCCCCTGGCGCTGCTGGAAGCCAGGGACCGCGCGGTAATGCCGTGCTCCATAGCCGCGCGGCCCCCGCGGCGGCCAGGGAAACGCCCCGCAAGGTCGAGCCTCCGGCGGCCCTCTCCGGGAAAGGAGAACGGCAGCCCTCCGAGGACGGCGCGTCCAAGCGCGCCGTCAAGAAGCCGGCCGCGAAGCCGCCAGCCTCTAAGAAGCCGATAGCCAAGCCGCAAGCCGCCAAGAAGCCGACAGCCAAGAAGCCGGCAGTTGAGCCGCCGGCAGACGATCCGCTGGCAGGCGATCCGCTGGCGGACGATCGGCTGGCGATCGAGCCGCCGGCGGTCGAAACCATTCCCGTGGAGAAGGACGCCCCCTACTGGCTCGACGAAGCGGAGAAGAACAAGTCCCCGGACATGGAAAGCGCGTACCGGCGCATGGCGGCCTATTACAACCTCTGCCTCGCCCGCTACAATCTTGCCGTTGAGGCTGAGTCAGCCAAGACTTACGCGAAGGCCTCATCCATGTTCCAGGATTCCATGGAACGGTTCACCGAGGTTGCCGCGAACGTCGAAGCGGCAGGGGAACCCAAGGGCGGGCTGGACGCCCTGAGGATGCGTTCCAACCTGTTCTACGTCCGGGCCCTGCTCATGGCCTACGGCTCCCCGGCCGTGGGCAAGAAGGGCAGCCAAGCCACGGCGAGGATCCTGCTCAAAGGCTGCCTGAAGAGCAGGGCCTGCGATTTCAAGGATAGGGCCGAAGCCAAGTCCCAGGAATGGGAGTGAGCCGGAGTCCCGGAACATAAGGGGCCGCGCAAGAATTATTTCCCATTTTCTGGTGGGGCGATGGTGTAGTTCCACTCTGGAAGGATGTCGTGGGGTCGGATGGGCAGCGTCGCCATTTCCGTGGCAGTCGGCTTGATTCCCTTCGGGTAATCACCCTTCATGAGCGTGGCTCGGACGCGCAAACCAGTCTCGGTCTTGGTTGTGCGAATGGAATTGAGCATGGTTTCGAGGGTGGCCAACGGCTCGCCTGCCCAGTTCTTGGAGACCTGGCTGAAGAGGCGGTGCTCGATGGGGTTCCACTTCGAGGCGCCGGGTGGGTAGTGGCACGTGGTTATCGTCAGTCCGTGAGGGACGCAGAGTTTGGTCATCAGATTGTACTTCCATGCTCGGGGGCGTGAGCCGTTGCTACCACCGCTGTCGGCAAGGATGAGCATCTGGCCGGCGCGGGGATAGCGGGAGCGGCCTTCGACCTTCCACCAGCGCGAGATGCAATCGGCCGCGAAGGCCGGAGTGTCGTGGGAAGTGCCGACGAAGATGTGGCCGCGGTTGGCGGTCTCATCGAAAATCCCCACAGCGTCCTCTGGAGCAGCGAGGTCAACGTCAGCGCCAGGACGCAATAGAAGGCATGGACGCGAACTTCAGTGTCGGGTACGGGCAGGGGTAGCGAGGCGATGCTTGTTTTGGGAGGCCCATCGTCTGCTTCGGAGAGGCAAGCCTCAGGCCCATGCCCGGTCATAGGTCCTTCGGCCCAGGCATGGGGGACGAAGGACCTGTATAATCTTCTTATGCTTGCCGCGCCGCTTCGCAGGGCCCGAAGCTCCTGCATCCTGTTGAGCCTGTTGGTATTCGTGAGTCTGGGGGGGGGGGCTTCTCGTTTTGCATAAGACTTATGCGGGCGATCAAGCCGAGGATTCCTCGCCG
>JACRDO010000039.1 GCA_016212885.1 Elusimicrobiota bacterium | reverse complement strand
GTGAGCTTGTCGTCAACGTTCCTCATGAGGTCGTGGCTCAGAGCTCACCGCTCAGAGCTACAAGAAATATGCGCGCCGTACCCGGTGTCTTCCGATATAAATCTTCGCGGCGCGCGCAGAAACGGCGGCTTCATAGTATAGGTGATACTTCCGAAGACATTCGTAAACTTTTCCGTTGCAAACCACACTTCGGAAGATTGCGTCTCGAGTTCCTGTTGATGCTTCAAGTATTCAAGTCTTTCCTGTTCGCCATAATCATACACCATTGAGAAGCCTCCATTTGAGAGTGTCGCAAAAGTTCAACTGCTCTTTCCGTCTCTCCGTCGGCGAATCCCTTGGGCCGGCACAAATCTCGCCAAAGCCATCGGCCGGGACTGGAACTGGGGGGCGTCCTTCAACCACAACAAGGCTTGGCTGACCGCTTCGGCCGCAAGAGGGTGATGGCCTGGACCATCCTCATCTATTCTTTGAGCACCGGGCTCTGCGGGCTCTCGACCGGGCGGGCCGGGGTCTCCGAGGGCATCGGGCTTGCCGCGGGCTTCGCCCTGATAAGCGCGGCCTGGGTGTGGACCTTCCCGGAGACCCGGGGGATCGTCCTGCGGCAGGAGTAGCAACGAGATCTGCGCGAGCGCCCCTGCCGGAAGAAGCAGGGCCGACAAAAAGCCGGCTATGGACTTGGAACCAAGCACTGCGCTCATTATGTCCCCATAGAGGCGCGCGCACGAAGGCCCAGATGGATTCGGCAGCCGGGAGCTTAAAGCCTATGAAACAGCTTGGCTAATCCCAGGAGATCGGCTTCCGGAGCGACTCCAGGACGTTCTTCACTTCGTCGAAGCCTTCGATCTGGAACGGCCCGCCAAGCTCGCGGAAGAGCCCGTCGCCCTGCAGGTAGTAGAGGCTCTTGCCCTCGATGTGCTTGACGGGCGTGTGGATGGCCCAGCGCAGGCCCGCCACCATGCCGGCGATCGGGTCCTCGGTGGAGCCGACGTTGGCGATGCTCTCAGCCGGGACCGAGGCCTCCAGGGAGAGCTTGTAGCCCCAGTTCACCGAGACCATCAGGGGTTCCACGGTCACGTTCGTGAGGTACTTGCCTTTGCCGTTGTAATTGCCGCCGGCCGTGCGCAGGACCTGGAATTTGACGTCGATGGTCTTGGCCCCGTACATGTTCTTGGCTACGAACTGGTATACCGTGCCCTGCGGCGGCTGCCAGCCCGCGAGCTGGGTCCAGTGGTCGACCCCCTTGGGGACAGCTGCCGCGTAGCTGATCTTCACGTCCACGACCGGCTGGTTGTCCAGGATGATCTGCCAGATCTCCTTGGCGATGTTGATGATCATGCTCGGGTCGATGCTCCCGCCAGGATCCGGCAGGGGCGGCTCAGCCTGGCCGCCCTGCGCGATGACCGCAGGGCCCAGCTTGATGAAGCGGACAGATTCCGGGTCGATGGTATAGGCCCGCGGGTCCTGCTGGGCGGAGCGGACCTCGTTGGGCGAGAACCTCGGGGTCCAAGGCTTCTGCTGGGCGAAAGCGGGCTGGGCGATGAGGAAGAACGCTAGGATTGCCGGCATGTCCCCTCCGTTCGGCGTCCCTAACATCCAAACGGCGTATCGAACTTTCCAAACAACTTAGGTTCGATACGTCCAAACCTACAGTGTTTGGAAGGTTTGGACGTAGGTTAGGGACGTACCAAACCAACGCATTTCTGATGTTCGGTACGTTGATTCATGATACCTGAAATCCTGGAAAACGATAAGGGTTGGAGGGCCCCGAATTTTGCGGGGCCAAAGGCCCAGGTTGTTTCTCGTTCCGCCTTCGCCCGCGATGTCCTATCATATGCCGATGCGCAGCGCGCTGGCCGTTCTCCTGGCCATCTTCCCCGCATCGTGCGCCGTCCCCTCCGGGAATGGAGAACAGCAGCCCTCCGGGGACGGCGCTTCCCAGCGCGCCGCTCGCCGCGCAGGGTCGGCCGATGACCCGGGCTTGCTCATCATCCATGCCCGGACCTCCGGGGGGCTCGGCGAGATCTGGGTCAGGGACCGCCGGATCGCGGCCGTAGGGACCGGCCTGCGCGATCGCGCTCCGCGGGCGCGTCTGATCGACGCGGAGGGAGGCTGGGTCCTTCCCGGCTTCCACGACGCCCACCTCCATCTTCTAGACGGCGGCTTTTCCCTGAAGCAGGCGGACCTCTCCGGGGCGCGGGACATGGCTTCGGCCCAGGCTTCGATCGAGCGCTACGCCCGCGAGCATCCGCGCGCTCCGTGGATCCTCGGCCGGGGTTGGGCTTACGAGCTGGCCCCGCCGAAGAGCTTTCCGACCAGGCAGGACCTGGACAAGGCGGTCTCGGAGCGTCCCGCCGCGCTGGAGAGCTGCGATGGGCATACCTACTGGCTCAACACCCGAGCCTTGAAGCTGGCGGGCATCGGCCCGGACACCCCGGACCCGGCCGGAGGCCGCATCATCCGCGAGCCCGGCGGGCAGCCCTCCGGCATCCTGCTTGAGGACGCCTTCGAGCTCTTGGACAAGGCCCTGCCCGCTCCCAGCCGCGCTCAAAGACTCCTGGCTCTGGAGCGGGGGCTGCGCTTGTGCCTCTCCTTGGGCCTCACCTCCATCCAGACCATGGCCTCGGACCCCGGCGAGTACGAGGACCTCGCGGCCCTCCTTAAGAAGAAGCGCCTCCTGATCCGCGCAGCGGTCTCCCTTCCGCTCGAGGGGGACCTGGATGCCTATGACGCCCTGCGGCGCCGCAGCGCCTCCCCGTTCCTGCGTCTGGGCCACCTGAAGGGCTTTGTGGACGGCGTGCTGGAGACCCATACCGCCTTCCTGCTGGAGCCTTACCCGGGTTCGCAGAAGCGCGGAAAGCCGCTGATCAAGCCGGAGAAGCTGAAGACGCTCGTGGCCCGGGCCCAGTGCCGCGGCTTTGCCGTGGCTCTCCACGCCATCGGCGACGCCGCGGTGAGGCTCTCTCTCGACGCTTTCGAGGATGCGGCCCGGCGCTGTCCGCCCATCTCCGCGCGGCACCGGGTCGAGCACGCGGAGGTCGTGAGCCCGGATGACCTGCGGCGCTTCAAGGCCCTGGGCGTGGCAGCCTCGATGCAGCCGCTCCACGCTGAGCCGGCCTTCCCGGACCCGGACGTTGGCGCGTGGCCCGAGAGCCTGGACCCGGAGCGCCGCGGCAGGGGGTTCGCCTGGAACTCGCTGGCCTCCAGCGGCGCGGTCCTCGCTTTCGGGTCCGATTGGCCCGTGGTCTCGGCCAACCCGCTGGAGGGGCTCGCAATGGCTGTTTCCCGCAAGGACCGCCAAGGCTTGCCGGAAGGCGGGTGGAACAGCCGCGAGGCGCTCTCGGCTCAGGAGGCTCTGCGCGCGTATTCCTACGGCCCTGCCTATTCTCTCGGACTGGAGAAGGATTTCGAGGGCATCGTCGAGGGAGCTACCGCGGACATCGTGATCCTGGAGCCTGGAGCGGATCCCGGGAAGCCTCAGACGCTTTGGAATGCCCGTATCCGGCGCGTGCTCGTGGACGGCGAGCCTGTCGGGCCTGTGCCCGATCCTTAGCAGACTAAGACCTATTCGGAGATATCGAGCCCGGTGTCCGGAGGTCGAGTCGGGACTTTTTTCGGCTCTTGAATCTTCGCAGGCGCGGAGGGCGCGGCAGGAGCCGCGGGCGCAGCCGGCGCTGGAGCGGGTTTGGCTTCAGCCGCCTTCTTTTCCTTCTTCGGTTCAGGCTTAGGCTCAGGCTTGGGCGCAGGCGGCCTGTACGCCCTCTCCGCTCTCGCGCCGCCCTCCCCCCACCTCAGGGTTACGCTCAAGCGGTGCGCGTTGCCCAGGTCCCCGAACGGGACGAACGCGTAATCGAAGCTGAAATTGCTCAAGAGCCACCACACCCCCACGCTCACTCCTGGCCCGGCCGCGTTGCGCGTGTTGTAGCCCAGCCTCAGGGCCAACGCCTTGGCCACTATGGTCTCGGCCCCGAACCCGATCAGGGCCCCCTCGCTGCGCTCCTTCGTGACGTCCAGGGCCAGCGCACTCTTCTGCCTTCCCACGGTAAACGCGTACGCGCCCCCCATCCGGATGTTCAGCGGCAGGTTCTCGCTCGCCTGCTGGAACTTCACGGTGGGCCCGATATTCTGCACAGCCAGGCCCAGGGCCAGACCCGGAGCCTCCGGGACCCTGTAGAGCGCGCCCATG
>JACRDO010000035.1 GCA_016212885.1 Elusimicrobiota bacterium | reverse complement strand
GATCCTCGCAGGATGGCGCCGGTGGGCGTTGGGATCATGGAAGATCCCGACCGAGAACGCCGAGGCGATCCTCGCCTGCGCCCGCTTGACGATCCAGCGCTTCGGCGAGCCCTGCGCCGTTATGCGCGACCTGGGCAAGGCCATGATATCCGCTTGCGAAGACTTGGTCGCCGGCCTGAGCGCCAGACCCAAGGTGCTCGGCTGCCACAGCCACTTCCTCGCCGACATCGGCCGCGACCTGCTCAAACCGGGGCACGACGCGCTGCGCGACGCGCTCCGCCGCCTGAAGATGCGCGGCGCTCTACGAACCTTCGCCCGGGATATGAATCGCGAGCTCGGCGGCGAACTGGAAACTGCCCGCGAGGGCTTCCGGGATTGGCAGCAGCAGGAGCCCGAGTCCCACGACCTGCCCGCGGGCGATGCCGGTATCGCCGTCGTCCGCGGCTTGGCTCAATGGGCCTTTGACCACGCTGCCGCCGAGAAGAGCCGCAACTTCCCCTTCGACCGGCCTTATCTCGACCTCTACGACCGCGGCGTGCGCGCACGCAAGCTGCTCGCCCGCTTCCTTCCGGGTCGGAAGCTTGACGGCCAGAATGCTCCCGCATCCCGCTGCGAGATTGGGCATCAGCTTCTTGTCCAGGCTCTTCGCCTCAAGCCCCTTGCCCAAAGCCTTTGCGGCCGCGTCAAGGCCTTCTTGCAGTTTCTTGTTGTAGCTCTCCAGTTCCCGGACGGAGGCTTTGTCGTCTGCGCCGCGCAGACGCGCCAGGGCGGCTTGTATCAGCTTGTCCGATTCTTTGGCGGTCCACGCCGCCTGCGCCTTGGCCTGCTTCGCCTGGGCGATGGTCCCATGCCTGGGCCGAAGGACCTATGGCCGGGCATGGGCCTGATGCTTGCCTTTCCGAAGGGAGAGAGAGAGAGAGACGCTGCCCTCGGAAATTTTGTATCCTTAATAAGGCCGGAAAGGCTCCATGCAGCCATCCAACAGGATCCACACCCGCCACCCCTGCAGCCTCGTGGTCCTCGTCCGCGTGCCCGGCTGGCGCGAGGCCGTGCCAGCCGTGGCGCGGGACATCGGAATGGGCGGCGCGCTGCTTTCCATGCGGGCCCGCATCGACCGCCGTGACGTGCACGTCGAGCTCCCCATCGAGGACGGGACCGTCGCCATCCGCTCCGTCATCGTCCGCAGGATCGAGGGCGCCGGGAAGCCCGGCAGCTCCTGGCTCTACGGGGTCTCCTTCGATCCGCATTTCAGCGAGCGCCACAAGCTACTGAAGATCGTAGACAAGGTCCGGACCGGCGCCCAGCCGAAGTAGCCCGCTCAGAACCTCACATCCGCCCTCAGCTGCGTGGACCTCACCGACCGGCCCAGCTCGTCATAGGTCTGCTTGAACACGGCCACCAGGCGCAGGTTCGCTCCGACCAGGTAGGCGAGCTCGGTCGTGAGGATCGAATCCGTATTGCGGGTGCGCCCGAGGTCCCCGAACTTGCTCAGGCGCCGCCGCTCGTACTGTGAGGTGGCCTCGAACTTGCCCAGGAACAGGGAGGGGTCCACCCGCACCTCGCCGCGCACGCGCGGATAGATCCCCATCGGATCGTAGTTGAGGCTCTCGTAGGTGCCGCTTACCCGGATCTTGTCGAGGATGTTCGCGGAGAGCTGAGCCAAGGGCCCGGTCCTCCGGGGAAGGGCGTTGCTGGGGATGAGGTCGGCTTTCCGCGCCCCGCCCGTGGAGCGGTCGATCTCGTAGTAGCCGTCGAAGAACGTCGGCACGAAGTTGGCGTCGGCCGAGCGCATCTCGGCCCGGTAGTCGAAGAACAGGACCTTCCCGCCCACTCCGCCCGTGAAGCCCTTCCCGTTGTCCTTGCTCCCCCGGTCCGTGTAGCGCTTGCCGAGCCGCATCATGGCCGCGTCGCCGTAGAGCTTCGCCGAGAAGATGTCGTTGGAGGCCAGGGGCAGCTCCATGTCCGCGCCGTAGACGCTGACCTGGTCGTCATGGGAGCCCTTGTCCGAATCCGGGTCCCGGTCAGTGACGCCGCTCACCCCGAAGGCCAGGCCCTTGAGCAAGGGCAGCTTCGTTCCGCGCAGTGGACGGACGTATACCCGGCCGCCCAGCAGGGTCGCGCGCTGGATGTCCGCGACCACGGACTCCGCCCCGCCGTAGTCGAGGTCGAAGTCGAGCACGGCGCCGACTTGGCGGATGTCGGGGTAGCGCAGGCGGTTGGTATAGCCGCCCATGATGAACCCGTGTCCCAGCGTGACCCCCGAGAGCCCGCCGAGCCTGGCGTAGAGAGGGTCGCCCTTGCGGCCCCAGCGGACGTACCAGATCTTGTTGACGAGGTCCCTGGCCTTCTCCCAGTCCCGCTCGCGCGCTTTGCCGTTCGTGTCGAAGTAGACGTAGAGGTCGAGCCCCAGGCCGAACTTGCGCCAGCCCAGCTCGGGCTGAAGGGAGAGCGTGTTGAAGATCTCCGTCCTCCCGTTGGCCGGATTCGTGACGGTCGCGGCGCCGGCGCTACCGTTGAGCTTGAACGTCCAGGGCAGGTCATTGCCCTCGCCCCCGATCGCCGGCCGGGGTTCGCCCACCGGCGAGGAGCCCATTGGGCCGGCGCCGGACGGCTCTCCATGCGCCGGCCCGGCGCAAAGCCACGCGCCGAGCAGCGCCACCGCCAGACGAAACGCCTGTCCATGCTTCATGCCTTGAACCTCCATGAATCCGCCACCGTCCTACTTATTCTCCGGCGCCTGCGCCGGGGCTTCCTTCTTCTCTTCGACCGCCGGGGCCGTTTCCGCGCCCTTCTCGCCGGCTGGATCCTGCTTCTTGAGATCTTGGAGCTTCCGGCGCGCGTCCTGGACCTCCTTGAGAAGCTTGCTCTTCGGATGATCACCCTCGAAGGCGTCGAGCTTGGCTCCGCCTTCATCCAGCTTCCCCGCAATGATCAATTCCACGGCCGCGGCGAACTCCTGGCGCTCCTTGTCGTACTGCGCGGCCTGCTTCTCCGAAAGAGAGCCCTTCCAGTAGAGGCCCTTGGATTTCTCCTGAGGCTCGCCGCGGACCGAGGCGACGGCCGAGATGCGGACCTTGCGGTGGTGGCCTTCGACGGCGGATTTCTGAAGCCCTTGCATCAGCTGTTTGAACCACTTAAGCCCGGACTTGGCCTTCGGCTTCGCGGCTTGGGCGGGCTTCTCCGGCGCGCTTTCAGCGGCGAAGACCGGCGCGGCAATGACGAGCGACAGCAGAACGGCGCCTATTACGATTCTGGTCATACCCCTCCTCCCGGAACGGCTATTTCAACAGCTCCTGAGCCGGCGCCTTCAGCGACGGGTCCGCCTCCACCGCCTTCTTCACGAACTCCTCGGCCTTCTCCCTCTGTTTCGCGCCCAAGGCCGCGGCCGCGAGGTTCATCCAGATTCCCCCGTCCGAGGGATCCGCCTCGGCGGCCTTCAGGTAGCTCGACATCGCCTCCTCGTAGCGGCTTGCGAGGAAGGCCAGGTTGCCGATGTTGTTGAGCGCCCCGGCGTTGCCGGGCTCGGCCTCCAGGGCCTTGGCGAACATCTTGTCGGCCTCATCGAGCTTCCCGTGCTGGAAGCAGACGACGCCGAGGGCGTTGATGGAATCGACGTCTTTGGGGTCCTTGGCGATCCTAGCCTCAAGCTTCTTGGCGAGATAGTCGAAGCGCCCCTTGAGATAGACCTTGATCTCGCCGTCGAAGCGCACGGCCGCGTCCTCCTCCGGGATCGCGGGGACGGCATCCTCCTTCGCCTCCGGCAGGGTCGCCATCTCGTAGGTCTGCCACGCGACGCGCGGGTCGATGACCGACGCTTTCCCCTGCGCAAGCATCTCCTTGTAGGCGAAGATGGCCTTGCGGGCGGCGTCCTGGAAGGGCGAGCCGACCATCGTGACCTCCACCGGCGCCCATAGGGTTCCCTCGTACTTGATGAGCTCGTCCCCCGGCAGGCCGGCTTCCATCGGGTCCGCGGCTCCGGTGTCGAACATCATGGCCATGTGCCCCGGATAGTCCAGCACCACGGCCCTCACCGACGCCGCCTCGAGCATCGAGATGAACAGGGTCGAGAGATCGTCGCACTGGCCGCTCTTGCGCTTGAGGGTCTCGCGCGGGAACTGGGTGTAGTCCACCGGGAAGGCGGGGTCCTCGGACATCTTCTCGAAGGGATTGTTCGGGCTCGAGAGGAAGCGCACCCCCAGGGCCCCCAAGGCGTCCCAGAGATGCAGCGCGGTGACGAGGTTCCTGTTGAGGTATTGCGCCGCGGGCGGGCCCTTCGGGGGCTTCTCCAGCGCCCTGCGCGCCGTCATGAGGACCGGCGGATCCTTCGGCGTGATGAAGTTCGCGATGCGCCGGGGGTCGTCCCAGGTGATGGCGTTGCGCGAATAGACCCTGAGCGGCTGGTTGCGCGAGAACGCCATGGGCTTGCCGTCCTCGAAATAGGTGACTTTGAACTCCGCCTGGATCGGCGTATCTTCCGTCACCTCGAGTATTCGGTTGTTGAGCGCCGCATCCAGCGGCAGCTCGATCTTCTCCTGCGGCCTCAAGTTCGGGATCACCTTGTCCGTCGAATAATCCATGAAGTCCTTGAGCTGGAAAGAGAGCTTGACGTTCTGGAAGGGCAGGTTCGTGTTGTTCCTCAGCTCGGCCTTGCCGATGGGGTTCTTCAGGTACCACTTGTAGTTGGCCGCGAAGATGTTGCCGATGGTTATCGACGAGATCTCGATCGCCGCGCGGTTGAAGGACGCCTGGACGAATACGCTCAGGGGCGGGGAGAGCGGCCCGCGGTCTCCCGTGCTGGCCTGCGCGGCTACGCGGTAGAAATAGGTCTGCGGGCCCGCGACGTCCGTGTCTTTGAAGACGCTGGCCCCAGCCCCCACGACGCCCGCCTCCGCATACGGCCCGGTCGAGACAGCTGCCCGGTAGACCCGGTAGAGTTCGATCCAGGGATCCTTCTGCTCCGGCCACTCCAGGAACACCTGAGCGGCCACGGCCTTCGTCGAGACGGCCGCGGGCGGAGCGATCTGGGGCCTGAGTTTGAAGGTGAGGATGCGGTTCTGCGCGGGGTCCGCGACCACGAGCCGGGCTCCGGAGACCGCGACAGCTGCCGGCTCCTTGAGGCTGCGCTCATCCATCCCCGGGGCGAAGAAATTCGTCACCCAGTTGCCGTCCTTGTCGAAGACGGAGACCCGCGGGCTGCCCTGGTCGAGGACATAGAGGTAGGACTTCCCGTCGTAGGCCATGGCCACGGGGTCTTTGAACTGCCCGACCCGCTCTCCGGCCTCGCCCCAGGCTGAGAGGTAGCCGCCGGAGGGCTCGCACTTGAACACCTTCTTGAGCTTGCGGTCGAGCACGAAGAGGAAGTTCGCCTCGTCGTAGACCACGGCCGTCGGCTGCTCGAGCTGGTGGGGGCCGATCTTGTCGAAGGCGAAGAGGAAAGCCCCGTCCGGGCTGAACGCGGAGATCCGCCGGTTGCCGGTGTCGGCCACGTACACGGTGCCCTTGTCGTTGATCGCGACGGCGCTGGGCTCGGAGAGGCGCCC
Organism: Elusimicrobiota bacterium; assembly: GCA_016212885.1. GTDB lineage: Bacteria > Elusimicrobiota > Elusimicrobia > UBA1565 > UBA1565 > UBA9639. The sequence continues at coordinate 18,339 of JACRDO010000035.1, read as the reverse complement.
CTCCTTGCCCTTGCCGAACACGCCTCCGGACCCGATCTCCGCCTTGAATCCCCCGGTAGCGGTAAAAACCTGCAGGCGGTCCGACTCGGTGTCGGCGACGTAAATGCCCAGGGCCTCGCTCACCGCCAGTCCCCGGGTGCCCTTCGTGACGGAGGGGTCCTTGCCCTGCTTCCTGCCGAAGCGCACGCGCTCCTTGCCCTCCTCGTCGAGCGCCACGAACTGCCCGGCCTTGGAGAGGTAGGCGTAGATGAGGCCGCCGGAGGAGGCCAGGGCCGAAGCGGGATAGGGATAAACCGACGCGGGCCCGCTGACCAGGAGCTTCATCGCGAGGCTCTGCGGCACCCGGGCGGTCTTCATCTTGTTCGCCACCTGCGCGCGGCAGATGCGGCCGTTGCCCCAATCAGCCACCAGCACGGTCCCGTCCGGCGCGACGGCGAGGCCGCGGGGCTTCTTGAACTGCCCAAGCCCTGAGCCCACGCTTCCGAATTCGCCCAGGGGCGAGCCCTCGGGGTTGACCTCTTTGACCTTGCTGCGCTTGGCGTCGAGCATGTAGAGGAACCCGTAGGGGTCTAAGGCCATCGCAACCCCCAGGCGCGGGATTTCCCGGACGAATTGGAGCCGGGAGTTGAACTTCTGGACACGGGAGTTGCCCTCGTCCAGGACGTAGATGTTGTCGGCCGCGTCCACCTGCACCTGGGTCGGCTCATTGAGACTGCCGGGCTCGGACCCCTTGCCGCCCAAGCCGAAGAGGAACACCCCTTCCCGAGTGAAGACCTGCACGCGGTCGTTGCCTGTGTCCGCGACGTACACCCGTCCGTCGCCGCCCACCGCCACGGACTCCGGCGCGTCCAGCTGGCCGGGCCCGGAGCCGTCGGTTCCGAAGCGGCCCAGAAACTTGCCCTCTGCGTCAAGAAGCTGGATGCGGGAGTTCCCCGTGTCCGCCACGAAGACGGTCCCATCCGCCCCCAGCGCGATCCCTTTGGGGCCGGAGAAAGCGTTGGATTCCTTCCCGCTCCGGCCCGCCTGGGCCAGGGGCTTTCCGTCCAAAGCGAAGACGCCGAGCTGGCCTTTCTCTTGGTCCAAGACGTAGATCCGGTCGGAGGAAGCCGCGACCGCAGCGGGCTTGAGAGACGGCTGGGTCGGCAGGGGCGGCAGGAATTGGATGGTGTCGTAGGCGCGGGCCCAGGTCGAGAAGATGACCGCGGCGGCAACGATGCTCAATCGATGAATCATGATAACTTCTCCTTGATGAGGCGGTTGACGAGATCGGGATTGGCCTTCCCTTTGGACTTCTTCATGACGGCGCCCACCAGCGCGCCCACGGCCCTTTCCTTGCCGGCCTTTACATCGGCCGCGGCCTTGGGGTTCTCGGCGAGGGCCTCGGCCACCCATCGGCCCACGGCCTTGGAGTCGGTGACCTGCGCGAGGCCCAGGCGCTCGACGATGTCCTTGGGGGGCTGGCGCGTCTCCCACATCTTCGCGAAGACCTCCTTGGCGAGCCGGCCCGAGAGCGCGCCTTCCGAAATCAGGGCCACGAGCTCGCCCAGGAGCCGCGGCGCCACCGGGCACTCGGCGAGGGGCCGGCCCTCGGCGTTCAGGCGCGCGAAGAGCTCGGACTGCATCCAGTTCGCGGCCTGCTTGGCCAGGCCGGCCCCGCAGGCCTTTACCGCGGCCTCGAAGTAGTCCGCCGCCGCCTGCTCAGCTGTGAGGACCCCGGCATCGTAGTCCGAAAGCCCGTACTGCTCCATCAGGCGCGCCCTGCGGGCCGCGGGCAGCTCCGGCAGGGACCGGCGGGCCTTCTCCACGAGGGCGGCGCCGACGAGAAGCGGGACAAGGTCCGGCTCCGGGAAATATCGGTAGTCGTGCGCCTCCTCCTTCGAGCGCATGGGCTCGGTGACGCCGCGCTCAGCGCTCCAGAGGCGCGTCTCCTGCGCGAGCGTGCCTCCCTCGGCGAGGACGCGCCCCTGCCGGGCTCGCTCGTAGGCCAGGGCGTCGCGCACCGCCTTGAAGGAGTTGAGGTTCTTGATCTCGATCTTGGTCCCCAAGGCCTGCGCGCCCTTGGGCCGCATGGACACGTTCGCGTCGCAGCGCATCTCGCCCTTCTCCATGTCGCAGCGCGACACCCCGGCGTACTGCAGGACCGCCTTGAGCTGGGCCAGATACTGGTAGGCCTCATCGGGCGAGCGCAGGTCAGCTTCGGAGACGATCTCGATGAGAGGGACCCCGCTGCGGTTGAAATCCACCCGGGAGTGGTCGAGAGTCTCGGAGCCTTCACCGTGAAGGAGCTTGCCGGCGTCCTCCTCCATGTGGACGCGCAGGATGCCGATCTTCCTCGGCCCGTTGATCTCGACGGCCCCATGCTCGGCGAGAGGCTCCTCGTACTGCGAGATCTGGTAGCCCTTGGGGAGGTCCGGATAGAAATAGTTCTTGCGGGCGAAGATGGACTTCTCCCGCGGGCGACAGTCAAGAGCTAGAGCTGCGCTCAGGGCCAGCTCCACCGCCCTGGCGTTCAGCGCGGGAAGGGCCCCGGGCTGGCCGGTGCACACCGGGCAGACGGCGCTGTTGGGAGGGGCGCCGAAGGAGGAGGCCGCGCAGGCGCAGAAGAGCTTCGTGGACGTGGCCAGCTGGGCGTGGACCTCAAGACCCACGACCATCTCCAGCTCCGCGCTCATCCGTCCCTCCCGCCGGCCAGCCTGCGCACCTTCTCGAGCAGGCGGAAGTCGCCCGGATAGCGGAACACGGCCTTCGCGGCGTCGAAGCTGAGCCAGCGCGAGCGCCGGATTTCCTCCGGGTCCGGCCGGCCCACGAGCTCTTTCGGCTCCATCCAATACCAGCGGACGCGCTTGCGCACGCGGCGCTGACCGCGGTTGAACGAATAGCGGACCACGCCCACGGCCCGGCGTATCGCGCAGGCCCAGCCGGTTTCCTCCAGGACCTCCCGCAGGGCCGCATCGCGCGGAGTCTCCCTGAACTCGATGTGGCCCTTGGGGAAGGTCCAGAGGATCTCGCCCTGGAGGTTGCGCACCTCCACGAGGAGGATCTTGCCGTCCCGCGTGATGAGGCCGCCGGCCGAGTTCTCCTTGCGCGCCTTTTCTTTCACTTCCGGCACCCTGCCTCCTCCGGCTCCGGCCAAGGCGTGAACGGCCGGACCTCCTCGAAGCGCGCAGCTGCCCTGAGCAGCCGCCCTTCGTCCCCGGGCCGACCGAGCAGCTGCAGCCCGATCGGCAGGCCCTTCGTGGAGAGGCCGCAGGGAAGCGAAACCCCCGCGAGGCCCGCCATGTTGCAGGGGACCGTGTAGATGTCGGAAAGGTACATCTGGAGGGGGTCGGACTTCTCTCCGAGCCGGAACGGCGGCGTCGGAGCCGTGGGGGTGAGGAGCAGGTCCGCCCTCGAGAAAGCGGCCTCGAAGTCCCGGCGGACCAAGGTCCGGACCTTCTGCGCCTTCCGGTAGTACGCCTCGTAGTAGCCGGAGCTGAGCGCGTAGGTCCCGAGCATGATCCGCCGCTTGACCTCGGGGCCGAAGCCTTGGCCCCGGCTTTCCTCGTAGCGCTCGAGGAGGGACATCCTCCCCCCCTCCGCGCAGAAGCCGTAGCGCAGGCCGTCGAACCGCGCCAGGTTGGCGCTGGCCTCGGAGGGGGCGAGCACGTAGTAGGCGCTGAGGGCGCAGCGCGTGTGCGGCAGGGAAACCTCCACGAACTCCGCGCCCAGGTCCTTGAAGGCCTCCTTCGCGGTCTGCACGCTCTGGAAGACCTCCGGGTCTAAGCCGTCCGCGAAGTACTCGCTTGGCAGGCCGATGCGCAGGCCCCGGATGTCCCCGCGGCGCTCCGCCGCGTAGTCCTTGGGCCCGGCCGGCGCGGAGGTGGAGTCCCTCGGGTCATGGCCGGCCAGGACGCTCAGGGCGAGCGCCGCATCCTCGACGGTCCGGGCCAGGGGGCCGATCTGGTCGAGCGACGACGCGTACGCGACGAGGCCCCAGCGCGACACCGCGCCGTAGCTCGGCTTGAGTCCCACCACGCCGCAGAAGGCGGCCGGCTGACGGATGGAGCCGCCTGTGTCCGTACCCAGGGCCAACGGGGCCAGACGGGCCGCCACGGCCGCGGCGGACCCGCCGCTGGAGCCGCCGGGCACGCAGCGGGCATCCCAGGGGTTCCTCGTGGAAAAGAAGGCCGAATTCTCGGTGGAGGAGCCCATCGCGAACTCGTCGAGGTTCGTCTTGCCGATGAAGACCGCGCCTTCGCAGCGCAGGCGCTCCACGGCCGTCGCATCGAAGACGGCCTTGTGGCCTTTCAGGATCCTGGAGCCGCAGGTCGTCTCCACGCCCCGGATGTTGATGTTGTCCTTGACCGCCACCGGCACCCCTGCCAGGCGCCCGGCATTGCCGCGGGCCGCGACGGCTTTGTCCACGTCCCGGGCCTGCGCAAGAGCCTCCTCATCGAGCGGCCGCAGGAACGCCCGGATTTCCGGGTCGAGCCGAGCGATGCGCCTCAGGAAGGCTTCGGCGACCTCAGCGGCGCGCAGCTCTCCGCTGTTGACCCGGCGGGAGATCTCGGCGGCCGTAAGCCTGTGGATGCCTGTCGTCATCGAATCCGCAGCGGCTCTTCCTCGGCCCCCGGCGAGGATTCCTCGCCCGGGGCCTCCGGCGCCGGCTTCTCGGGCGGCTCGGGGGTTTCTTCTTCGGAGGTCTTCGCCCTGCGGCGCCTCCGCTCGCCCTTGTCCTTGCCTTCCTCAGGCTGCTCGATTTGTTCGCCGGGCAGGAGCGCATCCGCGGCCACCCCGCTCGGTCCTTCGTCGAAGACGGGAAGCTCGGGAGGCTTTTCGGCGCGCAGGCGCCGGATATGCTCCTCGATCGCGCCGGCCCTCTCTGGGAGCATCCCATTCGCTTTCGTCAGGTCCGCCAGGGCCCCGAGCCTGTCGCCGGTCTCGATGCGGGCGATGCCGCGGTTGGCGAAGGCCAGGCCGTGCCGGGGATTGAGCTCGATGAGCCGGTCGAGGTCCATAACGGCCGCGGTGAACTCTCCCAGCTGGAAAAGAACATTGCTCCGCAGGTAGAGGGCTTCCTCGTGGTCCGGGTTGCGCTTGAGGAACGCGGTGAGGTCCTCCGCGGACTTCGCGAACTCCTTCATCTCGCGGTAGACGCGGCCCCGGTAGAGATGGGCATAGTCGAAGTCCGCAGCGGCCTTGAGCGCCGCGTCATAGTCTTCCACCGCCCCCCGGAAGTTCTTGAGCTTCTCCCGCACGGCGCCCCGGACGACCCGGATGACAGCTGCCTGCGGAGCAAGATTCACTGCCTCGTTGAGATGCGGTAGGGCGTCTTTCGGCTTGTTGCGCTGGCTGAAGACGCTGCCGAGGCCGAAGCGCGCGAGCGCGCAGCGCGGGTCTAAGCCGGCCGCCTTCTCGAAATCCTCGGATGCGGGCTCGAACTGCTTGAGCACGAACCGGGCGAAGCCGCGCGCAACGTGGGACTCGGCGCTGTTGGGCTTAAGGCTCAGGGCCGCTTTCGCGTCGGCTTGGGCAGATGAGACTTCCCCCGTGGTCCACCGGCACATGGCCCTAAAGCCGCTCGCGGTCTTCCAGCCCGGGCGGAGCTCGAGGGCCTTTCCCAAAAGCTCCACGGCCTCGTCGAAGCGCGCGCCCTCGTAGGCGGCGATGCCCTTGTGCATGGTCTCGAGCGCTTTCGGGGAAGGCTCCTTGCAGGCGGCGCGCCCGGCGAGCAGGGCCGCGGCCAAGAAGACGGCCGCGAGGATCTTGGGAACCTTGAAGAAGGGCCCCTCCCTCGAGGGGGCGTTGGCGAGGATGTCCGGGGCTCCGGCGAAGGGCTTGGGCTCGTCGGGCCTTAGGGCGCTGGACAGTTCCAAGACATGGGCCGTCGGTTCGACGCAGGCCAGGTCCAGCCGCTTCAGCTCCGCGATGTGGTCGAGGATCCTGCCGAGCTGGTCCTGGTAGGTCTTGGCTTCCTCCGCAGAGAGGCTCAGCCTCGCGAGCCGCGCCACGTGCCGGACATCATTCTCCGTGATCATTAGGCGGGCGAGAGGGGGGCGTAGCGCAGAAGCAGCTTCTTGGTCGCCCCGCTGTCGAAAGCCACTGTCACCTTGAGCATCTCGCCGGACCCGCTCTTCTCGACGATCTCGCCGCAGCCGAACTCCGGATGGCGCACCCGCATGCCGGCCTTGACCCTCATGGCGGCCGGGGCGCAATGGGCGCGAGCCATCGCAGCGTCTTCGGCCGGACGCCCGATCAGCCCGGCCTCGAATATAAAGCGGGAAGGAAGGTTCGAGTAGACGCGGCCGAAGACCCTGCGGGTGGCGGCGTGCAGGAGGGTGAGCCGCTCCTTGGCGCGGGTCATGCCCACGTAGCAGAGCCGGCGCTCCTCCTCGAGCTCCTCGGGGTTCGTGTTGACCGAGGAGATCGGGAACAGGCCCTCCTCGAGGCCGGTCAGGAACACCGCCGGGAACTCAAGCCCCTTGGCGAGATGGACGGTCATCAGCGTCACTGAAGGCCGGTTGGCGTCGTAGGCGTCCGCCTGCGTCTGGAGGGCCGCGCTCTCGAGGAAGCGCTCGATGCGCGGCGCCTCTGGAAGCGCCGCCCTCGCAGGCGCCTGCTGTTCTCCGCTCGCCGGAGAGGGTGCCGGCTTCTCGCCGCAGGTCTCCTCGAACTCGCGGACCGCGTTCAGAAGCTCCTGGAGGTTCTCCATGCGGGCCGCCTCTTCGGGGTCGCTTTCAGCCAGGCCTTCGAGCCAGGCCCAGTACCCGGTCTTTTGAAGGACCGCCTCCATGGCGTCCGCGGGGCCGAGGGCCTCGAACTCACGGCGGAGCTGCTCCAGGAGCAGGACGAGCTCCGCGGCGCCCTGCCGGGCAGCCGGCGTGAGGTTCTCGACTTTGTCCGCGTGCTCCAGGGCCTCGCGGAGCGCCGCGCTGGTTTTCTTGGCGTGCGCCTCGAGCGCCTCCTGGCTCGCCTTGCCCAATCCCCGGGGCGGCACGTTCAGGATGCGGGAGAGCGAGATGGAGTCCGCGGGGTTGAGAGCGGCCCGGGCGTAGGCCAGCGCATCCTTGACCTCCTTGCGCTCGTAGAACCGTACGGAGCCCACCACGCGGTGCGGGATTTGCGCAAGTGTGAACGCCTCCTCAAAGGAGCGGCTCTGGGCGTTGGTCCGATAGAAGACCGCCATGTCCTTCGGCGAGAAGCCTTCATCCAGGAGCCGGGCCGCCCGCCGGGCCGTGGAGCGCGCCTCCTCCCGCTCGTCGGCAAGCTCCTCGACCTCCACGGACGGGCCCTCGGGCCGCTCGGTCCACAGCGATTTCTTGAGGCGGCCCCGGTTGTGCTCGATGACGAGGGAGGCGGCTTGGAGAATGTTCGGCGTGGAGCGGTAGTTCCGCTCCAGGCGGACCACCTTGGCGTTGGGGAAATCGCTCTCGAATTCGAGGATGTTGCGCACGTGCGCCCCGCGCCAGGAGTAGATCGACTGGTCGGGGTCGCCCACCACGCAGAGGTTGCGGTGCTTGGAGGCGAGGGTCTTGGTGATGATGTACTGGGCGTGGTTGGTGTCCTGGTACTCGTCGACAAGCAGATGCAGGAAGCGCTCCTGGTAGAGCTCCCGGATGGCCGCATCGCCGCGGAAGAGCTCGACGAGCTTGAGCAGGAGGTCTCCGAAATCGAGCCCGCCCGAGGCGGAGAGCTTCTTCTGGTAGACCTCGTAGACCCGCGCGACCGTTTCCCGGGACGGGTCGTTCTGCGCCATGGCATAGATGGCGTAGGACTGCGCGTCGAGGAGATCGTCCTTGGCGCGGGAAATGAGGCTGACGTAGAGGGAGGCCTTGTTCTTCTCCTTCTCGAGGCCCAGCTCCTTGATCGACTCCGCGACGAGGCGCTTCTGGTCGTCCTGGTCGTAGATGGTGAAGCGGCGCGGCAGGCCCAGGCGCTGGGCGTGGGAGCGCAGGATGCGGGCCGCGAAGGCGTGAAAGGTGTAGACCCACGCGAGCGCGCCGCCGCCGGGCGCCAGGGCGTCGACGCGCCGGCGCATCTCCTCGGCCGCCTTGTTCGTGAAGGTGACGGCCAGGATGCGCTCCGGCGCGGCGCCTTCGCGGATGAGCGAGGCGACCCGGTGCACGATGACCCGCGTCTTGCCCGTGCCGGCCCCGGCTAAGACCAGCAGGGGGCCGCCGCGGTAGGAGACGGCTTCGCGCTGCTCGGGGTTGAGGCTATCCGGGTCAGCCATGGGGTATCGATGAATTTTAACACATCGCCGAGGGGCATTGTTGAGCTTTCCCGGAATGCGGCATTGTCCAGGATCACCATGTCCGGACGAGCGGCCTTGACGGCATCCAGCTCCGGCAGATCGTCCGGATCCCCCGCGTCTTCCTTGATGAACGCCCGGCTCATGAGGCTACCCCCTAAGGGACCGAGAACAGCTGGTCCAGGGTGACTTCCCCGGCAACCAGCCTGCCGTAATGCATGTACTTGGCGGCGCCGTGCGTCGTGATGAGGCCGAGGAAGAGCTGTTTTCGCGTCTTCGTCCTCGCGCGGAACACCTCGATCTTCCGCTGGAGCTCGTCCGCATAGCCCTTGTCGATGGTGAAAATGCCGTCGGAGTGCTTGATCTCGCAGAGCGTGAAAGCGCCATCCGTTCGGTCGAAAAGGAGATCGATTTGGCAGCCGCGTTCGGTTGAGCCCCTCGGTGGGACATAGCGCCAGGATCCGGCGTCAACGCCGATCGAGTCGATGCCCAGGGCCTTGCGTATCTGCGCGGAGTGCTTGAGGCAGATGCTTTCGAAGGCGTAGCCGGCCCAACTTCGCCAAGCCGGCGTGGCGCGTTTCTGCTCCCAGTAACGGGGGCTCGATCCGGCGAAGACTCCCCTTGGCGCGTGCGCGATCCATGTCGAATGGAACAGGGAGAACTCATCGGTGGCGCGGAAGAACCCTTCCTTGCGACGCCTCCCGTAGGGGACGAAGCTCGATATGAACCCCGCCTCCTCCAATGCGCGAATCTTGCGGTTGAATCCCCCGCCGGTCGGCATTCCCGTCTTCTCCAAGAGTTCCGTCCTGCCGATGCCTCCGCGCCTCCTCACGATTTCGCGGAACATTAGGGCATGCCCCTCGGGATCGTCAAAAAGCGAGGGAAAGAGGCGCTCGAATTCGTCCCGGAGCATCGCGCCCTTTGCGAAACATGTCTGATCGATGATTTGCGCTGCGGACTTTCCCTTCTCCGCCAAGTGAAGGTAGTACGGAATGCCGCCCATCGCCATGTAAAGCTCAAGGATCTGTCGGCGGTTGAGGCCCAGGCCTCTGGCCGCCAGGTACGACTCGGCCTCTGCCAGGCTGAATGGAAGCAGCCGCATGCACAGCGTCACCCGATTATGAAGCCCTCCCTTGGCATGGATGAGATTCTCGAGCATCCAGGATGCGGCCGATCCGCAGAGGACCACTTTGAGATTCCCCATCTGGCTCCAATGGCGGTTCCAATAGTGATCGAGGGCTTGCAGCAGCCCTGATTTCGGGGTGGCGAGCCACGGAAGCTCATCCAGGAAAAGCAGGAGCTTCTCCCTCCTGCGGAGCTTGCGGACTTCGGCCGTCAACAACTCGAAGCCCTGTTTCCAGCCGGCGACCTTCTGTATCGGGATTCCTCTGTAGAAAGTCTCCTGTAGGGACTTGATGAATATCGCCAGTTGGTCCTCCAGCGAACCATCCTTGAGGCCGATGACTTCCATATACCGCCCGCGGTCTTGGAACACGGCACGAACAAGGTGGGTCTTCCCGACGCGGCGGCGTCCATACAGGGCGATGAGCTCCGCCTCGGCGGAGTGCCATGTCTTTAAAAGATGGGCCTTCTCGGCGTGTCTTCCGATCAGGAGGGGCGTGTTCATGAGGAAAGATTACATGATTTGGCCACGGATAGGCTAGCTATCCGTGGCCAAATCGATGTGAAAAGACGTGCGATTTGGCCAGATATGCGCCTATCTGGGCCGCCATCACCTATGAGGCCGCTTGGCTGCGCGGGCTTTTTTGGCGTTTGGGAGGCCCCTCCCCGGCAGTACGAGCGAGGCGGAAATATGTATCACTAAAATTGGCTCATGAGCCTATTATTTGACGCACAATGCTGATTTGAAAAACCTTTCTCAGACAGCCGCGGATTTCGATTTGATAGAAGACCTCATGCAGGGCATCGCCCCAAGGAATAAACTCTTTCTAACCTGCCTTTCGGGCCTCTTAGCCACTAGGTAGAAGGCGCAGCGCTCCGACGAGCTTCATGATTTTCTCTTGCTCCGGCGTGCGCCTCGTCGTCCATTCCAAAGTCCTTTTTCCCGATTGAAAGCGAACGGCGTGGACGTCCCCGACGAGCTTGAGCGCCTGGGTAACCGTCAGAGACGGGTATTTCTCTTTCAACCGCTGTTGGGCCCAGCTCCATAGCAGATACGCCATATAGACGACCGTCGTGTATGCGTCGATCCGATCCCGCCGCTGATAGCGGATTGGACCCAGAGACAATTCGCCTTTGAGCGTTCGGAACGCCTTCTCGATTTCATCCCGCTGGAAATATATCCTGAACATCTCCTCCGCCCCGAGTGCTGGGTCCGTCGAAAACATCAGGAATCTCCCATCGCCGCGGCGGTCATCTCTGACGGCGTCCTTGTCCACCTCAAACCCTCTACGGCCCGGCGCAGATACCGCCAATGCTCCCAGGTCTTCCCGGAGTTCCCGCAGCCTCTTGGGATTGCTTGTCCGTTCCACGGCCTGGAGAATGCCATCCCGTTCGATCTGCTCACGCGACGCGCGCATTTTATCGAGAACCAGGGCGACACGCATGTGTTTGCGGCCCATGAGTGGCGCGCGCCAGGAACGAACATAAACCTTTGCCCCAGAGCCTCTCTCGACCAAATATTGTGACCGCTCCAGTTCATCGCCGGGCCAATGCGCGATGTATGTCCATGCCTCCTGATGAGTCTCGGGCACTAGGCCGACCAAGTTAAACCCGGACTTTACCACGAATTCCACGTTCTCCCGCGAGATCATTCCGCGATCAAGAATCAGCGTCAACCGGCCGAAGCCCCATGCTTTGAGGTGATTGACCACATCCTGCACCGTCAGGGTATCGCTGCGTGATCCTCGGATGGCGCGACACAAAACAGGATGTTGGCGATGGCGCGAGGTGACCATTCCGAATCCCAGGACGTTTCTCTTGGTCCCGCCGGGGAAGTATCCGGGTTCGGCATAGTCGCAGCTATTGTCGTGATAGATCTGGCGGGTTATGTCGTAGTAGAACTGGGCGGGTTCCCGGCTGTCGCCTCGCCAGACCTTCGTCATTGCTTGCTGCAACGCCAACCCCAAGTCTTCGAGCCCGCCATCTCGGGTTGAATGGCAGAGTGAGTGCAGTGCGCGGTCGAAGGATTCCCGAGTCAACAGTGGCTCTCGTAACTTTTCCCAACGTGGTATGGGACTGCGGGCAACCCACGCTGGAAGTTCCGCCAGGGGACGCTTGGCCCCGATTTGGTTGAGCACTAAGCAGAGGATATGAACCGCGACGTCATGTCTAACGTCGAGGACCTCCTTAATATGTGCAACGAGGTCCAGTTCCCGTGCCATGGCGTAGAAAAAGCTCAGCGGCCCCACCGGAATGGAATCAGAGACGGAGTCCACACGAACGGCTGGGGCAACAAGAACCTTGCCCTGCTTGTCGACACGGCCCACGAATCGCAGTATGCGTTGGCGGGACTGCTTCTTGGCGGAATCCCAGTAGGATTCCACCTCGTAGCGGTAGAGGTGCTTGCCGATGCGCCGGGTGACGAGGTATGCCATATACTCGTATTATATAATACGATGGCAAGATAAGTCAAGGGGGACTTGCTCTCGATTTCTCGACGGACACGCGACTACGAAACAGACCTAGTGGCTAAGAGGCCCGAAAGGCAGGTTCTAATGGACACCTGCGAATCAGGAGAAGTGGACGGAAAAGTCCAAAAGCAATATTTGGCAATGGCGGGGAGCCGGGGGCTCAAGGCAAGAACGACGAGGGGAATGAAGGCGATAGGAAAGGGAAGAATGTCTGCACCCAGGACATATCTTTTTCAACAGGATAGGTTCATCTATAATGATTTGATTCGCAGATCCGGCGCCATTGTGGTTTCTTCATCAAGAGGCGGCGAGTTTTCGTATGAGCGCGGCGATTTGCGCAACGGGCTATTCACCAATGCCATTATCGCAGGGCTGACTGGCAAGGCCTCGAAAGCAGCTGGGGACATTGTGTCAACCGACGAATTGCGCGATTATGTGATAAAGACCGTTTCGCGAATGAGCGCTGATTTACAGCATCCTACGGTGGACCGCGATAACATTTACCGAAAGTTCGGATTCCCAATCGTGAATTAGACTCATAGACCTGAGGAGGCTTCCCTTTCTCCCTGCCCATGCCCATCTGATATAATTTGGGAGCCGAAATGAGAAGCGCGGCGCGTTTTCTGATCGCGATGTCCCTGGCAGCGGCGATCGCCCCGGCTTGGGCGCAGCGCTTGGAGCTCATTCCGCTCAAATACCGCGCCCCGGAAGAAGTGATCCCCCTGCTGCAGCCGATGCTCGATCCGGAGGGCTCCATCGAGGGGCAGGATAACGTTCTCGCCATCCGCACCAGCCCCGAAAATCTCAAGAAATTAAAAAAGGCCTTGGCGCGCCTCGACGTGGAGCCTCGCCGGCTCATGATCTATGTGAGGCAGGATGCGCGCGGGTCCGGGGAGCAGCGGGCGCTGGAGGTCCGCGGCACGGTGGGCAACCGGCACTGGTCCCTCACGAACGAAAACGGCCCGACGGACCGGCGCGGGGCCACGGCCCGCGTGTCCGAATCCTTCGGCGAAGGCGAAGAGGAGTCCGCGCAGATGGTCCGGGCGGTCGAGGGCCGCCCCGCGCTCATCCAGATCGGCGGGTCCCAGCCGATGGTCACGCGCACCGTGGCGCCGGGCGGGGCCGTCACGGAGAGCGTGACCTTCCACGAGGCGAGCACCGGCTTCGAGGTGGTGCCGAGAGTCTCCGGCCGCCGCGTGACCCTCGAGATCAGCTCCCGGCGCGAAGGGTTCCGGCCGGACGGGGGTGTCCGGTTCCAGCGCGTCTCCAGCACGGCAGTCGGCAAGCTCGGCGAATGGTTCCAGCTAGGCGGTTCCTCCCGGAGGTCTGTCGGGAAGGCTGCCGGCCTCCTGTCGTACAACGACTCGATGAGCCGGGATCTCAGCGGGGTCTGGGTGAAGGTCGAAGAGGTCCAATAAATCACGACATGAGATTCATGCGGGAAGCCATCCGCGAGGCCAAAAAAGGCCTGGCCGAAGGCGGCATCCCGATCGGGGCGGTCCTGGTCAAGGACGGGAAGATCATCGGCCGGGGCCATAACCGCCGGGGCCAGAAGAGCTCCGCCATCCTGCACGCGGAGATGGACTGCCTGGAGAACGCCGGGCGGCTCACGGCCCGGGACACCCGGCGCTGCGCGATGTACTCCACGCTCTCGCCCTGCGACATGTGCGCCGGGGCGATCCTCCTCTACAAGATCCCGCTGGTCGTCATCGGCGAGAACAAGACCTTCAAGGGCCCGGAGCGCTATTTATGCCGGCGCACCGAGCTCGTCAACCTCGACCTCAAGGAATGCAAGGACCTGATGGCGGAATTCATCCGGAAGCGGCCCGATCTCTGGAACGAGGACATCGGAGTCTGAATTGAGCCGAGCTTTCATCAAGGAAGACAGCGGCTCCCAGGGCGACGACTCCCACGAAAGGCCGCACAGCCCTGGGCCCAACTATGTCACGCCCGCCGGGAGGAAAGCCTTGGAGGAGCGCCTGGACTTCCTCTCCAAGGAGATCGCCTCCATCCCGCTGATGACCGAGGACCTGGCAGCCAAGGCGCGCCGCGCGCGCTTGGAGCGGGACTTCCGCTACTACCAGAAGCGGCTGGATTGCGCGGTGGTGGTGGACAACTCCAAGGATCCGCCGGCCGAGGTGCGCTTCGGGGCCTCGGTCGAGGCGGAAGACGACCGGGGGCGCATGCACTTCTTCTCCATCGTGGGAGACGACGAGGCGGAGGCCCGGACCGGCAAGATCAGCTGGGGCTCTCCCTTGGCGGAAGCTCTCTTCGGGCTCAAGGCCGGGGAGCAGGCCGCCTGGGAGGGCCCGGAGGGCGCCTCTCGTTTGACGGTCAAGTCGGTCCGCTACTAGCCCCGCCGGACGAAGTCCGTAAGAGCGCTCGCGCCCCTACGGGGCGCTCGGCGGCTAGAAAGCGGCGGAAAGTGGGTCAGAATGGAACTTCCTCGACCTTTCCATCGCCGGACTCGGGAGTCTGCGCCGGAACGCTCTGCGTCGCCTGGGTCATGCCGCCAGCGCCGCCTTCGCGCTTCTCCAAGAACTGCATTTCATCGACATAGACCACCATCTTCGACTGCTTCTTGCCGTCTTCCTTTCCTGTCCACTCTTCAAGGACTAGATGACCTTCGAAGTAGACTTGCTGGCCCTTGCGGAGGTTCTGTTCGACCAAGTCAGCGAGTTTCCGTCCAGATTCGCGGTTGAACGCTTTCAGGTCCACCCATACGGGAACATCTTCCCACTGGCCGGTTTCCTTATTCTTGCGCCGGTTGTTGACGGCAAAGCCGATGTTGGCTACCTTGCCGCCATTGCTGAACGTCTTAATTTCAGGGTCGCGGGTAAGGCGGCCGATGAGCTGGACTTTGTTCAGGTTTGCCATGGTGCAGCCTCCTGCGGTGATCCCGCCGTTTGATTACGGCGGGAGTGCAAGGTGTTTTTGGAGAAGGATGCCTTTTCGCTGATTGCCACGCAACTATTATAGCGCAATTCTGTAAAGTGGGATCAAGTTTTTCGGGCGGCAGGCGGCACTGATCCCGCCGCCCCGGCGTCTCAACCTCAGAGAATATGCAGACCGATGAGGGAGATCGTGATTCCGCTTCGGTACTCCTTTGAAGGGAAACGCCGGCCGACCTGGTCCTTCAGTGCGTCCTCGATGGCTCGTCGCGCGATCACGGTGTCCGGCGACGATGCGGGCTGCCCATCCTGTTGCGGGAACTCCAAGCGCTTGAGCAGCTGGACATCCCCCGAAGCGGGATTGCAGCAGAATGTCCAGAACAGGCTGTCGGTCCGTCCGGACTCGTCCTTTCTCTGGACTAAATAGCGCGCGCACACGTGTCCTCGCGATCCAAGGGAGGCGACATCGCCTACGCAATTAGGCCGCCGAACGTGCTCTAGGAGAGCGTCGATGAGCGGATGGCCGATGCCACCCAGTTCGCAGTTCCTTGTCCGCAGGGCTAGGTCCCGGTCGAAGGTGACCCTTTCAAACTTGGGGAGCAGCCGGTATTCGCGCTGGAGCAGGTCAGGAGTATATAGACTCCACAGCCCTTCAGAACCGGCTACCGGCATGGCGCCGCCACCCAGCCTGAGGACGGTGGCGCGGACCCACTCGCCCAACTCGCCCAGGCTGTAGTGTCCCTCCAGATCTTTGTAATGCTGGAGGTTGAACCCCGAGAGGTCCTGGGTCAGCTCGTCCAGCGCGGATTTGGCCAGGAGGGCCTCTTGGATCATGCGCTGAATCTCTTCCTCTGTGCGGGCGTAATCCTTGTTAAGCAGCGCCTGCTTGTAAAGCTCCCGGTAATCGGGTTTGCTGCCTAGGTAGCCCAGGATTTCCGCGCGGAAGTCCTCCTGGGGCTGGCCGTTCTCGTCGGTCTGATTGAATGACCGTGCGATTTCCAGCAGCTTGGCTTCGAGGATGTCATAAATCTTGATCTCGACCGTCTCAAGGGCTTGGAGGTTGTAGACCTGCACCGTCTCCTGCTGGCCGTAGCGGTGGAGTCGCCCGATGCGCTGTTCCACGGCCATGGGGTTCCAGGGCAGGTCGTAGTTGAACATTATCCTGGCGTTCTGGAGGTTGATGCCCTCGGCGCCGGCTGACGTGGAGATCAGGAACTGCGCGCCATCCGGACGCTGGAAGGACTCGATGGC
Source organism: Elusimicrobiota bacterium (assembly GCA_016212885.1). Taxonomy (GTDB): domain Bacteria; phylum Elusimicrobiota; class Elusimicrobia; order UBA1565; family UBA1565; genus UBA9639. The sequence goes on along the minus strand of JACRDO010000035.1, from coordinate 2,374 downwards.
GGCGATCTTGTCTTCGATGGGCCCGCCCAAAAGCTTCGCCACTCTTGCAGCCCCGTAGATGCTTCCAAGCTGATCGGCGAGGAAAGCGAGCGTGTCGCGGTATTGGGTGAAGATGACGACGTGCTCCTGGGGATTGGACCGGAGGAGTTCCCGAAGGGCCTTGAGCAGAGTCTGGAACCTGCGGTCGGGTTCGGGGGGGACGTGCAGGATCAGGTCACGAACGTGCTTGGCTTCGTTAGGGATGTCCACCGCGCCGTAGAGCGCGTCTTCCTCGTCTTCCGGGTCGAGCGAGGCAGGCGTCTCCTCGACTTCTTGCCGGCGACGCAAGAGCTGTTGCCGAACCCGCGCGACGTAGGCTTCCGCCTCGGCCGCGCCCAAACGGATATCGGAGGCGGCACTTCCTCGCGGTATCGCTCGGTCGGCCGCGCCCGCGCCTAGCCCAAGGATATTCTGGGCGGTCCTTAGCATCTCATCATGGAGGGCCAGGAACTGCTCGCCCACGCTCTCACCCCGGCGGCGGCGTGTTTCAAGCGTCATCTGCTGACGAGCCAATAAGACGAGAAGCCGTCGCCGCAGGGCCTGGAGGATTGCCCGGGGGCTCGAGGACATGATCTTTTGGAAAGTAACCATCACGAAGCCGATGGCCCGCTGGCGCGAAGAGGTGCGGGCATCCAAGATGCCCGCGGCCCTGTAGCCCTCGCGCAGATAGTCGCTTGACTGCTCGTAGAAATCTCGTTCCCTGGGGGCCAAGTTGAAGGGCTCCATCGCCACCTGGCGGCGGCGGAAGATCGGTTGGCCTGCCGCGTCGGTCACCTGCCGCTTGGTCCTTCGGATCATCACGCGCGGCAGAAGGCCCCTGGAGCGCGCCACGTCCTCCGCCTGCGGGAAGAGTTGGTCATTGAGGAGCTGGATCAGCGACCAAAACTGATAAACGTTGCCCTGGTGCGGGGTGGCCGAGAGCAGGAGAAAGTCGCGCGTATGATTTCTCAAGGCATCGGCGAGCCGGTAGTTCTTCGTAACGTTGACCTTGCCGCCGGAACGGGTGCGCGTAAGATGATGGGCCTCATCGATCACGATGATGTCCCACGGAGCCGCGGCCAGGAGCCTTTGTAGCCTCTCCGGCCGCTTCACGGCGTCGATGGAGGCGATCGCCCGGTTCTGGCTCTCCCAGGAGGCCGGGCCGTAGTCGCTGAAATCCTCGCCCAGGATGGTGAAGTGGAGCTTGAAGAGGTCGGCCATCTCCTGGCGCCACAGTCTGGTCAGGCCGGCCGGGCAAATGATCAAGACCCTGCGGGCCTCGCCGCGGGCGATCAACTCCCGGAACAGCATTCCCGTCTCAACGGTCTTTCCGAGGCCGACCTCGTCGGCGACCAAGACGCGGCGCTCCCGGGAGGAGATGAGGTCGTGCACCAGCAGGATCTGGTGCGGCAAGAGCTCGACGCGGCTTGAGGAAAGCTCCCCGCCGCTATTGGAATGCGCCAGGTCGATGGCGAGCTGTTTGATCCGGTAGTCCTCCGGCGGATCGAAGTGGCCGGCCTGGAGCCTGTCCCAGACGGTGGAGGCAATCTCCATGTCCTCAACTGAGAAGACCTCCAGTTGCCGGCCACCTGGCGTATTGAAGGCCACGTCGGCCTGGTAAAGACCGGCAACCTCCGAGACGCGCAGCACCTCCCCGATCCCCAGGTCGGGCCGTGACGGTACCCGGACGTGGTCGTTGGGGGCAAAAACCATTATCCTCTCCTTTTGTCGCCCGACTTTCGACAGCGGGCCGTCTTTCCCAGGAAGGAGCGCAGTTCGTCCAGCCCTGAGTTGTGTTCGACCACCTCGGGCAAAAAGGTTTCGACCACATCGGCCCGCGCATCGCTTGAAACCGGCCGGCTCTTGAGTATCCGCTCAAGGTCGCAGCACAGCTCGCCGGCGCGGTCCTCGTCCTCGCGAGGCCCGCCGCCGAGTTCGTTGAATTCAGCCGCGATCGTTTGAAGCTCATCGGCTAGGGCACCCACCTCCTGGTCCGCCAGCGCCCTGGCGGAGCTGCGGAGCTTCCCGGCCCCAGCCATCCTGGCCGCTCGAACAACGGCCCGCATGTTTTCGGTGGACATAGAGGCCAGTTCGGACACGATGCCGGCAAGACGTTCCTTGGAAAGGCTGCGCAGGACGTCTTCCAAAGGCCTCGACTCCTTGGCCGTCATGGCTTGGCCGACCATCCGATGAGAGTCAGGAATCTTGTCTTGTATGTCGAGTGTTCGCTCATGTCAGATTGAAGGGGATAAAATAGATGCCGTCTCCCAACTGCTTCACCGACCGCGGATTGAACAGCCACTTGAGCGTGACCCGCCTTCCGCCCACCTTGAACCAGAAATCGTTGGCCTTGCTC
>JACRDO010000036.1 GCA_016212885.1 Elusimicrobiota bacterium | reverse complement strand
CCATCAGGCTCAGCCGTCTCCGAGGTCCTGCGCTCGATGCCCCTCAAGCTCAGGTGCGTCACGCTCAAGCCGAAGGGCCTGCGCATGAAGCCCATCTGTGTGAGGCGGATGTCCTGGATATGCAGTGAGTGGGAGAGCAGAAGCTCGTAGGGACGCCGTCCCTGCGGCGAGGCCGGCTGGGCGAGGGAGAGCCCGGCTGGGTTGTAGTGCAGGGCCGAGGCGTCGTCGGCCAGGGCCACGAAGGATTCGCCCAGGGCGAGCGGCCTCGCGCCGAAGCCCAGGCTCAGGAACGTCGCAGCCGAGGTGCCCGGGCCCGCGGCCGAGGCCGGACATGCAAGAATGGCTAGGAGCGCAAACTGGGCGAAAGGCATGGCGCAACGCTATAAGTGTAAAGGATCAACTCGAATTATTTGTTTCGCCCGCGCGCATTGGGAGCGCGGCTCGTCGAAGAATTCAGTTTCCCGGCTGGGGCGCGGGCGCGCTTTGCGCGGCAGGGGCCGGGGAGACGCTCTTCTCCGCCAGGCGCTCGAAGCCCCACGAGAACAGGGCGAATAGGATGACGGCGATGAGCAGAAGGCGGATGATGAAGCTGTCGAACTTCTTCCAGAGGAAGACCAGGAGCAGGGCGAGGACCCCCGCGGCGATCAGGCGGCCCTGGCTCGGGATCATGAAGGCCGAAGCCGCGGGCTGCGCCTGTTCCTGCTGGAGCTGGGCCCCGGCCTCCGGGCCGTAGGCGATCATGCTCTTGATGTGCGCCTTGGGGACCTGGTCGATGCTGTTGACCCGGTGCGCCTTCCCCGCTGAGTCGGTGTATTCGAAGACGACTTGGGAGTTGGATTCCGTTCCCATCTCGCGCGCTCAGGCGGGCTTGCGGCCCCTCTCGATGAGCTCTTTGACCTTCGCGAGCAGGCGGGCGCTGTCGAAGGGCTTGACGATGAAATCCTTCACCCCGAGAGCCGCGCACTGGTCCACGTTGTCGAAGCTGTCGTGGGCGGAGCAGACAAGTATGGGGATCTGCCTGGTCTTCGGCTCGGCTCGGAGCGCCGCGATGGCCGCGATGCCGGTCATCATCGGCATGCCGAGGTCCATGACGATGATGTCCGGCAGCTCGCCTGCGGCCATGTCCACGGCCTCGCGGCCGTTGCCCGCGTCGAGGATGCGGTAGCCCGCGCTCTCGAGCACGTTGCCGATGAGGGCTCTGACCACGACGTCGTCGTCGGCGACAAGGACGGTCTTCTGCCTGGCTTTGGACCTGAAGAAGATCATGCCGATTAGATGATAGTCAGAAATGGACCTTGCCCGCAACCGAAATCCCGGGCCTCCAGGAAAATCGAAAGTAGATTTTGGACGCGGGCCGGCGAGCTTTCCGTCGGCGATTTCCTCGAGAAAATCCTAAAATAATCCAAAGCGGCGGCAGACGCGTCTCACGCGCCGGATGCCGGTCGGTCGGTTTCGCGGACAGTCATCGGCGCCGCGGCGGATTCCGGGCAGGCGCGTCCCACTTCGCGCCAGAAACGGCGCGACGCTTCGTGGAAATAGACCATGAGCGCGGCGGGGGACGCGTCGCGGGTCTCTTCCGCCACCCGCGCCTGGGCGCGGTCCTTCATCTCCATGCAATGCAGTCCCGGCGTCAACGGAAAACGTTCCCAAATGGGATTACTCATCGAAACTCACCTCTTTGGGGCTTACAATGGTGAGCACGCCGTAGCCGTTCAACAGGTTGACCTGATTGTACCCCTTGATTTTGTCCAGTTTGACGATATGCCGGAAGTTCCACGACACGATGGCGTCCGCCCGCGCCACGGTCGCGGCGGCCACGTGCCGGCAGTCCTCCAGCCACTCGCCCGGGACCACGCCTCGCGCCACATACTCGCGGGCCAACACCTCCACTTCCGGCGTGAAAACTATCCGCTCGCGCGCGACATCCGGCAATTCGGCGAAAAGGCGGCGCACCGGATCGGGCGCATCCAGCAGTTCGGCTTCCAAGATCTCCGAAAACAACAGCCGCGCTCGCCCGGACAACACCGCCTCGAAGACCCGGCGAGAATCCTCAGCGAACTCGGCATCGAAACACCCGCCGAACGCCGACGTGTCCAAATATAATCTCCAGAGAACTCTTGTCATGGCCGCATTCCCTTGCCCTTATTCGAAGGCGTCCGCTTCCCATCCTTCCTAATTCTACACGATATCGGTGCTGAACGGCCGCCGAGGAGCCTCAGGCCCACGCAGACGCAGTCGAAAGCGCTCATCTCTCCAGCAGTCTCTTGATCGCGGCGGCGGCGTAATAGTTGCCGACGCTGATCAGAAACCTCGCCCTTGGGCCGGACGCTCGAGGCTATCGGCGACCTCCAGCCTCGCAGTCCCGCGGGCAGCTGGACGCTCCACCTCGACGGCGACCATCCGGATGCCCTGCTCCGCGCAGGCGGCCTCGATGAGGGCGTGATAGGCGAGGGGCGCGGAAGCCTTCCTGAGCGGCCGCGTGAAATAGATCACCGCCGCGACCCTCTCCCGGGCGAGCCTCTTTGAGACCCTGGCGAGCACGCGGCCGATCCCCTCCCACTTGAGCAGGTGGTCGTAGCAGGAGATCCGGTCGTCCGGCGCCAGCAGGCCGTATTTGCCCGACAGGATCCTGAAGCCGATGCCCAGGGAAGCGGCCGCGGCCGCGATCTGCCGGATGCGCGGGCTGTCGTAGCGCTCGATGGCCCTCATGCGCCCCGCCTTCCGCTTCTTGTTCTTGGACGAATAGGTGACGAAAATGGGCCCCAGGGGTTTCTTGATCATCCGCCCTCCAGCCGAATCGTCTTATACTACCACATGTCCCCTGGGCGAAAGAAGGCTTGCCAGAGCCGGAATAGATGCTATAATGTCCGCGGGGGAAGCGTTCCCCTGCCACAAGACGTATTACTGTGCGCAAGCCGCAACGAAGAAGAGAGGATAAGCAATCAGCATGCCTAAGGGCAAAGTAAAGTGGTTCAATGACCAGAAAGGGTTCGGCTTCATCACGCCGGACGACGGCTCCAAAGATCTTTTCGTCCATCACTCGGCCATCCTGGGTGACGGATTCAAGACCTTGGCCGAGAATCAGGAAGTCGAGTACGAGACCCAGCAGACCGAAAAGGGTCCTCGCGCCGCGAACGTCAAGAAGCTCTGACGCGCTGACGGCCTGATTAAAAGCCCGCACCGCTCAATGGGCGGTGCGGGCTGCTGATTTCAGAGGGCGCCTAGCCCAGCCGGAAGGACCGCATCGATATGCTGGAATAGGCGAAGCCCTCGGCGAAGAACGCGGGCCGCTCGCCCTCCTCCTGCAGGCCCAGGGCGTAGAGCAGGGGCAGGAAATGCTCGGGCGAGGGCACGGCGAGGCTCGCGGCCTCCCCGAGCTTCCCGTAGGCGATGACGTTGCCGTGGTCGCCTCTGCGCATCGAGTTGCGGGCGATGGCGTCGAACTCCTGGGCCCAGCTGAAGGGCATGGCGTCTTGCTCCTCCGCCATCATCTTGAGGTTGTGGACGATGTTTCCGCTCGCCAGGATCAGAACCCCTCTGCGCCGCAGAGGCGAGAGCTCTTGCCCGAGGCCGTAGTGGAACTTGGGCGGCTTTGTGCTATCGATGCTCATCTGGAAGGCCGGGACATCGGCTTTCGGGAAAAGGCGCTTCAACACGACCCAGGCGCCGTGGTCTAGGCCCCATTCAGCGTCCAAGCCCACCCGCGTCGTCTTCACCGTCCGCCGGATTTCCTCGGCGCCGCTGGGGAAGCCGGGGCACGGATAGGTCTGCTCGAAGAGCGCCTGGGGGAAGCCTACGAAATCATGGAGGGTCTTCGGCCGCTCGGCGCCGTGCACGAACGTCCCCCTGAGGAACCAATGCGCCGAGATGCAAAGAACCGCGTGCGGCTTCGGCAGGGCTTTCCCGGCCTTGAGCCACGCCCGGGAGAAGATGTTGTCCTCGATGGCGTTCATGGGGCTGCCATGGCCCACGAACAGCGCCGGCATCTTCTCGGTCTCAGGAAGGGTCATGGTCAGGGCCTCCCGATAGGATACGAAGTCGCGCGAGGTTTCACGGTCATCCACCACCGCGCGCAGCGGCTCTTCGAGATGCTGGCCCAGGCCCGCGGCGATGGGTCGCGCCTGCGCCTCATCGAGCGCTTGGGCCTGGCGCAGATGCTCATCGTCGATGATTTCCTGCTCACGCCGCTCAACAGCAGGTTACAGCCCCAACAATGAGTCTACGGCTTCGGGTAGTTGTGAGTTTGCTTCCAGGTTTTGATCTGCTCCTGGGGAAACAAAGACCCATCCTGGTGAGCAATTCGTTCCACGTAGATATTGGGAGATTCCTTGGGACCGAAGATGTCCATCAAAACCGCCGCTATCTCCTCTTGACTCGTCACCTGCTTGTCATCGGTCACTCGCCAGTGTAATCCAGCACGCGAATAACTCAACCTGTAACTACTACGAGCAGTGACGGGATACGAAGCCCATCCGGATAAACCTTTGTTATCGAGCCACTTTTCCAATCGCTGTAGTTCGGTACCCGTCCGGATGCACCACATCCCGCTATTAGGATCATCATTATAAGCTTTATTGCATGTATGCTCGTTCGGTGTCCAGAAGAGATATGTTGGATCCTGCTGCTTAACTTTGCTCTCTACCTCACTCACGGGAGGTTTCCCCCCTAGGAGTACAGGGAGTACCAACGCCATTGCGAGCGCGCCGGCGCCTACCCAGGAAAAGCATGGGTGGGTGAGATGATACCATCGATCCTGAGTTACCTCTTCCATATTCTTCCTCATTATTTACTTCAATCACTGTTATATTACAAATATTAATCTATAAATATCTATGACTTCACCAACTGGCATAAAACAGTGACGATACCCGCAGCAAGCAGGCACATTACGCCTCTAAGCAACACACGGCATGTCTTCGCAGTGTCCAATTTGAGTTGGGGGGGCCGTGTCCCTAGAGCATCCTGAAACGCCTTGATGGTGCATTGAATGGATAGGACAAAACACAAGACTAAAAGTCCCAGGATGATGTGATGCCAGTTTAAGGAATTGCCTATTCTTCCCTTGAAGTCAGGGCTGGACAAGGCAGTTATCATTCCCTGCACCAGACCCATCTGCATTGCCCCTAAGCCGAGCGTAAAATATGCAATGTCTTTTTGCTCCATTATTTCGACCTCTTGAGTGTCCCGCTGATGTCTCTCAAAATCAAGTCTCAAAGAAAAAACAAATTCGACGTCCTGTTCCGCAATCTGCAACGGAGTACGTCCCGGTGGACCAAATTCAGCGGCCCATACGGAGCGAGATGCCGAATTGTTGACAACGTCTTGTAGCATACTTTTGCAGTTCGCACAACATGAAAGACCACTACTAAATGTTTCGGTTTCGTCGGGAAACCACCCGAAACCTTGCTGCGAATAATATGCAGCGCATCTGCCAGCATGAGGAGACCGCCCTCTTCGGGAAAGGAAGACATCTGCCTTTCGAGGACTGCGGCTCCTGGGCCCCCGCCAATTTCATAGAATAGCCTCCGTGCTTCGGCTCTGCGCTTCCATCGGGTTCCATTTCCGCTCCCGCAACGACCACCCGCCGACTTGGTCCCTCAAGGAGGGCGAGGCCCAGGGGGGCCACGTCCTCGGAGGGCAGTCTTTCTCCTCTCCCGGAGAGGGCGGCGGAGGCCAGAGGGTCCTGCCCGTTTCCTTGACCCCCTTCCAGATCGGCAGGGCTCATGACTGCCAGCTGGTGCTGCCGGACTCGCCGGAATACCGCCATACCACCAGCCGCTGGCACTGCCACATCATCGAGGAGGACGGGAACTTCTGGGTCGTGGACGGCGGCGCCCGCGAGCTCCCGGAGTTCGGCGGCAGCAGGCCCAGCGGGACCGGCACGTTCCTCAACGGCCGCAAGATCTTCATGCCCGAGCGCCTGAAGTCCGGGGACGCCCTGAGGGTGGGGCCCTGGGAGTTCGGCGTGGAGCTGGGCGCCCAGAAGCCGGTGGACATCGACGGCGTGCTCAGCAAGGTCTGCCGGGAGCAGCCACTCAGCCTCCCGAGCGACGACCCCAAGGTGCGCGGCGGCTATGCCAGGCTCCAGGAGCTCTTCGAGCGCATCCACCGCGGCGAGAGCGTCGAGGATTCCTTGATCCAGATTCTCGAGTTCGCGGTGGCCAACATCGCGGGCGCCCAAGTCGTGGCGATAATCCTGCAGGAGTCCGGCGGCGAGCAGCGCGTGCGCATCGCCTGGCAGAGGGGCGTCGGCAGGATCCTCGACCTCCGCTTCAGCTCGGGCCTGCTGAGCCGGATGTCCTCCCAGCAGGCCTTCCTGCTCAAGCCGAATGTGGGAAAAGCAGGCGGAGACATGACCCGGAGCCAGCAGGAGGAGGACATCAGCTCCGGCCTGCTCGTCCCCATCCGCAGGGGCCCCCGCCTGACCGGGGCGCTCTACATGGACAACCGCGGGAGGGGGGAGGCCTTCTCTGAAGCGGACCTCTACCTCGCCAACGCCCTGGCCGGGGCCGTGTCGCTGCAGCTCTCCCTGGAGAGGCAGGCCCTCCTCTCAGCTGTCGAGCAGAATATGCGCCGCTACTTCGGGCCCGACGTGGTGCGGATGATCATCGATGAATCGCGCGCCGGCAAGCGGATCGGGCTGGGGGTGCGCGAGTGCCACGCCACGATCGTCTTCATCGACATGCAGAACTTCAGCTCCTTCAGCCGGCGGCACACTCCGCAGGAGATCGCGGACCTCCTCAACCCCTACTTCGAGCTGATGACCCGCTGCATCCAGGCCCACGGCGGCCACGTAGACAAGTTCATCGGAGACGCGGTGATGGGGGTCTTCGGGGCCCAGCCTCTGGAGGACGCTCCGCGCGCGGAGAACCCAGCGGCCCAGGCGGTGCGCTCGGCCCTGATGATGATCCGGGAGTGGTCGAAGGGCTCGGCCTCGCCCTGGGGAAGGGAGATTCCCATCCGGGTCGGGATCAATTCGGGCAAGGTCGTGGCGGGCAACATCGGCTCGCCGGGGCGCATGGAGTACAGCGTCCTGGGAGACGCCGTCAACCTGGCCGCCCGCATGGAGAAGCTGGCCCGGCCCAACGCCGTCGCCTTGACGGAAGCCGCCTACGAGCTGGTGCGCGACGATTTCGAGTGCGAGGAAGGAGGCAAAGCGGAGGTCAAGGGCTTCGGCGCGGTCCCTGTCTGGCACCTGAAGATGGAGGCGGAGCAGGCCTCCAAGGCCGAGTTCCAGCGCTGGGAGAAGGGCCGGGTCGTGGAGGGGATCTACGAGGTCAAGGGGCTGCTCGGCGTCGGCGGCATGGGCTCGGTCTACCGGGTCCGCCACAAGGCCTGGAACCTGGATATGGCGGTCAAGCGCCCGACCTCCCAGCTGATCGCGGGCATCGGCGGGGCCGAGCGCTTCGTGAGGGAAGCCGAGACCTGGGTCAACCTCCCGATGCACCCCAACATCGTGACCGCCTACTACGTGCGCGCGATCGGCGGGGCCCCGGCGATCTTCGCGGAGTGCGTGGAGGGCGGGGACCTGCTGGGCTGGATCCAGGAGGGGCGCATCCAGGACCCGGCCCACGCCCTCGACGCGGCGATCCAGATCTGCTGGGGCATGGCGGTCGCGCACGGAAAGGGATTGGTGCACAGGGACCTCAAGCCGGCCAATGTCCTGATGTCCGCAAGCGGGGAGCCCAAGGTGACGGACTTCGGCCTGGTCAGCAGCGCCGGCCGGCAGGACCCGCGCCTGGGGGTCGAGTACGCGCCCCCCGCTGCGGGCGAGGAAAAGCTCACGGGCTCCGGGGCCCAGGTCGGGACCCCGGGCTACATGCCGCCCGAGCAGTGGACGAGCCTGAGCGCGGGCCCCGCGGCGGACATCTACTCCTTCGGGGCCATGCTCTTCGAGCTGCTCTGCTCCCGGCTCCCATTCGAGCTCCAGCCCGACTTCGAGTACGCGGATCGCAGCCTCAAGCGCGCCGAGTTCAAGCGGATGCACCTCCACGATGAGCCTCCGGACCCCAAGTCCCTGAACCCGGACATTCCGGACGCGCTCGCGGCGCTGATCCTGAGTTGCCTCTCGAAGGACCCCGGGGCCAGGCCTCCCTCTTTCGTGGACATCTCCCGGAGCCTCATTTCGTTCTACCGCGAGGTCTCCGGGCAGGAGTACGGAAGGAAGAACCCGGGAGAGCTTGAAAGCCGGGCTTCTGAGCTCAACAACCGCGCCCTCTCCATGCTGGACCTGGGCAAGAAGGAGGACGCCAAGCGCCTGCTGGAGGACGCGCTGAAGGCGGACCCGCACCATGTGGAGGCCGCGTACAACCAGGCCCTCCTGTTCTGGAACGACGCATTGATCGACGACGTGCAGGCCGTCAAGAGGATGGAGGAGGCGCTCAAGGCGCACCCGTTCTCCGGGATGGGCGAGGTCCTGCTCGGCCTGATGCACCTGCGCAGGGCCGACGCCCAGGCCGCGGAGGAATGCCTGCTCAGGGCCGTCAAGCTCCCGGGCGCCGGCGCCGGCGCGTACGCGGCGCTGGGGGACTCGCGCATGGCCCTGGGCCGGTTCGCCGAAGCCGAAGCCTCCTACGTCAAAGCCCTGAACCTGGCGCCGGGAGCGCTTGAGAACAAGCGCCGCCTGGCCGCGGCCCTGCTCCGGCAGGACCGGCGGCCCGAAGCGGTCAAGCTCTGGGGGGATGAGAAAGTGGAGGAGGCGGTCAAAGGGCTCTGCTTCGCCCACATGGGTTGCCTGCGGGTGTTCGAGGGCCACCAGGGCTACGTCGAGACCGTCGCCGTTACCCCGGACGGGCGGGCCGCGCTGACCGGCAGCCTGGACAAGACCCTCCGGCTCTGGGACCTCTCGACCGGGGAGTGCGTCCACATCCTGGCCGGCATCGAGAACACGCCCTTCATCGTGGTCTCGCCGGACGGACGCTTCGCCCTGGTGCGGGAGAGCGAAGGCGCGATCTCCTTCTGGGACCTGGCCTCGGCCAAATTCGCGCGCAAGCTGGAGAGCCCCTCCGGCAGCGTGCACTCGCTGGCGCTGACATCCGACGGACGCCGCGCGGTGTCCGGGGGAGACGACGGGACCCTGGTCTCTTGGGACCTCGAGAACGGAAAACATCTCAAGAAGTTCGACGCGCACAAAGGCGTCGTGTATTCCGTCGCGATCGCGGCCAACGGACGGCAGGCTCTTTCGGGCGGCGGCGACGGGGCCCTGCGCCTGTGGGACCTGGACACCGGCGTCTGCGTGCGGGCCTTCGAGGGACACCAACAAGCCGTGGTGAGCGTGGCCATGGCCCCCGGCGGCCGCCTGGCGGTCTCCGGCAGTTGGGACGACACCCTGCGGATATGGGACCTGGCCAGCGGGAAATGCCTGCGCCGCCTGGAGGGCCATTCCACCGTCACGAGCGTGGCCATCAGCCCGGACAAGCGCCTGATCCTCTCCGGCGGCCTCGACAGGACCATGCGGCTCTGGGAGCTGCAGACGGGCCGGTGCGTGCGCGCCTTCAAGGACCTGCCCGGCTCGGTCTACGCCGTCGCCTTCGCTCCGGAGGGCCGGGCGCTCTCCGCCGGAAGCGACAAGGCCATGCGCCTTTGGAACATCTCGGAGACGCTTCCTCCTCTTCCGCCGGCCTTCGCGCAGTTCATGCGCAGCGAGGAGGCGGCGATGCTCCAGCAGCGCGTCGCCTCCATCCGGGCGCAGGTGGTCCGGGAAGCCGAAAGCGGGCGCTTCGCCCAGGCCGGCCGCCGCTTGAGCGAAGCGCGCGCGATCCCGGGCTACGACCAGGACCCCGGGCTCCTCGCGCTTTCCGACCGCCTGGCGCGCAAGGGCCGCCGCAAAGGCTTCACGTCGAGCTGGGTCCAGCGCACCCTCCGGGGCCATTCGGGGCCGGTCTCCTCCGTCGCGATCAGCCCGGACGAACGCCACATCCTCTCCGCGAGCGCGGACAAGACCATGAGGCTCTGGAACCTCGCCACAGGGCAGTGCCTCTGCGTCTTCGAAGGCCATGCGGGGCCGGTCTCCTCCGCGGCCGTGTCGCCGGACGGCCGCCACGGCCTTTCGGCCGGCGAGGACAAGACCCTGCGGCTCTGGGATCTGGCGACCGGGAAATTCTCCCGCGCCTTCGAGGGCCACTCTGACCGGGTCAACTGCGCGGCTTTCACGCCGAACGCCCGCCATGCGGTGTCGGGGAGCGAGGACCGCACCCTGCGGCTTTGGAGCGTCGAGACCGGCCGCTGCCTGCGCGCCCTGAAGGGCCATCACGGCGGGATCAAATCGGTCTGCCTGAGCGCGGACGGCTTGTACGCGGTGTCCGCCGGAGACGACAACGCGCTCTTCCTATGGGACATCTCCACCGGCGAGCGGGTCCGCTCCTTCACGGGCCACGAGTACAGCGTGTACTGCGCCGCCCTTTCCTCGGACTGCCGGCGCCTCCTCTCCGGCAGCGGGGACGAGACCCTCCGGGTCTGGGAGGTCTCCACGGGCCGCTGCCTGCGCGTTCGCGGCGAGCGCGCAGCTGTCTCCTTCGCGCAGATTTCCCCCGATGGCCGCTATGCCCTCTCCGGGGTCCGGGGCGCGACCTCCTTCAAGCTCTGGGACATGGAGGCTGAGAGCCCCGCAGCCGAGTTCGACGGCCACTCCAAGCCCGCGTCCTGCTGCGCCGTGTCCCAGTCCGGCCGGTACGCGGTCTCCGGAGGAGAGGACGCCGCGGCGCAGATCTGGCGGCTCGACTGGGACTACGAGTTCCCGGATTTCTCAGCCTTAGACGACCGCTTGCGGCCGCACCTGGAGCTCTTCCTGGCCTCCCGCCAAGGGCGCTGGGCCGAGAAGGACTGGGAAGGCCTCCTGGGGACACTGGAGCTGCGCGGCCTGGGATGGAAGAAGCCGGAGGCTATCCGGCGCCAGCTGGAGCTGCTGAGCCAGAAGTACCCGGCCGAAAGCGGGCAGTGGCTTAAGGCCAGGTACGGCCTGGAGTAGATCTCACGCCTTCAGCGCCCGGGCGAGCGCGGCCTTGAACTCCCCGGCCGTGGGGTAGCGCTCCCGGAAGTCCGGCTCGAGCGCCTTGCCGATGACCGCGACAGCCTCCGCGGGCAATCCGGGCTTGCGCTTCTTGATGGGGATGAGCTTGTCGCGCATGACCGCGACGCAGGGGTCCGCGACGCTGTCCAGATCGTAGACGAACTCGTTGGTCAGCATGTAGTAGAACGCCGCCCCCATGGAGAACACATCCGAGACCGGCTTGGTCCCCCGGTAGTCCTTGAGCTGCTCCTTGGGCATGAAGGCGAGGGTCCCTCCGCCCTGGCCGGAGGCGGTCATCCCGCTCAAGCCCGCGAGCGCGAAGTTCTTGGCCAGGCCGAAGTCCGCGATCTTGGCCCTCAGCCCTTCGCGGCTGTCGCTCAAGAGGATGTTGTGGGGCTTCAAGTCCCGGTGCACGATGCCCTTCGAGTGCGCGTACGCGAGCCCCTCCAGGGCCTGGAGCATGATATCTCCCGCCTCCTCCAGGTCCAGCTTCCCGCCGCGTCGGCCCATCAGCTCCGCGGCGCTGCCCTTATCGCAGAACTCCATGGCGAAGAAGAACATCCCGTCCGCGAACCCCTCCTCGTAGAACTCCACGATGTTCGGGTGCCGGAGCTCCATGGCGACCTTCATCTCGCGCCTGAAGACCTTCGCCTCCCGCTCTGCGATTCTGCGGCCGTACGGCTTGACGACCTTGAGCACGACCGGCCTGCCGTCCTCCCGCTTGGCCAGGAACACCCTCCCCATGCCGCCTTCGGCCAGCTCACCCTCCACCTTGTAGCCCGGGAACTCCGGCGGCTTTTCCTCCTCCGCCGGCTTGACGATGCCGGCCAGGAAATCCGTGAAGTAGCCCTTCTTCTTGCCTTCCTCCGCCGCCTTCTCCGGCGCGCGTACGGCCGAAGGAGCGGCCACCTTGGGGCCGCATTTCTCGCAGAGGAAGAGCCCCTCCGCCGCGGCCTGCGAGGGACCCACAAAGACCTCCTTGCCGCAGCCTTCGCATTCCTTGAAGGTCTGGACCGCGACCAGGAACTCGGTCTGCCCGGCCTTGATGAGGTCCCCGTGCTTGAGCTTGAAAGGCTTCATCCTGGCCGCGGCCTCGCCGGGGTCCTCCCCCTTCTCGCGGCCGCCGCACCGGGCCCCGTTGACGAAGGTGCCGTTCTTGCTGCCCAAATCCCTGAGCTCGCAGTCGGGTGGGTTGATCTCCAGGAGGAAATGGCTTGAAGATATGTAGGGGTCGTCCGGGATGGAGCACTGGCAATCCCCGGAGCGGCCGAAGATGAACATGTCGTGGCTCTCGAAGGCGAATTCCTCGCCGCTATGCGGGCCCTTGGACGCCTTGATCTTGACGGTCGCGTGCATGGTCAAGCCCCTCCCTGAAGACCGGCCTACGGCAGTTCCCTCTCCCCGCATGAATACCCTCTTCCGGGCCAAGTCCTCGCGCACGGGCGTCCAGAGATAGCGGCGGAGAGGTTGTTTGGGAATATGAGTAATATCAGGCATGTCTTATTATACTCATTGGGTCAGCCGGAGCGGGCATGCCTGCCGCGGACTATCCCTTCAGATCCACGGCCATCGCGGTGACGCAGAAAGATTCGGCAATCAAGTTCTCGGGCCTGATGCTGTCTGTCATCGCTCGGCTCTAAACCAGGAACGAGTAGCGCCTGCTCCCGTGGATGACCCGCCTGATTTCCACGCGGCCGCGACGGACAAGATAAAAGGCCAGGTAATCCCCAAGGGCGGCCATGCGGTAGCCCAACGCGGCCAAGCGTTCGTCTTTGGGAGCCGCGCCGGAATTCGGGAATGCCGCCAAGCGCCCCAGGCTTTTGTCCAGCTTGTCGAGCCAGGCTCGGGCCGCGGCCGGGCTGTCCCGCTCGATGTATCGGAAGACTTCAAGCAGATCCGCCCGGGCTCTCCGCAGGTAGACGACCCTCAGCCTCCTCACAAGGGGCGTTTTCTCAGAGCCCGCATCATCTCCTTGTGGCCGATGCCGCGATCCCCTTTGGCCGCGTCCGCCTCCGCCTCCTCCAGCTTCTCGTAGAGCTCGAGCCGGGCCTGCTGCCGCTCGTAAGCCGCCTGGCTCATGACCACGAGATTGCTCCTGCCGTTCTTCGTGATGAACACCGGCTCGCCGCACTTGTGGCACAACTCGGAAATCTCGTCGGCGTGGTTCCTCAAATCCGATATCGGGCGTATGTCGGGCATAGGGCCTCCTCGGGGAACAATTATATCATTATAATGATACCGCGAAGGCGCGACCCTAAGCCTCCAGGTCCACGATCATCGCGGTGACGTTGTCCTCGCCTCCGGCACGCGGCTTCGGGCGCGGTTTCTTCCGCCAGAACCGTCTGGATCCTCTCGTCCGGGAGCATGCCCCATCTGAGGCGGTCGCGCCCGGGATGGCGCCTTATCAGCGGCGCCAACATGATATAATCCCCGCGTGGGGATATTCCGGACGAACTGCTTGGTCGAGAACCACGTCCACCGGCGCAGGAGCGCCGTCGCGGCCGGGCTGCTGGTGGACACGGGCAGCGAATACACCTGGATCTCCATCGAGACCCTGAAGCGGGTTGGCATCGTTCTTGAGAAGAAGGACATCCAGTTCGTGATGGCCAACGGCCAACCCGTCACGCGGGACATCGGCTTCGCCATCCTGCGCATCGGCCCGCATTTCACGATCGATGAAGTCGTCTTCGCCCAGAAAGGCGACCTCCAGCTCCTGGGCGCTCGGACCCTTGAGGGGTTGAATCTCACCGTCGACTCCCGCCAGAAAAAGCTCGTGGCCGCGGGCCCCCCGCCCGCGGCGTAATGCCGAGCTGGCAGGACTGGCCCCCGGCCTCAAGCCACTTGACTTTCTATAGTTTTAGACATATACTATTTATAAGGTTTAACTATGGATAAAATTATACCTATTAGCGACTTCCAGTCGAGGGCGAAGAAATACGTCGAGCAGGTGAAGAAGACGGAGGAGCCCATCATCGTCACCCAGCGCGGGAGGGCCGCCGCAATGCTCGTGAGCTGCGAGGTCTACGAGGGCCTGCTCGCGACGCAAGAAGAGACCTCCTATCCCGATTGGCGGCAGCGGCTTAAACGGGCCCGGCGCGAATCGCGGGAGGGCAAAGCGGTCGCCCTCGCGGCCTACCTCCAGAAGAGGAAACGACGAGCTTGAAGGTCGTCCTCCTTCCCCAGGCGCAGGAGGACCTCGACTCCGTCTTCGAGCCGCTCCTATCGAGAATCGTCCGGCGGCTGGAGATCCTCCGGGAGTTCCCCGATCTCGGAGCCCCAATGGCAGGCCCCTTCTCGGGCCATCGAAGCACGGTCGTCGGGATGTTCAGGATCGTCTACCGCCTATTGCCCCCCGACATGATAGAGGTCGCCTATATCCGCAACTGCCGCCGCCAAGGGACGGCGCGCGCAGAAATGACGGCTTAGTATTTTTTAGTGGCACAAAACCGGGCCCGCTTTCGCGGGCCCGGTCCACGATCCGGCCTCGCAGCGCCTTACTTCTTCTTCGGCGCCTCCTTGGCGGAGGCCGGCAGGTTCTTGAACGAATATAGCGTCTGGCTGAGGGCGATGCGCAGTTCCTTGTTGACCAGCACGGTCTTGCGGACCTGCTGTTGGCCCACTTCCTTGACCGCCGCGAACGCGTACCGCTTGTTCTTGGCGTCGTAGGAGAAGAGCTTGTCGCCCGGCTTGAGGCTCTCGATGGCGGCTTCGCGGCCGTCGGCGAGGGTGATCTTGGTCCCGGGCGCGAACCCCTTGGCTTTCTCGCCTTTGAGGCTCTCCTCGTTGTGGACCAGGTAGTTCTCGGCGTAGAAGTCATTGGGGTATTCCGTGACCAGGTTGAACACGTTCACCGGCCCCTCGACCGCCTCCACCGATTCGATCTTGACCAGCTCGCCGTTGGCGTTGGTCAGGTAGCTGCCCACCTTGATCGAGTCCGCCGCGGCCCACTTGCCGTCCACGTAGAGCACGTGGGAGGGCGTGAGGTTCAGGTTCCCGTTGATCCTGAAGTGCTTCTCGGTGGCGTTCTTCGTCGTCTCGACCACCGCGGCGCCCACGAACTTGCCCTTTTCCACATCGTAGGACATGACCTTCTCGCCCGCCTGCACGTCCTCGATGTTCTTATAGCTGCCGCCCTCCATGAGGACCTTGGTGCCGGCCAGGAAGCAGTCGTCCCGCCGCGGCGGCGGCGGCATGGACCCGTAGCTCACCGCCCGGTCGAGCGAGGCTTTCACGTCGTCCTCGTTCGCGGCCGTGAACGTGTATCTCTTGGAACAGCCCGAGCATGCGCCCAGCGAGATCGTCTTGGCCCCGGAGGGCTCCACCTTCCCGATGCCCGTGATTTCCCCGGTGACCGCGCCGTCCGCCTTCCAGTTCAGCTCCACCCTTCCGCCCGACCATGCCAGACTGTTCGGCGTGATCGTGAAGCTGAGCGTCGGAGCGGGCCGAAGGCTTACGTTGACCTTCATGGACTTCTTAGTCGATTGGGATTGCGAGAAGCTGGTGAAGACCGCGATTGCCGCGGCCGCCGCGACCAGCAGGCCCAATAGCTTCGCTTTTCTCATGAACACTCTCCTGCCCTGATCAACAGGGTCCGTATCCGCCGGATTCCAGGCGGACCTACCCTTAATATACTCCTTTGGGCGGCAAAAAGTTACTTGATATGGTATTCTTGCGGGAGCCGTGAGACGCATGGGATGAAGGGCCGCGGAAATCGGGGATGTTCCGGAGGGCGCATGGCTCAGAGAGCCTCGGCGGGGATACGGGCCGCGAAGCGGACCGAAGGCATCGTCTATGCGGTCAGGGACATCGTGGCCCTGGCGCAGGAAACCGCGAAGACCGGCAAGGAGATGCTCTACCTGAACATCGGGGACCCCAACAAGTTCGACTTCGAGACCCCGCCGCACCTCATCGAGGCGGTCATCAAGGCCCTGCGCGACAACCAGAACGGCTATTCCCCTTCTTCGGGGATCGCTTCCGCGCTCGAAGCCATCGAGGCTGAAGCGGCCCGAAACGGCATCCGAAATATCCTCGACGTCTTCGTCACCAGCGGCGGAAGCGAGGCGATCGAGATCTGCCTGAGCGCGCTGGTGGAGCGCGGCGAGGGCGTACTCATCCCCTACCCCGGCTACCCGCTCTACGAGGCGGTCCTGGCCAAGCTCGAGGCCCAGCCCGAGCCCTACTACCTCGACGAAGAGAACGGCTGGCAGCCGGACATCGAGGACATCCGCAGGAAGATCGGCCCGAAGACGCGGGCCATCGTGCTCATCAACCCGAACAACCCGACGGGAGCGGTCTACGCCGAGGGCGCCCTCCGGGAGATCCTCCAGCTCGCCCGCTCGCGCGGGCTCGTCGTCTTCGCGGACGAGATCTACGACAAGATGATCCTCGACGGCAAGAAGCACGTCTCCATCGCCTCCCTGGACCCCGACGCCCCGGTGATCACCTTCAACGGTCTTTCCAAGGGCTTCCTCGCCCCAGGCTGGCGCATCGGCTGGGGCGTGGTCAGCGGCCGGCAGGCCGAGCTCAAGGGCTACGACGCGGCCGTCAACAAGATCCTCCGGGCCCGCCTTTGCGCGAGCCATCCCATGCAGCACGCGATCAAGCCCGCCCTGGAGGGACAGAAGGCCTTCCTTCAATCAACCATAAAGAAGCTCCGCCGCCGCCGCGACATCACCTTCGAGATGCTCAACGCCGAGGGAATCTCCTGCGTGAGGCCCGAAGCCGCTTTCTACGCCTTCCCGAAGCTGGACATCCCGGTCCCGGACGAGGCCTTCGTCAAGGACATGATCAGGGAGACCGGCGTCGTGGCCGTGCACGGCAGCGGCTTCGGCGAGAAGCCCGGCACAAAGCACCTGCGCGCGGTCTTCCTGCCGCAGGAGCACCAGCTGCGCAAGGCCTACGCGAGCCTTCTCGAGTTCCTCCGAAAGCGGCGCGCTTAGAAGCGCAGTCCTCGGAGGGCTGCCGTTCTCCTCTCCCGAAGAGGGCGGCGGCCATGGGGCCGCAGTCCTCGGAGGGCTGCCGTTCTCCTCTCCCGAAGAGGGCGGCGCAAGAAGGGCGCTGATCCGTCCCCGAACAATCTAGGCCCTGTGGCCTATCATTTCATAGGTCTTTGGAGTCTTATTCTTTTTCCGCTTCTCTGTTATCATGGTCCTAAGGTCCCGGCTTCTTTTCAGGCCGGTTCCGATACGGAGGTGTGATGAAGAAGCTTCTTGGTCTTGCCGTCCTGGTCTCTCTGCTCGCTCCGGCCATGGCCGCGGAGACTCCAGCGTTGAACTTCGACCAGGGCGTCGACGTTAAATCAGTCCTGAACGGCGCCCGCGAAAGCGCGAAGGAAATGAAGAGCGTCCGCGCCGCCTGGGGCGAGCACTACGACACGGACTGCGCCGACGTCACGCTCGATGCCCGGACCACCGACAGCGGCGCCTTCGACCTGGTCAGCCGCATCTATCAGGAGCAGTGCTACCCGGTCGGCGGCCCCCACGAAGGCCAGCACTGCTACGACCAGCTCGTGGCCGTGGAGCGCCGCACCGTGAACCTGCGCGCGGAGGGCCGATCGGCCATGCTTCCGTGGGAGAAGGACGTCTTCGAGGTCTGCCTGAGCGGCTGGTGGCTCAATGCGCGGGTCAGGCAGGCTTCCCATAAGTACAGCCTCGACGTCCCCGGCCACATGCACAGCGGGACCATCGTGGCCAAGGCCCTGGAAAAGATCGCCTCCCTGCCGGATCCGGACGGCATCGCGATCACCTCTTACGAGCCCGGTACCGGCGACTTCAACCTGGAGTTCGCCGACAAGTGGTCAGAGTACTACCCGGGCGAGCAGACGGTGCTGCGCATCCTCCTCCGGCATGACGCCTTCCTCGGCGCCGCGATCCTCGAGAAGGAGATCACGCTCCCGGCCGCCGCCGGCTACAAGCTGCGCCTGGCGGACTACTCCGCCGAGTTCAAGAGCAAGCCCAAGCCCGGCCACAAGTACATCGTGAAGTGGTCCTTCAAGCGCCTCGGCAAGGTCTCGAAGGACGCCTGGGTCAAGGAGAGGAAGTCCGACTCCAAGCCCCTTGGCGGAGCGTCGCTCATGGCCGTCGACGACGAGTGCAAGGCGGCCGGCCTGCGGACATGCACCCTGCGCGACATCGTTTCGGATCAGTGCGTCTATCGCTGCACGGACGGCGGCGAGTACCGGATGCCGGTGGATGCCGGCGGCGCGATCGTCTGTCCGCAGATCGTCTTTCCGTTCTGACGGTCTGACCCCTCAGGAAAGCGCCCCCGCTTCGACGCGAAGCGGGGGCCGTTCTTTTCCGTTCGGTAGAGGGTTCGGCTGGTCCGCTACTTGCTCCGCCCGGAATCCGATTTCCTGGTGGGGCGGAAATTGAAGTCCTTGAAATTGCCCTCGGAGGAAGCGCCGCCCATGAGGCTCTCGCGCGCCAGCGAGAAGAGCCCCGAGAGGAAGAAGGAGGCCACCAGGGCGATGAGGGAGATGAGGCCGCCGAGGGCCATCCGCTCGCCGAACCTTCTCCAGAACTCCTCGTTGGCGAGCCGCTCCGCTTCGGCCTTGCGCCAGCGCGCCAGGTTCCCCTCGTCCTCGAGCTCGCCCGGACGCAGGACCATGTCCTGGGCGCCCGCTCCCATGACCGGGGACTGCTTCTCCTTGACGCCCGGGCTCTGCGGGACCCCGCGGCCGGTCTCTGAGCCTGCTTCATCGGCCTTCTGCGGACGCCTGCGCGCGGCCTTGGCCTTCCCCTGCCTGGAGACATCTTCATCCACGGCGCCGTGCCCGAAAGGGATGGAGTCGAACTTCCGGAGGATTCCGCCGGCCGCGTCCTTGTTCATGCCGTAGCTCCTGGACCCGGATGAGAAATCCTCGGCGGCGAGGAAAGTCTTGGCTCTCACGAACTCCCGCTTCTTGCGCGCGGGCCGGCTTTCTTCGTCGGAGGCCTCGTCCTCGTCTTCGGAAAGCACGGGTTCCGGCGCCTTCTTGCGCGCCCGCTTCTTGGGCTTGGCCTCCTCCGGCTGAGGCTCCCCCTTCGCGAGCATCCGGCCCGAAGCCCCGCCGGGAGCCACGGGGTTGCCTGTGCCGCGAAGGCTGTCCCAGACGCTGAGTATCTTGGGCGCGACTTTCTTGTAGCGCACGACGCCGAAATACTCGAGGAAGTAGACTCCCGCGGCTCCCAGGAACACGCAGATGCACAGGCGCAGGAACAGCTCCCCCAGGTTGCCCAGCAGCTTGAGCCCCTGCTGGCGCAGGAGGTAGGCGCGCATGCTGAGGCTGTAGCGCCATTTGCGCCAGAGGTCGATCATCGGGCCATAGTATAGCCTATTCTGCTTTGGCAGCGGCCCCTATAGTACTACAGTCAAATTTCTTGTTTTCTTGCGAAGATTTTTCATGAACCGTGATGAGATGAAGACCCGGACGGTTTTCCAGCTCGCAGCCATCGCGATGTCTCCTACACGGTTTCGATCTTGTCTGCGATCTCCAGGAAGAACTCCCGGGACCACAACTCGAGCGGCGACTTGTCGCGGACGAAGCGATCCGCTTCCTGACGCGCCTGGCCCACTTTCAACCGCCCGATGGCGGCGCGCAGGCGCCCCAGCAAATCGATGCGGCTCAGCGGCGCCGCCTCAGTCCAGTCGCCGGATTGCCGCATGCGCGCTTCCAAATGGCTCAAGCGCAGCAGCGGATGGCGGCCGAGATACCAAATCAAGTCGTACCAATCGCGCCCTTTGACCCGGGTCTTCCACTTCCGGCAGAGCAGCGCGTGCATCTTCCCCGCGAAGAGGTCCGGAAGGCTGTACACGCGCACGGCAAAGGGCACCGGCAGCAGCACGATCCTGCTCTCGGTCTCGAACCCGCCCGGCGGATCAGTGTCCACTTCCAGCTTGATCTTCAGCGTTTCGTCGGCGTGTATGTGACGGGTCAGCTCAGCTCCGGCCTTGACGATGATGAGCTGCTGCAGGGTGTTGGCCTTCAGGAAGGCGGACTCGATGGCGGAGCCTGGGTTTCGCCCGCGAGCCTCAAAGGAAACCTCGAAACCGAAACTGCTCACCTCCCGGCGGAGGGCGGCTCCATAGGCGCCGAGGGAGAACTCGGGGGCGGGCTTGAGCAGCGAGAAATCCAGGTCCTCGGAAAACCGGTCGAACCCATGCAGGACGCGCAGGGCCGTTCCGCCGTAGAACGCGGCATGTTCAAAGAACTTGGCCCGCCAGAGGCCGAGCAGGGCAAGCTGCTGCAGGATGTCCCGGAGCGCGTTGATATAGTCGTCGCGGGTCCGGCAGGCATAGCGCTCCAGCATCTGCACCACGGCATCATTCACGGGCGTCCTCCCTTGCGCTGCGCCAGGCGCCGCAGCAGCATGTCGATCTTTCTCGAGGCGAAGGCGCGGGCGATGGCGGTCAGCCGGTCGCGGTTCAGCGAAGACAGCCTCTGTTCATCCGCCCGCAGGTCTTCGAACAGGTAGGCGTCGAAATCCCTCAGGTTGGCCGGGCTGAAGCGCTTGTCCGTCCACACCTTGTCCACCAGGGCCTTCTCGGGCGAGGCCATCAAATACCGCGCGCCGTCTTCGCCGGCCCACTGGATGCCGGGCGAATAACGGCAAGGAGGAAAGGGGCGATAGGTGAACACTCCGAAGGGCGTCGTGAACCGCCGGTTCTCCCCCGTGGTGATGGACGTTACGCTCTCCACGCGCTCCGGTATCATTCCGTAATGGCTCAATGCGTAGTCAAGGCTGACGTACGAGGGGCCGTAGATCAGATTGGCCAAAAGCTCCCGGCTCAGCGGCGCCCGGCGATATCGCTCGCCGAATACGTAGAGCCCCTTGCGCGCGCGGATGAGGCTGCCCTCGGCCAGAAGCGCGCTGATTCGGTCCCGCGGCTTGGCATATCCCCGCAATGTGGACAGCAATTGCTGGTAGTCCATCACGTCCATGGGGACATGATCCCGGATGTCCATGACCGTTATCATGATTCAAGTTTACAATAACAGACGCAGTATGTCCACTATTTGTGGACATACTGCAAGCAATCTATTGATTGGGAACCGGCTAGTTGATCTCCGCCCCGCGCTTAAGGGCCTTGACGTTGAGCTCCAGGATCTCGGGCTTGGCCCGCTTGAAGACCTTGGGCAGGGCCTTCGCGATGGCCTCGATCGAGAGGGCCTGGGTCTGGGCCGCGAAGGCCCCGAGGGCCGCCATGTTCGCGATCTTCGCGCTGCCGAGCTCTTCCGCGATCTTGTTGCAGGGGACGCAGACCGTCCGGATGTCGGTCCGCTTGGGCTTGGTGTTGACCAGCGAGCTGTTGATGATCAGCAGCCCCCCGGGCTTGAGGAGCGGCTCGAACTTGGCCAGGGAGGGCTCGTTCATCACGATGACCGTGTCCGGCTCTGAGACGATGGGGGAGGTCACGTCTTCCGAGGAGATGACCACCGAGCAGTTGGCTGTCCCGCCGCGCATCTCGGCGCCGTAGGAGGGGAAGAAGCTCACGTGCTTGCCGTCGAGCATCCCCGAGTAGGCCAGGAGGATGCCCGAGGAGATGATGCCCTGCCCGCCGAAACCGGATATTCTGACCCCTTGGTGCATGAGTGTCACCCCTTTTTGGCGTCCAGATCTTTGTAGACGCCCAGCGGATACTGCGGGAGCATCTTCTCGGCTATGAACTTCACGCACTCCTTCGGCGTGATGCCCAGGTTCGTCGGGCACATGGACAGGACTTCGACCATGGAAAAGCCCTTGTTGTCGAGCTGGCACTGGAATGCCTTCTTGAGGGCCTTCTTCGTCTTGATGACGTGGGCCGCGCTATGGACCGATGTCCTCTCCAGGTACCTCGCGCCCTCCAGCTGGGAGAGCAGCTCGCAGACCCGGATGGGGTAGCCGTTGACAGCCGCGTCGCGGCCCTTGGGGGAGGTGGTGGACTTCTGGCCCAGCAGGGTCGTCGGAGCCATCTGGCCGCCCGTCATTCCGTAGATGGAGTTGTTGATGAAGACCAGCGTGATGTTCTCGGAACGCGCCGCGGAGTGGATGGTCTCGGCCATGCCGATGGAGGCCAGGTCCCCGTCTCCCTGGTAGGAGAAGACGACGCATTGGGGCCGGCAGCGCTTGATGCCGGTCGCGATGGCCGGCCCGCGGCCGTGCGGCCCCTGGATCATGTCGCAGTTGAAGTAGTCGTCGGCGAAGACCGAGCAGCCGACCGGGGCGACTCCCACCGCGCGGCCCTGGACCCCGAGCTCGTCGATGCACTCGGCGACCAGGCGGTGCGCGATGCCGTGCCCGCAGCCCGGGCAGTAGTGCATCCGTGCCTCCGTGAGGCTCTTCGGCTTCTTGTTCACCTGCTGCATAGAGCCTCCCCTTTCTTGGACTTCTTCAAAAGCCCCTGGACCGCCTGGAAGACTTCCTCTCCGGTGAGGACCGCCCCGGAGCACCGCGCGTGCAGGTGCACGCTCAGGCGGCACTCGACGGCCAGCTTCACGTCCTCGATCATCTGCCCGAGGCTCATCTCCACGACGAGGAGCGATTTCGCGCGCGCGGAAAGCTCCGAGAGCTTCTTCTTCGGGAACGGCCACAGGGTGATGGGCCGCGCCAGCCCGACCTTGAGGCCGCTCTCGCGGGCCATCTTCAGGGCGGCTTGGCAGACCCTGGAGGCGGTCCCGTAAGCGACCAGGATCAGGTCCGCGTCCTCGGTCATCTTCTCTTCGCAGAGAGCTTCCTTGTCCTCGATCTCCTTGTACCGCTTGGCCCTTGAGAGGGTCAGATGCTCAAGCGCCCCTTCCCTCAGGTCGTAGGAGCGCACGATGCGCTTGGGCCTCCCCTCGTTGACGCCGAGGGCCCAGTCCGGCGCCTTGAGCTGCTTGGGGTCTATGGCCTCGAACTTGAACTCGATGGGCTCCATCATCTGCCCGAGGATCCCGTCGGCCAGGATCATGGCGGGGACCCGGTACTTCTCGGCCGTCTCATAGCACTTCAGCGGGAAGTTCCCCATCTCCTCGACCGAGTTCGGCGCCATCACGAAGACGCGGTAGTCGCCGTGCCCGCCCCCGCGGGTGGACTGGAAGTAATCGCCCTGCGAGCCGGAGATGTTGCCAAGGCCCGGCCCGCCGCGCACCACGTTGGCGAAGAAGATCGGCAGGTCCGCCCCGGCGCAGTAGGAGACGCCCTCCTGCTTGAGGCTGATGCCGGGGCTCGAGGAGGAGGTCATGGTCCGTGTCCCAGTCGCGGCCGCGCCGTAGAGCATGTTGATTGCGGCGACCTCGGACTCGGCCTGGATGAATGTCCCGCCCGCTTCGCTCAGGCGCCAGGACATGTACTCCGGCACCTCGTTCTGCGGGGTGATGGGATAGCCCGCGAAGAAGCGGCACCCGGCGCGGACCGCCCCTTCGGCCAGGGCCTCGTTCCCTTTCATCAGAAGTTTTTCGCCCATGCTGCCTCCTATGACCGCCGCGAGGCGGGGAGCTACTTATAAACCTCTATGGCCAGGTCCGGACATATCTGGGCGCACAGCGCGCAGCCCGTGCACGCCTCGGGCTTGCTGAACTTGGCCGGATAGTATCCCGTGACGCCGAAAGTCTCGGACATGACGATGCACTGCTTGGGGCAGGCAGCCGTGCAGAGCTCGCAGCCCTTGCAGCGGACCTCGTCCACCTTGATCTCGGGCATGTGGGTCCTCCCTTCGGAACCGGTGCGGCAAGAATCTGTCTGCAGCATTGTGTCCATCCTCGGCAGGCGCCTTCGAGCTGAAGAATGATCTGTTCAAACATCGTACTAATTTTGGCCGGAGCGTCAATTGGCCGGGGTCAACCTCTAGATTATTTGATTTTTTTGCCGGAAGGTGGTAGAATATTTTCAGCCGCAGAGGGGGTGGGTCATGATGCTTCGCCGAGCCTTCGTCCCTGCCGCAAGCGCTCTCGTCTTCGCCTTTCTGACGACCCCGAGCCTCCCCCAGCGCTCCTGCCAGGGCTTCCTGCCGCCCAACGACATGAAGATCCCCGTGAACTCCAAGGACGCCAAGGGGATCACGCAGGCGCAGTTCGACCAGGTGATGGACAGCGCCCAAGCCATCTACGGCCCCGTGGTCGAGGCCCGCGGAGGCGTCCTGGAGATCAACCGCCGCTGGGATGATCCGACCGTGAACGCCTCGGCCCAGCGCATCGGCAACCGCTACATTCTCAACATGTACGGCGGCCTGGCCCGCCATGAAGTCGTCACCCAGGACGGCTTCGCCCTGGTCGTCTGCCATGAATTGGGGCACCACATCGGCGGCTTCCCCAAAATGAAGTACTCCGGGTGGGCCACCAACGAGGGGCAATCCGATTACTTCGCCAACCTCAAGTGCCTCCGGCGCGTCTTCGCGGACTCGGCGAGCCTGTCGTTCACCCGCGCCGCCGGCTCGGACCCCGTGGCCGAGAAGGCCTGCGCGCAATCTTTCAACGGCTCGGAGCGGGCCGCCTGCATGCGGGGCGCGATGGCGGGAAAATCGGTGAGCGCCCTCTTCAAGACCCTGCACAACGAGTCGAAGGATCCCCTCTTCGACACGCCGGACCCGAATGTGGTCCCCCAGACGAGCGATTCCCACCCGGCCACCCAGTGCCGCCTGGACACCTACTTCCAAGGCTCGCTCTGCGCCAAGCCGGTCTCCGAGGACGTCAGCGACAAGAACCCTGCGCCGGGCACCTGCACGCGCTCCCAAGGCTTCAGCGCGGGCCTGCGGCCCCTCTGCTGGTACAAGCCGCCGGCGAGCGAGCCGAGCCTCACGCCCGCGGAGATCGCGCGGTTCGGGGCCCCGGCTTCCCAGGCCCGGGAGTCCCTCTCCAAGAGCGGGGCTTTCTCCCGGCTGGGCGGCTCAGCCGTCTGGCGGGGGCTCTAGTATACGCGGCAGTAAGGGCTCGCGCAAGAATTAATTCCCTCGTAAGAACCCCGCCTCATTGGCTCCTTACGACAAAAACAAAAGCCGCATAGAGGGGGTTGCCCACTTCGTCGCGTCGTAAAATCATCGCCTCCTGAAACGTCGGCCAAAATCAAGGTAACGCCCCAGCTTCCGACCGGGATGCGGTTCAAAGTCCAGTCCCCTATCAGCTTCTCAAGGCCCGCTGAGAGCGGGCTCGGCTGACGCCCCGGCTCTCGATCGGAATGCTGCCGATGGTCCAGTCCCCTATCAGCTTCTCAGCGCATGCCGCGCGCTTGGCCGCCGGAAGCAAGGCGGCTGCGCTCTCGAACATGTCCTGCTGCGGCTCCGTGGGTCGAAACAGGGTTTCTCCGTACGCGCGCGCGTACGGAGACTTTAGCATATCTCGCCCAGGATGTCGATCTCCTTAGTCCCGCTCGGCGCACTTAGCGCCGAGCACGCGAGGCCCCCCGCGGGGGCCGAAGCGGCCCGTGGGGGCGGACTTTTTACGAGGGAATCAAAGTTTTTGAGTGAACCGCTTTTTGCCGTTCCAAACCTACGCCTTCTGGATGTTTTGTGCGTCATTTTTTAGAAATATGTTTCTGCTATCAAATGTTCTAAGGAATAGATATTCAAATTTCGCCCCATGCCCGCCCTATCCCATAGGAGCCCGCAGGCCATGCCGTCTGCGCCCTTCCCCAAATGTCTCGTCCGTATTTCCCTGGTCATATTCCTGCTCGGATCCGCTGCGAGCCTTCACGCCGCGCCTGGAACCACCACAGAGAATTTCCTCAAGATCGGCCTGGCCCCCAGGCCCGTCTCCATGGGCGAGGCGTACGTGGGCCTGGCCGACGACATCAATTCCATCTCCTACAACCCAGCCGGCTTGGCCATCCTGCGCCGCCAGGAAGTCGCGAACGTATTCAACAAATACGTCGAGGGCATTCAGCAGCAATATCAGGCTTACGCTTATCCGTCGGACAATTGGGGCGCCGTGGGGTTCTCCGTCAATCTTCTCGAAGTCGCTCCCTTCAGCAGCTATAGCGCCGACGACCAGCACGCCGGGGAAGTCTCGGCCCAGGACCTGGCGGTGAGCGCGGCCTACGCCATAGGATTCCACGACTTCGCCCTGGGCGCGGCCGGCAAGTACTTGAGCTCCCGCTTGGATACGGTCAGGGCGCAGGGGACCGCCTGGGACTTCGGCGCCCTCTGGACCCCGCACTGGCAGTTCCGGTGCGGCGCCGCGGTCCAGAACGTGGGCCCCGACGTCCGCTTCATCGAAGAGGCCTTCCCCCTGCCTCTCACCGGCAAGATCGGGCTCTCGTTCTTGGAGCCCTTGATGGCCGGGGACGCCCGCATCACCTTCACCATGGACGGGACGTTCCCGAGGGACCGCCGCCCGTTCCCGTCCGCGGGCGTGGAGTTCATGCCCGTGAAATTCGCCTCGGTCCGGGCCGGCTACCAGGGCAACCAGGACGCGGAGATGGGGCTGAGCGTCGGAGCAGGGGTCAAGCTGATCAACCTGGACTTCGACTGGTTCTCCCGGTTCTCCTATTCTGAGTATCCGAAGTGGTTCCCTGACATAGAGCTGGATTATGCTTTCGTCAGCCTCGGGGACCTCGGGTACGTGCACCGTTTCGGCATCCTGGCCCGGTTCGGGAAGCCCAAGCGCGCCCAGGAGGAGGGCCATGGGCCGGCCGAGCCGGATCGGAGATCGATCTATGACAATAAATAAGAACGGATTGCGCGCGCTCGCGCTGGCGGCCGCGGTCTTCGGCTTGGCGGCCCTGTGGCAGGCGGGCAGGCTCTGCGCCCTGATCCTCGCCGGAGGCGCCTTGGTCATGCCCTATCCGTTCTTCTCAGCGGCCGGCGGAGGGCCGCCCCTGAGCGGCGGCTCGATATCCCTGGCGAGTTCCGTGGGCCAGGTCGCCATCACTCCGATGTCCGCAGGCGGCCTGCAGATAATCCCGGGGGGCGTCGCGGCCCAGCCGCCGGCCCGGCTCGACCTCGACACGGCCCGCGCATTCCCGACTCCCTTCAAGCCCACCCTGGGCCATGACCGCATCACC
Organism: Elusimicrobiota bacterium; assembly: GCA_016212885.1. Classification (GTDB taxonomy): domain Bacteria; phylum Elusimicrobiota; class Elusimicrobia; order UBA1565; family UBA1565; genus UBA9639. Next base: position 1,751 of record JACRDO010000036.1, on the reverse strand, counting down.
TTCCGGGGGCTGACGCCGAACGCCACCATCCGCATCTACACCATCGCCGGGGAGCTCGTGCAGACCCTGACGAAGAACGACCCGACTACGGCCGATTTCATCTGGTATCCGGTCGCCAACTCCTCCGGCCAGAGGCTGGCCAGCGGAGTGTACCTCTACGCCATCCAGGGAGACTCCGGCAAGAAAACCGGCAAGCTGATGGTGATAAAATGAGCGCCCGTCTTGGAGGTTTTATGAACAGCCGAAAATCGAAGACCCTCTGGGCCTTGTCGTCCATGCTGAGCTTCCTGCAGGCCCTGCCGCTCCCCGCCTGCGCCGCGCTCTACCGCACCCTGGCCAACGGCGCTCCTGTCGGCAGCGTCCCCTCCGGCATCAACTACCAGGGCCGCCTCATCGACAACGGCTTCCCCGTCAGCGGCGTCCGCAACATGACATTCCGCCTCTACGATGCGGCCTTGGGAGGCAACCTCCTTTGGACCTCGAACGTCCAGTCCGTCACGGTCAGCCAGGGCATCTTCGGCACGACCCTGGCGATATCGACCTCGGCCCTGGCCGGGACCAGCCAGCGATACCTGGAGGTCCAGGTGGAGGGCACGACGCTCATCCCGCGGGAGCCCTTGAACTCGGTGCCCTACGCCCTCATCGCCAAGAGCGTGGAGGAGAGCCTGGTAATGTCCAGCGTGACGGTGGAAGGCCAGCTCACCAGCTCGGGTCCCATGTCGCTGACGACGCTGACGGCCGTGGACGGACTTGCGGGGATCACGATCACCACCAGCGCCTTCTTCACGGCCGGCAGGGTGGGCTTGGGCACCACGAGCCCTTCCGCCCAGCTGCACCTGTCGGCGCAGGCCGGAGCCTCTTCGCTGAGGATCGACGGGACTTCGGACGCGATGATCGACCTGATCAGGAACCTGAACAACAGCGCCTACCTCTACTTCGGCAACGCGACCACGGGCAGCCAGGTGGCCCAGGTCGGCTGGAACGGCGCGCTCGCCTCCGCGGACTTCCACACCGCGGGCTACGCCTACCCGATGCTCTTGAACGCGTCGAACGTCTCGCTCCAGACCGGCGCGGGCAACGTCGGCGTCGGGACCACGAACCCAGCGACCAAGCTCCACATGAGCTCCGGGACCCTGACCATCGACGGGACGAGCCCTGCTGTCTCCGTGGGCGTTTCCACATTCGTGGTGACGGCCGGCGGCAATGTCGGCATCGGTATATCGGGCCCCGGACAGAAGCTAAGCGTGGCGGGCACCATCGAATCCTTTTCCGGAGGCTTCAAGTTCCCGGACGGCAATACCCAGGCCACCGCGGCCGGGGCAGGGGCGAGCTACTGGGGCGCATCGGGGTTGGACATCTATAGTTCGAATTCGGGCAAGGTGGGCATCGGAATCAGCGCGCCGGGGACCAAGCTGGATGCCCGCGGGGCGAACGCCAAAGCGGCCACCGCGGCTTATGAGAACGTCTTCCAATCGGCGAGCAATGACGCGGCCAACCCCCTGACATTGCGCATGGGGATCAAGACCGATGCGACCGCAGGCAACCGCTACGGCGGCATCGAGGTGGATGACGCGGCCGCTGAAAGGGCTCTGGTCCTGCAGCCCGGCAGCGGCAGCGTCGGCATCGGAGTGACGAACCCGCAAAGCAAAGTGGACGTCGAAGGCGGCATGGCCGTGGGCGCCACCTACTCCGGCGCCAGCGCGGCTCCAGCCAACGGCATGATCGTGGAGGGCAGCGTCGGCATCGGACTT
>JACRDO010000037.1 GCA_016212885.1 Elusimicrobiota bacterium | reverse complement strand
TGCGGGGGCGGGGAACATGCTCGCCGCCCGCTCGGCCGCCACGGCCACGCTCCTGCCTTATGATAGAATGATGAGGGGATTATGAGAATCTTGATGGGGCTTCTGCTTCTTGCTCTTCCGGGCGCGTGCGCCCACGCCGCCTTGACCGCCTCCGGGGTCGCGGTGCTCGATACGATGGGCCAGCAGCGCAATTCGTTCTCTGACAACGAGCGCATCGTGATCCAGCAGAAGGTTCACAACGCTACCGCGGGCCCAAGCCGCATCAGCTTCCGGTTCGTCATCCTCTCCCCGCAGTCCGCGAAGGTCTTCGAGCATGCCGGCAACTCGGTGCCGGGCAACGCCGGCTACGCCGCCAGCACGGTCTCCGGCATCTTGATCAAGAACTTCTTCGCGGGCTCAGGCACCTACACCCTGCAGGCCTCAGCCTCCATGGGCGCGGAGACCCTCCAGCAGGCGCCCCTCACCTTCGCCATCTCCTCCTCCTTCATCATCCTGACCTATCCGCCCAACGGGTCGCGCGACCTGCCTGAGAACCCGCCGACCTTCCAGTGGGCCTCGAGCGGGGCCGCGCGCTACCGCATCAGCGTGTCCAGGGACCCGTCGTTCGCCGATTCGAGCTCGCCCTTCACGGATACCGTTGCCGGTGCCTCCTACACCTATCCGCAGAACCCGCCGGACCTCCAGAAGCTCACAGCTGGGACCATCTACTACTGGAAAGTGGAAGGGCTGGACGCGGCCGGCAACGTGGCAGCGAAGAGCGACCCTCCGTACAACTTCACGCTGAGCGCCTCGCTGCAGGTCCGCGACCTCGCGGTGACCAGCCTGGAGGCGCTCAGCGTGGATGCGGGCGGCGCAGGGCGCGCTCAGAGCGTCCTCTTCAAGATCACGATCCTCAACCAGGGCAACACGAGCGAAGGCAACGTGCCGCTGCGCTTCAGCCTGGGAGGCCTGCCGGCGCCGGGGACCCCCATCCCCATGGCGGCGCTCGCGGTCAAGGAGGAGAGGTCCTACGAGGTCTCAGCTCCTTTCCCGTCTGACCAGAAGAACAGCCTCGCGATCGCCTGCCTGGAGATCTTCGACAACAACATCCCCAACAACTGCAAGACGGCCGCGGTCTCGCGGCCGCCGGTCCCCGAAGAGATCGGGGGGGCCATAGACCCCAACTGCAGGATGACGACCTGCGACCAGGTCTGGAACGCGGTCAAGGACGCCCTGCGGGCCTACGGGGACCAGTGCGGAGGGCTGGAGGGCTATCAGTGCATCTCCCTTGAGGAGCCGGTATCCTGCCAGGAGGTCGCCTCCCTGGCCGAGTCCCTGCGGCGAGGCGACGCGAACTGCAGCCTCAGCGGCCCGCCGCCGATCGTGGTCCAGCCGACCCAGCCGCAGGCGCCGGTCCTGGCCGAGCAGCCGTCCATCCCCGCGGCGCCGTCTCAGCAGGAGTGCAAGGTGACCGGCTGCGGGCAGATCTGGGACGCGATCAAGGACGCCCTGCGCGCTTACGGCTCCAAGTGCGGCGATTACGAAGAATACGTGTGCACCGGCTTCGAGGGCGAGCTTACCTGCGATGACCTCAGCGACCTGGTCGCGGAGATCCGCAATGGAAGGGCCGACTGCACCTACAGCGGCCCGCCGCCATCGGGCCTGCCTCCGCCACCGCCTCACGTGGATGTCTCCGAGCTTCCGCCTCCGCCGCCCGTCCTGACGACCGAGGCTGAGCGCGAGTGGAGCGGCCTGGCCCTGCCTTTGGGCGATGCGACGGCGACGAGGGCCGTCAGCGACGAGGCCGGCTTCAAGCGGCTTTGGAAATGGCTCAGAGAGGAGGACGTTCCGGAGGTGGATTTCGAGAAGTGGATGGTCGTGGCGGTTATGGCCGGCAAGGATGACCGGGCGGACAGAATCGAGATCGAGGGCATATCGAGCGACCTTGGCGGCCTGCTCGTGCGCTACCGCCTGGTGGTCCACGAGAGGCTGGTCGCCCCGCTTGGGGCCGAGCGCGCAGCGGCGAGGAGCAGAACCCCGTATTTCCTCAAGTGCATCCCGAAGTCAGGGATGAAGGTCCGTTTTGAGGCGGTTGAGGAGGAGCAGGCGGAGGAGCGGGGGAAGCCGGACAAGAAGGAGAAGAAGGGGAAGAAGGAGAAGACGGATTAAGGGGGGTATTGCCATGATAGAGAGAATCATGCGGTGCGCAGGTGCGATAATGCTGACAGCGGCGGTTCTTCAGCCGTCCCAGGCTTGGGCCGCCAAGCCGAAGAAGCCGGTGGTGGGCGTCGTCGTGGCCCTCAACGGGAAGCCGCAGCTCCAGCGCGAGGGGACCGCGAAATGGGAGACGCTGAAGATGAACGGCTTCGTCTACGAGAACGACACCATAAAGACCGGCCCTAATGAGCAGGTCGCCATGGCCATCATGGGCGGGGCCGAGTTCCGCGTCAACGAGAACTCCACCTACGTGATGGAGTCGGGGGGCGGAAGCAGGCCCGCGAGGATGATGGCGAAGCTGGGCCAGGCTTGGACCAAGCTGCTGCACGGCAGGTCACAGGTGGAGATACGCAGCAACCTGGCCGTCTGCTCGGTCCGCGGGACCGAAGCGGACGTGGACGTGGCGGACAGGCTGACCGTCAAGGTGTACGAGGGCTTCGTGGACGTGGCCAACAGCCAGGGCAAGCAGTCGCTCTCAGCTGGGCAGATGACGCAGGTGGCCGCCCCAGGGGCGGCCCCTCAGCCCCCCAGGGCCATGGGCCAGGGGGATTACGGCACCTGGCAGAACAACCTCAAGCCCTCTGACCTCGACAAGAACCTCAACCGGCTCAATAAGGAAGCCGAACGCATCCGCACGCTTGAGCTGAATTACAAGGACAAGGAAGGCAAGGACAAGAAGGTGAAGATGAAGATGGAGAAGAAATAGTAAAAAAAACGCAACAAATCCCTGATAAAATCACTGCGTACCAAACATCATGAATGCGTTGGTTTGGTACGTCCCCATGCGCAGGCGCCTATTGCTCTCAGCCGCCTTCTTGGTCCCGCTCGCCGCCGCTCCTCCGGCATGTGCGAGCGACGCGGCGAGCCTTCAATTCACCATCCCCGCCCCTGACCCGGTGCAGGCCGGCGAGACCCTGGCCCTGCAGGCCTTGGCGGTCAACACCGGGTCGAGCCAATGGGACGGCGGCAGCTACTACTGGGTGGCCGAGATCTACTCCCTGGACCGGGAGTTCCTTTCCCGCACCGAACAGGTCTCGCCGGATGAGGCCGTGGCCCCGGGCGGCGTGGCCGCCATCTCTCTGCGCTTCAACGTGCCGGACACCTCGGTTGGGCGGCGCCTCTACCGCGTCTTCCTGGTCAAGAGCAACCAGACCCTGATCACCTCGGACTATAAGCCCTTCCAGATACTTGAGAAGCCGATCCCGCCCACCCCCGAGGCGATCGACTACCGGATCGAAGGCAACGTCACGGTCTCCTTCAAGGACCCAAGCAGCGACAGGTGGCGCCGCGCCTCAGGCGCCACCACGATCAACACCGTGGGGAAGATCAAGGACTCCTCCTATCTTCTCAACGCGTACCTGCTTCACCAGACCGGAAAGGCGGTTGACCCCTACATCCTCCTGCTCAACTACTACGCCCCTTGGGGCACGATCTACGCGGGGGACATCGCCCCCACGCTGAGCCCGCTCTCGGTCAACGGGCAGAGCATGCGCGGGCTCATGTTCGAGCAGAAGCGCGGCCGCTTCTTCTGGACCCTTGGGGGCGGGCAGACGATCACCTCGGAGAGCGGGACCCTGACCACCGACGGGCGCTACGCCAGGACCCTCTACTCGGCCAAGGCGGCCTACGACGTCCTGCGCTCGCTGACGGCCTCGCTCAACGCCTTCCTGGGCGCGGATGAGATCGGCTCACTCAACACTGACCCACAGGGCGCGAACTACAGGGGGCCGAACCTCCAGCCGAAAAAGAACTCCGGCCTCGGGATGAACCTCATCTGGACCCCGGCCCAGAAGACGAGCTTCCAGGCCGACTACGAGAAGACCGCCTACCAGGCCGACACCGGCAAACCCGGGGTGAGCGACACCGCATGGAAGGGGGAATTCCGGATGGACCGGTCCCTCTTCAAGCTGCGCGCCTCGATCTTGAGGGCCGGGCCCAAGTACGTCTCCTTCGGGGCCCCCTCCGTGATCGGGGACCGCATGACCTACGACCTCTCCTTCGGCCTCTTCCCGGTCCAGAGCTACTCGCTGAGCCTATCTGCGAATCAGTACAGGGACAACCTGGCGGGCAGCGGCAGTCTGACGACCACGCAGAGGCAGGCGGGCATGGGCCACGTCTTCCAGTTCCCGACCGGCACCGGGCTCTCAGTGAACGGCTCCATGAACACGGCGAAAGGCCGGCCCTCGACGTCTCTGGACAATCAGACCACCACGATTGGGATCGGGCTCTCGCAGAGCGTCAAAGCGCACAGTCTCTCTTTGGGGGTCCAGTCGAGCCAGTTCAAGGATAAGAACAAGCTGTTCCACGACCTGGACACGCAGACCCTCATGTTCTCGGCCAACCTGGCCCTGCCCAACAGCTCGGCCGGGGCCTTGAGCATCTCCCGCTCAGCTGTCAAGGACAAGTTCGACGGCTCCAACCGCGCGAACCTCTCCGTGTCCCCGAGCCTCTCCTTCCCGATCCGGGTCCGCTGGACCGGCCAGATATGGGGGACCATGACCCAGTCGAAGAACACCTCCAAGTCCTACCCTTCGGACACGACGAGCATGGCCTTCAACTCGGAGTACACCTACACGAGGAACCGGCAGAACGCGATGACCCTCGGCCTCGGCTACAACAAGATGAGCGACAAGCTCTCCGCGGCCAACACCTACAACGAGATCGTCATCTCGATGCGGTATTCGTATTCGTTCTGAGAACCGCCCCAATCTCGCGGGCGCCGGTCTTCGAGACGCCCGCTTGGGCGGCGAAGCTTCTCCAACGAGCGACGGCGGACCGCACTTCGTCGATGATGGCGGCGGCCTGCGGCTGGGCCACGCCGGACTGCTCGGCCAGACGAAGGATGTGCGCTCGCCCGGGGTTCCTGCCCTCTCCGAGGACCGTCATGGTATGCTCGCCGCCGGGGCCCGCGGCGTAGGACAGGTCATAGGCCGGAGAAAGCCTCCAATCGCCGCTCGCGTTCATAATGAACGCGAAGTTCTTCACGTGGTCGTCCCGGTTGTGGGCCGACACATTGAACGCCATCCTTCGCAAGGCCCGCAGCACGTCCTGGTGATCGCGCGTCAGAACCGAGGCCGCCTTGAGGAGGTCGGCGTAATCGGCCGATGGGATGCGGAAATTCGCCTGGATGAGGTTGCCGAAGGTGTGGATATGAAACCGCCGGTTGCGGTCGCGGTCGAAGCGTTTGACGCCGAAGAAGCGCCCACCCTCGGAGGTCTCGAAGAGACGCGTCGGGGGCATGTCAATGCCGGCGGCCGCGGCCATGAGCGCATAGGCGTATTCGATGGGCCCGGCGTCGGGCATGTCTTTCTTGGCCGCGAACTTCACGATCCAGTGCTCGAAAGGCTCCGGAAGGTCGTCCTCGCCGGAGAGGAGGCGATCCCCATGCGCGCCGACGAGCACCTTGGGCCGGGCGCCGCCTGGAGAGCCGCCCGCGCGCAGGAGCCGCGGCAGCACGTCCACGGCGGCGCCGGCCAGTATCTCTTGAGACCGGCGGGCGAGGTCGTGCAAGTCAAAGACGCTTGCGTCGACGTCTCCCCGCTCAGCCGGCGGGTGGTAGGTCAGCGCGCCCATCGTGCTCGTGCCCAGCCATGAAAGGCGGTCCAGCGGGCTGACCTCGGCCGGGTTCATGCCCAGCGAGCGGAAATGCCGGTCCATCAGCAGCAGGCCCCAGCCGTCCGGCAAAGAGTCGTCGAATAGCCCCGGCAGGGGCCCGAAGGCATGGTCTTTATGCTCGAAGAGCCCTCCCTCAAAGGGCAGACGGAAGGGCGAGAGACTCAAGCCGGTCGGCAGGAACTCCGGCGCGTACTCGAAAAAAACCCGGCCGCGTTCCTCGGCCAGGGCGCCGACGAAGAGCGACTCGCCGGGGCTGCGCGTGAAATGGACCCGGAGCTTCTTCAAATCCGCCCTCTCTTTCGAGCCGGCTTGGCGGCGCGCCGCTCGAGTTCCGCAAGGCTCTGCGCCGCCGGCGGCTGGAACAGCTTGCCGAATTCCTCCAGACGGGCCAGGGCATGGGCGGCTTTGAGGACCAGCTCGAAAGAGGCCTTGCCGGCGTTCTCGAAGCGTTTGAGGGACGCCGCTGAAATGCCGGAACGCTTCGCCATCGTTTCCCGGGTCCATCCTTTGAGCAGCCGAAGCGCCCGCACGCGCTCAGCCAGCGCCTTGCCCGTTTCAGTGGGACCAAGCGGCATCAGAATCATCGCGCTCATGCCTTTATTATACATAATTCGGAATTAATAGGCAATATATTAGCTGTTTGCTAACTTTTTAAATCCTACGGATAATTAGTTATCTAATGCTGCACGCTGGCGGCGCGCAGGAGCGCGTCTTAGATGGCGAGCAAGTCATGTATTTCCGACTCGATCTTGAGCAAATCCGCATTATCAATGGCGCCGAGCGGTTTCTTAATGCGTCTGGTATCGATTGCGCGGAGCTGCAGGACCAAGGCTACCGACTCGCAATTAAGGCCATTAGAGGTTGTTGCCGCCACTCGCACGGTGTGCGGAAAACGAAGCGCCCCCAATTTGCCTGTGAACGGCACAACCATAACGACGGATGTGGCGCCAATAGTGCGATTATTCTGAATTACCAGCGCTGGGCGGGGGCCGCCTTGTTCATGGCCCGGCGCGCCGGGCGCCGTCGGCAGTTCGACCAGAACCACATCGCCGCGCCGCATCGAATTACTTGCTCTCGAAATCCAATAAATCCTCGTCGCTTGCGGCTTCCCAAGCTGCGAACTCCTGCTCAAGTTCGGGATCGATTATTGATTCCGGCGCCAGCTCCGGTGAGGCGGGGGCGTAAGTGCCCGCAATCAATTGTCCGTATATGACGTTGTTTTCTACGACGAAACGATAATTGCTTGCAGGCGGCTGGCCCCAAGCATCATCCTCGACAGGACAGGAGGTTTGATACCACTCGATGACAGAGTAGGGCTCGGCTACCCGACTTGCACTTCCAATCATTTTGATTTCTCCAAGATGAATGGGATTACATTATTTTCGATATATGCGCGAAGCTGCGCGAGCCTCTGCGCGGGATCGAACGGAATGGCAGGCGGGGTCGGCTGCAGCCAGTTCATTTGGGTTTCGACAAAAAATTTCCTTGAATCCTGCAGGAAGGATTCAATCTTGACTTCAATCAAGACGGGGTCCGCTTCTCCTTGTATCGGAGGCATCACGAAACGAAGTCCACCGCCGAGCACCGGCCTTCCCAACAAATTCAACGACTCCACTCGCTGCTGCAGCCGCAATTCCCAAAGCTCTTTAAAGGCGTGTTCACTCGTCGCTTCGAAAAGCGTCCGGATTGTGGCATCTCGCGCGATAATCTGCCGTGGGCCCGGCCATACACGATTAATTGCCTTCGCTACTGCTTCGGCATTCTTTATAAACAGGTCAAGCGAACATCCCGGCTGTGGAGATAACAAGAGGATTTGAGCCACCTGGGGGCCGGCCTTCTTCACCGTTATTTCAAATGGCCCGCCTTCTCTGACCAAATGCATTGCGCCGTCAGTCTGGATGCTGGCCTTGGCAAATTCCACGCCGCAATCCATAAGCGCTCTCTGCAGGTCAAGAAATTTGTTTCTGTCCAAAACCGGTTGTGGGGCAAAAACAAAGTTCACGCCATAATGAATATCCTTGCCTTCTGTCCTCATCTCTTCCTCATTATGTGAGGTAGTATATTACATTTTAATGCTTTGGCCTGGGGCAGCTCATGAACGAACTTGGGCATGCGCCTCCTGTAAGCCATTCTTGCCCGCTCCCCCCATCAGCGCCTCGCGGCGCGCGCTCAGGCCAGCTTCGAGTTCCACGGGATAGCGCTCCGGACGCGAGAGGCTCAAGACCCCGGGCGGGAGGGCCGCGAGCTGGCTGCGCGCCCTCAGCCGGGCCGCTTCCAAGCCGGCCGGAGGCAGGATCCTGCGGCCGTTGCGGAAAACGGGGACGAGCAGGTCCTCCCAGGGTTGTGAGGCCGGAGAGGGCGGCCGGCGGATGTCGTAGATCATATCGCGGACGGGCCGTCCTCCCTCCAGGAAGCGGCGGAAGGCCGAATTCGAGCACAGGCGCTCCCTTCGCGGCCAGGACCGTGCGCGCGGCTTTGGTCGCGATCAGGGTCGAGAAGTTGAGGATGTTGAGCAGGGCCGTCTCCAGGAGCTGGCACTGGAGCAAGGGGCCCTGCACCCGCATGAGCGGCTCCGGGGCGAAGACCGCGGTCCCCTCCGGCACGGCGTCCACGTCGAAGGAGAAGCGGAACTCCCGGAGGTATTCCAGGAAGGCGGGCTCGAAGAGCGCCTGCCCTTCCGAAGCGGACAGGCTCCCCAGGTAGGCGAGGTCGTCCTCGGCGAAGCGCAGGCGCTCGAGGTATTCGGCCGCCGGTTCCAGGCCGCAGGCCAAGGCGAAGCCGCCCTCAAACGGGTTCCTGCGGAAGTAGAGGTGGAAGACCGCCTCACGCTGGTGCAGCCCGGTCTTCCAGTAGCCCTGGGCCATGGTCAGCTGATAGAGGTCCGTGAGCAGGGCGAGAGACCCTTTGTAGAGCGCGTCGAGCATGGCGATGCTCCGGGGCCGCTACGGCGCCCCGAACCCTCCCACAGCTGCCTGGGAGAAGCGGTTTAAGCTCGAGCTCCGCGCAGTAGTGGAGCGCCTGCTTGAGGAGCCAGGCGTAGTTGCCGCCGCAGAGCCACTTCGCCACCATCGGCGATGGCCGCGCCTCTCCCCGCGCCACCTCCTCCGCCGTGATCTCCCGGAACGGCGCCAGGGGCCGGTCTTCCCGGTCGATCCAGAACGACGGGAAGAAGATCTGGTAGGCGAAGTGGGTGTCCAGGGTGGTCGTGATGTTCGTGATGCGCCCCAGGTTGCGGTAGACGAACTCCGCGATGCGGACGCTGTCGTCGATCGCCCCTTTGCCCGAGCGGCCCGCGACATAGAGCGCGCCGCTTGGGAAGCAGAAGTCCTTCTGCGCGTCGATGAGCAGCAGGTGGAGCGCGAAGCGGTCCGCGGCAGAGGGGCGTATGCCCCGCTCCTTGCGCCACTCGGCCGCCGCGGCGAAGAGCTTCTGCTGGTCCGGCGCATACTCCGAGCGCCCGGCGTTGGCCGGGTCGTAGAACGCCGGCAGGGCCGGCTGGGTCTTGACGGTCATGGTGCGACCTCCTTTTTGAGGCATAGCTTCACGACCTCGCGCCGGTTGGCGACGAGCAGGCCGTCGCCGCCGGCCGCGAGGCGCGAGGCGGAATCCACGAAAGGCTCCGTTTCAGGGAACTCGGTCCAGCGCGCGAGGGACTCCTCGACGCGCACGATGCCCCGGTCAGTTGGGACGAAGAGGAAAGGGCCCGCGGCGCACGCGCCTTGGATGGACTCGAGCCAGGAGGGGGAATCCGCGGCCGCGGCCACGGCGCCGTCCCTGCGGATTACCACGCAGCGCCGCTGTATCCGGCCGCCCGACTCCAGCTCCAGCAGGAGCCAGGCCCGGCCCGCGCCGAAGACGCAGTCCGCGTCCAGGACGCGGCCGCGGATGGGGGGGACCGCCAGGCCGTCGGCCAGGCCGCGGCGGGCCCTCGTAGATGCGCGTGAATCCGACCCGCGCGCCCTCCAGGGCGTAGGTCAGGTAGGGCGGCTGGTTGTCCGGGAAGGGACATAGGACCTGCACGACGCCGTCTACGGCCGCCACCCCGTCCCCGCAGGCGAACACGCTCGCGCCTTGCTCCGAGAGCGCGGCCCCCACGATGGTGAAGAGGAGGTGCTCGCGGACCGAGACCGCGGCCGCTTCCGCGACGATGACGAGCCGCGCCAGGATGTCGGCGCGCAGGCGCTCGAGGTCCACGGGGCCGCCCTGCTCAAGCTGGCGCGCGGCCAGGGCCGCGGTCATGGAGGCGCCCAGGCGGGCGCCGACCCCGCTGAAGGGCTCGGAGCCGCAGCCGTCGCAGACCACGGCCGCGGCGCCCCAGTCTCCCTGGAGGGCGCAGCAGGCGTCCTGGTTGGGCCGCTCCAGGAGGAGGTGGTCGCGGCCTATCGAGGAGCCCAGGATAACTAAGTGTCTCATATACACTTAGTATAGTGTATAAACGACACTTTGTCAAGGGGGGGGGTAGGGAGGCGGGGTCCGCCGGAGACGGCGGCATCGTCTCAGGCGGCCTGTATGTAGAGCCTTTCGAGGATTGTCATCTTTTCCTGACAAAACAGGAAACCCCATCTCTGCCCAGACGGCCGCTGGGCCGGATATTCCACCAGCTGCCCAGGTTCCAGAATGAGCCGTCTCTTACCCTCCTGATGGCGACTTGTCGATAGAAAAGTGTTGCCATTGTCAGCACTTTTTCAACTTTTACTTTCAACGCTGAAGGTCCAAACAAATAAAGCCTGAAATAATCGGCACTTTTCTTCAAACAGGTCGCCATCCTTCCGTAAAGCATTTCACCGTTAATCCCCTCGGCGCTTTTGGCGCCGAGGCTGGGCGGCTCCCCGCAGGGGCCGTCGGTTGCGCGCTCCGAGCCTTCGGCTCGTCGCGCGCTCGTTCATGGCAATCGTCCTGGATCCGGACTACCACGCCTCGCCGCCGATGTTTCAGGGCGCCCATTTCAGGCTCATACCTCGTTAGAAACACACTCCCTTCAGGCTCATCTTGCGTGAGACAAGACTTACTTCAGGCTCATCTTGTGTGAGACAAGACTGGGCCTTGCAAGAGGGTCGCCTATACACTAAACTTCCTGCATGAGCCTGCGCGTGGTCCTCGCGCCGGGCCTGAGCGTCGCGAGGACTACGCGAGAGGAGGACATCTTGCGCGTGGCCGTGGACATGGTCATCTTCTCTGTCCGGGACGGGGCCCCTGGCGCTGCCGGAAGCCAGGGGCCGCGCGGTAGCGGCGTGCTCCATAGTCGCGCGGCCCTTAAAGTGCTGCTCGTTCGGCGGGGAGTGCCGCCCTTCGCCGGCCGCTGGGCCATCCCGGGCGGCTTCTTAAAGGAAAACGAAGGGCTGGAGGAGGCGGCCAAGCGGGAGCTGCGCGAGGAGACCGGGGTTTCAGCCGTCTACCTGGAACAGCTCTACACCTTCGGGGACCCGGGCCGGGACCCGCGCGGGCGCGTGCTGTCGGTGGGCTATATGGCCCTGCTGAGGCCCGGCGAAGGCGCCGGGGTCCCCACGGCCGGGGGGGACGCGGCGGAGGCGGCGTGGTTCGACGCGCACAAGCCTCCGTCCCTGGCCTTCGACCATTCCGGCATCCTGGACTACGCCCGCCAGCGCCTGCGCTGGAAGCTGGAGTGGACCACCGCGGGCTTCGGCTTGGTCCCCAAGTGCTTCACCCTGACCGAGCTGCAGCGCGTCTTCGAGGCGGTCCTGGGCCGGGACATCGACAAGCGCAACTTCCGGCGCAAGGTGCTGGGGCTCGGCGTGCTGCGCGCCACTAAGGAGACCCGCCGCGAGGGGCTCGCCCGGCCGGCGCGGGTCTTCGAGTTCCTGCCCGCGCGCTTCGAGAAGCTGCGCGAGAGGGGGGTGCTGTTCCCGTTCTAGCGGCGTAGTTCCTCCGACGGCATCGTGACGCTTGCGTTACGCTGCGTGACACAAGCGACCTTTAGATTCGTGTCCCGTCGTGCCCAAGCCCATTGACAAATGGTACGCTTCATGCTATTATATCTATAGCGAAATAACCTACGTTAAATGCTATGTTTTGAGGTAGAATAATGACTATTACTGAGATTGAGAAAATCGAACGTGAGGCTGTTCAATCTGATATATCGCAAATAGCGTTATATTTACAAAATAATATTGGACAAAAGATGACGGCATATTTGAGTGGTCTCAAAGATGCCAAGATGGTTGGTCAATGGGTAGCCAAGAAGACGCGCCCGAAGAGCGATATCGTTGACGCACGACTGCGTGAAGCATTCAAGGCTGCGCATATCCTCGTCCAAGCCTTCGGTCAGCAGACCGCGAAGGCTTGGTTTGTCGGGACCAATTCCCGATTGGGGGGGCAGGCACCAGCATATTTGCTACGGCATTCCACCAGCATCGACGATATCCAGGTTATAGCTCCCGTCGCTCAAGCTTTCGTTCGGGCATAACCGTGGCCGATTGGAGAATAGGAAGACGGCAGTCTCCTTGTTCTTTCCCGTCGAGGAAAAAGTATCCTTGGAACAATCGTTCCGACGATTTTAACAAGAGATACCGGACTATCTACTTCGCGCAAACCCGTCTGACCTGTTTGCGGGAACTCCTGACTAGAGGAAGCTGCTTGCCGAACCCCGGGACACACTTGCCCTACTCTGCGCCCGCGGCGGGACGCTCGTCGAGCTTGCGGAGGAACTTCTTGAGCTGGGGATCGTCAGGCGAGAACTGGAGCGCCTTGGTCCAGGCCTCGCGCGCCTGCTCGCGCTTGCCGAGCATGAAGTAGGCCGAGCCCAGGCGCTTGAGGCTGAGGAGGTCGTCGGGCTCGAGCTGGAGGATCTCGCCCAGGGTCTTGGCCGCCAGGTACCCTTTTCCGTCGTAGATCTGGTCGAGCGCCGTGCGGCGCTTGTATTCGGAGAACTTCATCCCGGACGGCACCTGGTCATCGAAGGCGAGCTCGTTCTTGATCCCGTAGAGCCATTCCAGCAGCTTGCCGAACGCGGGCTCATCCGGCGCCAACTCCTTCGCGTAGCGGAGCCCGTTGTGCGCGAGGCGGACATCCTCCCGGGAGTTCAGCACGCCGGAGAGGGCCTTGACCGCGATCCTCCAGGGCTTGCCTAAATCCGGCGCCGCGGGGACGATTTTGCAGATCCCCTCCAGGCGCTCGGAGAGCTTCTTGTAGAGCGGGTGCGAGGCGTCTCCCTCGATGAGCCGCTGCAGCTCGGCGTTGGCGGCCTCGTAGTAGCCTTGAGCGATGAGGGCCAAGAGGCGCTCCTGGCGTTTGCGGAGGCTTTCGGCGATCTTTTCACGTGCATCGGCGATCATCGCCTTGGCGCTCTTCTGGCGGGGGTCGATTGCGAGGATGTCGTTCCACTTCTGGATGGCCTGGGCGTAGTCGCCCGACGTGTAGAGGCGGAAGGCCTCGTCGTAGCGCTCCCGGAGAGGCGCCGGAATAGCCGCCCCGTCCTGCGATTGGCCGTATTCGGGGGCGCTGGACGCCGCGAAGGCGGCGAGCGGAAGGAGGATGAGCAAGGCGAGCTTGGTTTTCATCCGGCGCGTTTTATCTCCCGGATGAGGCTGATCTCGATGCGGCGGTTGGCCCGGCGGCCCTCCGGCGCGTCGTTTAAGGCCGCGGGCCGCTGCTCGCCGTAGCCGCGCGCGTGGAAGCGCGAGGGGGCGAGGCCCTTCCCCGCGAAGAACTCGACCACCGCGAAGGCCCGCGCAGCTGAGAGCTCCCAATTGTTGCGGTAGGGGCTGCGGCCGATGGGGCGGTCGTCGGTGTGGCCTTCGACGAGCACGGGGTTCGGGACTTCCTCGAGCAGCTGGGCGAGCCCGTCGAGGGCCGGGACCGCCCGGGGATGGAGGCGCGCCAGGCCCGGGCTGAAGAGCACGGGCTCGGGGAAGCAGAGGCGCACGTAGCGGGAGGTGACGCGGACCCCGAACTCGGAGAGCTTCAGCCGCTCGAGTTCCTTCTTGATGCGCTCGACGTCCGCGGGCTGCTTCTCGGGCGCGGGCTGCTTC
This sequence comes from Elusimicrobiota bacterium, assembly GCA_016212885.1. Classification (GTDB taxonomy): domain Bacteria; phylum Elusimicrobiota; class Elusimicrobia; order UBA1565; family UBA1565; genus UBA9639. The sequence goes on along the minus strand of JACRDO010000037.1, from coordinate 17,841 downwards.
GGCGCGAAGTGGGTCCCCATCTTCGAGAGCACCTGGGCGTACTGGGAGGGGAGCTTGGAATAGGAGTAGGCGAAGAGGGCCAGGAAGAGGATGACGAGGTTCGACATGAGGTCCGCGTAGGGGATCATCCAGAGCTTGGTGGCGTCCTCCTGCTCCTCTTGCCAGGCGGGCCTAGCCATGGCTAGCCATCCAGGTCTTCCTCGCCGCAAAGGATGACGATCTCGACGCGGCGGTTCAAGCCGCGCCCGTCCACTGTCGAGTTGTCCGCGGCTGGGTGGAGCTCGCCGTAGCCGGAGGCGACGAGCCGGCGCGCCGGGACGCCTTTTAAGACGAGAGCCGCGATCACCGAATAGGACCGGGCGACGGAGAGCTCCCAGTTCGTGCGGTAGGGGCCGCCGACGATGGGAATGGGATCCGTGTGCCCCTCGATCACGACGTCGTTGGGCATCTCGCCGAGCACGCGGGCGAGGGGCCCGAGGGTCTTCTCCGCGGCTTGGGCCAGCGCCGCCTGGCCGGTCTCAAAGAGCAGGCTCTCGCGCAGGCGCACGCGGATCTCCCGCTCGGTCACCTCGATCTCAAAGCGGGCCTCGAGGCCGGCCTGGCGCAGCCTCTGCCGGAGGCGCTCGGCGCGCTCCGGGACGTCCTGGAACTCGAGGACCCCCGCCTCGCCTGGCCGGGCCTTCGGCTCGATGATCCCGCCCGTGTCGTAGCGGGGCGCCGCTTCGGGGAGGTTTGCGACCGCGTAGCGGGTATAGGCGTAGAGCATGAGAAAGAAGAGCATGAGGTTCGTCATCATGTCGCAGAGCACGACCAGCCAGAGGGGGTTCTCCTCGAGCGTGCTTGGCGCCATGCGGTGCAGGAAGGGGACCACGGTTCTAGTGCGCTAGGCCGCCACCTTGTATTGGCGCACGCCCGAGCGCCGCAGGTGGAAGGAAAGGTAGGCCTCGAGCTTCTTGGCGATCAGCCAGGGCGCCTCTCCGGCCTGCAGGGCCAGGACTCCCTTGGCGATCAGCTCCCGGTTGAGCATCTCTTCCTCGGAGTAGAAGGTCAGCTTGTTGGCGATGGGCAGGAACAGGAAGTTCGCCGAGAAGATCCCGTAGAAGGAGGCCGTCATCGCGATGGCCATGGAGGAGGCCATGGCGGTCGGATCCGAGATCTTGGCCAGGACCTGCACGACTCCGATGAGGGTGCCGAGCAGGCCGAAGATCGGCGCGAAGGTGCCGGCCGACTTGAAGATGCTGCTCGTTTGCCCGTGCCGGTGGCGCGTCACGAGGATGTCGCGCTCGAAGCGCTCGCGGATGACCTCCGTGTCGAGACCGTCGATCAGCATCTGAAGGCCGTCGGCCAGGAACGGATGGGGCGAGCCCGGGATATCTTCGGCCAGGGAGTCGAGGCCTTCCTTGCGCGCTCGCTCGGCCAGGTGAACGAAAGTCCTGATGAGCAGCATGGGCGGCGGGCGCTTGGGGGGGAAGATCATCATGCGGAAGGCCCCGGGGACGAAGCGGAGCACGGACCAGGGATAGCTGATCATGACCGAGCCCACGGTGCCGCCGAAGATCAGGATGATCGCCTCCCGGTTGAGGAGGTAGTGGGCCATGCCCCCCATGCTCAGGACGTAGACGACGACCCCGATGCCGCAGACCGCGCCGACGAGGGTCATGATGTCCATGGCTTACCCCTGCTCCTTTCTCTCGTCCCGAACATCCGAACGGCGTAGTTCGGGACGTATCGAACCTACGTCGTTTGGAAGGTTCGATGCGTCCTTGTGGAGGTCGATGCGGCCTTCGCGGACGAGGTGGGAGAGGGCGCCCAGCACCCGCCGCTGTTCGGTCTCGACCGCCTCGGCGGGGAGCTGCCCGGTGAGCTCGATCTCCTGGGTGAGCCACTCGCCCACGCCGGAGGTGACTTTGGGGAGGATGCAGTCCTTCACCTCCGGATGGTGCTTGAGCACGGCGGCCAGGCTCTTGAGAGGGACCCGCCGCATGAGGTGCTTGAGTTCCGCTTCGCTCAGCAGGCCCAGGTCCTCGATGAGCACCAGGCGCCTGCGCAGGCGCTCGCCGAGTGTGCGGTCGTGGGAAGCCAGCGCCTCGAGGAGCTCGCGCTGGAGGTCGCCCGAGGAGTGCTCGAGAATCTCGGCGAGCTTGTGCTCGCCGCCCATCAGGTAGTTGATGCGGGAGCGGATGGATTCCTCGACCGCCTTCACCTGGGACTGGTCGAGTTGGGTGACTCGGCTCATGAAGGTGACGATCTTGCGCCGGATCTCCGGGGCGAGGGTCTTGAGGGCCTCGGAGGCCAGGTTCGGCGGCAGGTAGTGGATGACCACGGCAGCGGTCAAAGGGCGGGCCTTCTGGAGGAGCAGGATGAGGGCCGGCATGTCCCGGGCCTGGAGGAAAGCGAAGGGGAGGTCTGAGCGGGCCTCCGCCCAGTCTTCCGGCGCAGGCTCGGCCGCGGCCTTCTCCTCCTCTGCGGCCTCGGTCTCGGGCTTCTTTTCCGCGGCCTGGGCCGCGGCCTGGCGGGCCTGGGCCCACTCCCGCAGGACGGAGATGAAGGGCTTGAGCGCCCCCTGGTAGATCGCCACGATCGCGCCGAGGGCGAGCAGCAGCCAGAGGGCCGAAAGGAAGCCCGAGGGCTGCTTGAAGAAATCCGCGGTGGAGGGCGGGGGGGTCTTGCGGAATCTCATGCGCTGGACCAAGACCGTATCCCCCCGCTCAAGGCTTGCGCCGAGGAGGCTTTCGGCGGTCTTTTGGACGAACTGCACGTCGTCCTTGCTTGCGGCCTCGTCAACGAGCACGGTCGCGCAGACCCTGCGGACCATCGTCATGATGGTCCCGAGCGGCGCCTGGCTGTTCGATGTGAACTTCACGGGCACCCCGGGGAGGACGTCCTCCCTGTCCACCTTCTCCCGCTTGGTCTCGGTCGCCATCTCGACGTTGACCATGACGATGATCTCCTCCGTATTGAGGGCCTTGCGCAGGAGCGTCTCCAGCCGGCGCTCGATGGAGCTCTCGATCTGGAGCTTCGCCTCGACCTCGCCCGAAGGCGCAAGCACGGAGGCTCCCCAGAGGAGCGCGGTCGCGCAGCAGCTCACGGAAAGGAGCAGGATGGCGGTTCTCTTTCTCATATTGGTCAGGGCGCGTCCTTGCCCTTGGGGCCGGTTTCTTCGCCGAAGATGTCCAAGGTCTCAAGGCCGGAATCATCCATAAGCGAAAGGGTCGGCAGGCCGAATTCGCCCGAGTCAGCGGGCGTCTTCTTGGGAGGCGCCGCCTGGGGAGCGCTCTGCGGCGCGGGCCGGGGCTCCGGAGGACGGCTTTCGACGATCTTCACGATCTCGGACCGGAGGTCCGCGATCGTCTTGGCGATGACGGCGTCCACCTCTTCGCGCAGCAGGTCCAGCCTCTCCTGATGCGCGCCCAGGCGCAGCTCGGCCTTGCTCCGGGCCTGCTCGGCTTCGGCCAGGCGGCCGGCGAAGCGCCTGCGCGCCTGCTGGAGGGAGTCCAGGCGCCGGGCATGGTTCTCCATCTGCTCCTTGCCTGCGCTGAGCTCCGAAAGGCGCGCTTCGAGCGCCGCGGTCTCGGCTTTCGCCTCGGCCGTCTCCTGGCGCAGGGCTTCCAGGGAGCGGGTGCGCTCCTCGGCTTCAGACAACTTGAGCTGGACCGCCCGGATGGTCTTCTCCATCGTCGCGAGGTCGTTGCGCAGCTCGATGATCCGCGTCCTTTCGTTCTCCGCATCGCAGAGCGTGAGCAGGGCGTCTTTGAGGGCTTTCTCCTTCTCGGAAAGGCCGCTCTTCAGTTCGGCGATCTGCCCGCCCTGCTCGGACATCTGGTCGCGCAGGAGATGGATGGAGTGCGACAGCAGGCGTATCTTCTCCTGCAGGGAGCTGATGGCCGCGACGTCGTCGAGCGTGGGTTCGGGGGGGAGCATGGCGCCCCAGGCCTCGGGAGGCGTCCCGCCCTCGCTCGGCGCGAGGAGCAGGTGGAGCGAAAGTTCGCTGACCTGGGCGGCCCGCCGCCACTGCCACTGCCGGGGGTAGGCGCCGGGCTGCTCCTCCGGGCAGACAAGGGTGTTCGCATCGAAGCCCTCGATCTCGCGGATCTTGTCGAGCTCGCAGGGTCCGATCAGCCGGTCGCCGCAATATATCCAATATCTCATACGAACGTAAGTATAAGTCCGGGCCTTTAACAATCCATGGCTAAAATATTACGAAACTTTTATACCATAGACAGCATTATCGCGCGGCGGAGCCCCGGAGGAGAGCATGAAATGCCCCAAATGCGTCCAGTCGGACATGAGGCAGGTCATGGCGCCCGGCGGGAACACCGTGGACGTGTGCCCGGACTGCAGCGGCGCCTGGCTCGACCTGGGCGAGGTCTACCTCTACGCGAAGGACGGCCCCGGCGTGTATGAAATGCTCAAGGAAGCCTATTCCAAGAGCGCTCCGTCCACCCGGATCTGCCCCCGCGACGGGTCCAGGCTCCGGCAGGCGCGGCCCGGGGGGGCCAAACTCGTCATCGACGTCTGCCCCACCTGCGGAGGCGATTGGTTCGACGCGGGGGAGATCGCGGAGCTGAACACCCTGCTCGAAAGGCGCATCGAGGCCAAGGCTCTGAGGAATCCGCCCGCGGCGGGCCGTGCGGATATGGAGAACGGCTCAACCGCACGGCCCCCGGCTTCCAGTAGCGCCAGGATGCTCGGGCCCCTCCTGCCTCCCCTGCCCAGCCTGGCCCTGCGTTCCGGCGCGGTCCTGCTCTCGCTCTACGGGGTCATGGCCGCCTTCATGGCGTTGGCGGTCTATTTCCTCCGATTGGACATCAGCTTCATCTTCATCGGCGCCGCGCTGAGCCTCCTCCTCAGCTTCCTCATCGGCCCCTGGCTGATGGACATGAGCCTGGGCTGGTTCCACCGCTTCGAATGGGTGGCGCCGGAGCGGCTTGCGAAGAACCTCAAGCCCTTCCTCGAGCGGCTCTGCATCGAAGCGCGCATCCCCATGCCCCGCTGCGGCATCATCGACGACGGCAGCCCGAACGCCTTCACCTACGGGCACACCCCCTCCAACGCCAGGCTCGTGCTGACGCGCGGGCTGGCCGAAACCCTCGACGAGGAGGAGCTGAAGGCCGTGGCGGCCCACGAGGTGGGCCACATCGTCCACTGGGACATGGCCGTCATGACCCTTGCGGCCCTGGTCCCGGCCGTCCTCTACCTCGTCTACCGCTTCTGCATGAGGATGGGTCGTGTGAAATCTTCCGGCCGCGGGAAGGGCAACCCGCTGCCGTTTATCGGCCTCGCCGCATTCCTCCTGTATTTCGTCACGGAATACGTGGTGCTGTTCCTCTCCCGCACGCGCGAGTTCTACGCGGACAGGTTCTCCGGAGAGGCCCTGCGCGCGCCCGGGAGGCTGGCCTCGGCCCTGGTCAAGATCGCCTACGGCCTGGCCGGGCGCCGGCCGTCCTCCGCTCGCCCGTCCTCGCAGGCGCTCCGGGAAGCCGGAGAGGGCGGGCGCCGGGAGCCCAAGGAAGACGGCGAGAAGAAGGACGCATCGAACCTGCGGCGTTCGGAAGGTTTGGACGAGTCAGCGGGGCTCATCGCGGCGCGAGCGCTGGGCATCTTCGATTCCGTGAGCGCGCGCGGCCTCGTGGCCGCCTCCCTCATCGGCGGCGCTCCATCGGCGGGCCAGAGCGCCGATGGGACGGCGCGAGGGGAGAACGGCCTGCGCGCCGGCCCCGTGGGCGGACGGTTGTCGCGCGAGAACATCACGGCCGCGATGCAGTGGGACCTCTGGAACCCCTGGGCGGGCTTCTACGAGCTGAAATCCACGCATCCGCTGCCGGCCAAGCGCATCGAGGCCCTGGGCCGTCAAGCCGAGAGCATGGGCAAGGAGGCTTTCGTCCGCTTCGATTTGAAGCGGCCCGAGAGCTACTGGGACGAGTTCCTGGTCGATGTGCTCGTCATCTTCCTGCCCTGGCTGATGGCTCTGCTGGCCGCGGCGGGCGCCCTCTACGCACCCGGCATGCCGCCGTGGTATGTTTGCGCCGCTGGCATGTGGGCCGCGGGCTACCTCGTCCGTACGCGCTTCTCCTACCCTCCCGGCCCGGCGATGGAGGCCTCCGCGGCCTCCCTGCTCAAGCAGGTGAAGGTGTCGGCCATCCGCGGCATCCGGGTGAAGCTCTCGGGCAAGATCATCGGCCGGGGGATCCCGGGCTACCTGTTTTCCGAGGACCTGGTGATGCAGGACGCCACGGGATTTTTGTTCCTCGACTACAAGCAGCCGATGGCCCTCTTCGAGTGGATCTTCGCCCTGGGCGCGGCCCAGCGCCTCGTCGGCCAGGAGGTCTCCGTCGAGGGCTGGTACAGGCGCGCCCCGGTGCCCTACCTGGAGCTCCGGCGCGTCAGCGACAGCCAGGGCCGGGCGCGCGGGTGCTGCACGATGGCCGCGAAGTATTTCTTCGGCGCGGCCCTGCTCGCGGCCTCAGTCTATGCCGTGTTGATGGGCTAGGCCTTCAGTGTCTTGGATTATGGCTTGCTGCGCCGAATCCTGCGACAAGCGATATGATCTTCAACTCTTTCCGGCGATGTCCGAGCGCGCCGCCCTCTCCTGGAGAGGAGGCCGGCCGCCCTCCGAGGACGGCGCTTCCATGCGCGCCGCGTGCTTCGGCCCGAGGCGTACGACCCGGTCTACGGCCTTGAGCAAGCGCTCGGAGACGTGCTTCGGGGACTCGAAGCAGATTGCCTCTATCGAAAGGTGCGGCTTCTTCTCCTTCAGGTGCTGGACCAAGTCCACGAAGTCGCCGTCGCCCGTGCCGAGCACGACGACGTCCAGCCGGTCCGCGAGCTCCAGGATTTCCACGGCCATGCCCATGTCCCAGTCGCCCTTGGCCGTGCCGTCGGCGCGGTAGAGTATGGGCCGGGTCTTGACCTCGAAGCCGGCCTCCCGGAGCGCGTGCTTCAATCCCGCCTTTTCCTGGCAGGGGTCCTCGACCATGTAGGCGCGGGCCTCCACGATCTGCCGGTTGCCTTCCGGGCATTCCTCGGCCTTTTGGCGCAGGACCTTGAAATCCGGGCCCGCTCCGTATAGCTCCCTGCCCGTAAGATAAAGGTTCATGAGGTCCACGAAAAGCCCGACGCGGCGCAGCCTCGCCCGGCGCTCCAGCTTCTGCCGGGCCGTGGCCAGATCTGCGCGCAGGTTTTCAAGTTCCGCGCGCGAGGCGGCGAGCTCTTCTGAAAGCCGCGCGGCCTCCGCGGCCCGGATAGAAGACTTTCGCTCCTCGTCCAGCTCGGCCTCAAGGCGGCGGCTGCGCCGGAGAGCCTCCTCCAGTTCCGCCTTCGTCTTCTCCAGCCTGGCGCGCAGGTCCGATGCCTGCCCCTCAACCTCGGAGGCGCGCTTTTCGTGGCGCCTGCCGGACTGCTCCGCCTCCTTCAACTTGCGCTCGAGCTCGTCCGCCTCTTTCGAGCGCTCCAAGACGTTGCCGATGGCCTCGTTGAGATCCATCCTGTCCATCCGGTCGTCCAGCACTTCCAGGGCCGCCTCCAGGGCGCGCTTGGCCTCCGGCAAAGACTCCTTGGCCAGGGGCCAGAGACAGCGCGCAAGCTCCTCGGGGCCCAGCGCGTGCAGCGACGCCTTGAACGCCCTGAAGGCTTTCTTGGAGCAGAGAAACGAGAGGTCCAGCGGCGGGATGCGGCCGTCCAGGGCTCCGCATACCCGCTCCGCCGTCGCGGCGTTCTTGAAGAAGTCCTCCGTCAGCGCATCAAGGAGCTCCGGTTTTTCCAGCTTGCTCGGCCGCGCGCCCAAAAACTCCAGCCCGATGTCCCGGGCGATCCGGAGAAGCTCGTCCTTCTCCAGAGTCATGTCCATCAGGAAGCACACGTACTGCTTCTCAAGATTCCTGCGCGCGTTCTCGACCGCCGGGGTCATATCTTCTCCAGCTCGTACCAGCCGCTGCCGAACGTCGCGCGGCGGCCCTTCTCAGGGCCTTGCAGCTAGTTTCTTTGCGCCCGCGCGCTTTTATGACGACGTGATATTGTTTCCATAGAATAAAGCAGAACGTTTGACTTGTCAAGGCCCGAAAGGCCAAGTGCGCCGCGGCGCCCCTTGCATGGACTTCATTTTGTGTATATACTAGTTGTAGTACAAAAAGATAACACATGGAAATCCGCGGCTTTGAATGGGACCAAGCCAATGAAACCCATGTCGCCGGACATAACGTCAAAACCAATGAGGCAGAGGAAGTCCTCTTGGCAAAGTGCTTTCTCCGCAAAACACACTCGGGGCGCTACGGCGCCTACGGCCAAAGCCTCGATGGCCGGTATCTGTTCATCGTTTTTGAAAAACTCAAAGGCAACGCCGTGAGGGTGATTGCGGCCAGGGATATGGCGGACAGGGAGAAAAGGTTCTATCGGAGGGCGACAAGATGAAAAGAGAACGGAAACTCCCCAATTTCAGAACAAGGGAAGAAGAGGCCAGATTCTGGGATACGCACTCCATGACGGATTACTTGGGTGAGCTGGAACCCGCGGATGATGTTTTTACCCTAGCGCCGTCTTTGGCGGAGAAAATCAGGGAGAGGGCAAAGACAAGGGCTATTTCGCTGAGGCTCCCTCAATGGGAAATTGACGGGGCCAAAAGAGTGGCCAAAAAGAATGGCGTAGGCTATCAGGTTCTAATCAATATTTGGATTGCCGAAGCCCTAAGGCGGGAAGCACGCCGCTGCCGCTGGGCCACTTAGTCGGGGCTTGGAAAGAATGGAAAGCCCGCGGCTCAAGCCGCGGGCCGCTCGCGGCGGATGTCCACCACCACGTCGAGGATCTTCGGCATCGCGGCCGGGCTCTTGCTCGCGCGCACGCCCACCGCGCGGATGCGCCGGTCGAAGGCCAGGATGATCTCCGCCATGTCCTCGGCGAATCTCTCCAGCAGCTTGAACTTGCCGCTCTCGGCAGCGGCCCGGATGCGGCCCTCCAGCGCCTGGTAGTCCACGCCGTCGCGCAGGTCGTCGGTCAGGCCGGCCTTGAGCAGGTCGGTCTCGAGGGCGAGGTCGAGGCGGACGCGCTGGGGCTTCCTGCGCTCCGCCTCGTCGGCGCCGATGCGGCACTTCAGCGAGATCCCGTTGATGCGCAGGATGTCCATGTCTAGAAGTACGGGTGCTTCAGGCGCGGGGGCTTCTCGGGCTTCTTCTCCGTCTTCTTGAGCTCGATCTCCGATAGGAGGACCGAGGGGCAGACGATGCTCGCCTGGGTCTGCCCGCGGCCGCGGCGCGCGGGCCCGAGCTGGTAGGTGTTGTAGACGAAGCTCTTGTCCGAGGCCGCGGCGACGTCACGAAGGGCCCGGAGCGTCACGCCGGAGAACTGGGCGCCGCGCAGGAGCTCCTCTTGGCCGGTCTTGACGTCGATCTTGTAGGCGAGCACCGGCGCCGCGAGGAGCTCGCCCTTCTCCTGGGCGCCCTCGTCTGCGATGCGCCGGATGAGGAGGCCGTAGGGCTGGCCGAACTCCCGGGCGCGGCGGAGGAGCTCGCGCTTGAGCTCGTCGAGCGGAACGGTCTGAGCGGCCTGGACCATGAGGCTGCCGATGCGGGCCGAGGGCAGCTCGAAGAGGGTCCCGCGGCCGTGGCCGTTGGAGCGGCTGCGCTCCTTGATGGGCGAGCGGCTCATCAGGACCTCCTTCAGGATGCCTTTTTCGATCAGCGCGACCCGCTGGGCCGGGATGCCCTCGTCGTCGACCGCGTAGCGGCCGAGCAGAGGCGTTGCGTCGAAGCTCTCCCGCAGGGGATCGTCGATGACGTCCAGCAGGGGCGAGACCACGCGCAGGCCGAGCCGCTCGGCCAGGTCTCCCGAGTGGAAGTCTTCCTTGACGCGCTCCTCCTCGACCCAAAGCGAGCGCGGGAAGGAGACGTTGCGGGCCAGGAGCTGGCTGAAGAACTCGGCCGCGGCCTGCTCCTCGAGCAGCACGGGCCCGATGTAGGGCCCCGCGGCCGGAGCTTGGGCCAGGGCCGAGACGTCTAAGGCCAGCCGGGAGACCTCCGCCTCCAGGGCCGCCATGTCCGGCAGCTCCGAGAGCTTCTGGGACACGATGCGCCGGCCGTCCGAGACCAGCATGCCGTCCTTCGCCTGGGCCGAGGCCTGCATGACGATCTCTAAGTCGTCGGCGGGCTTCACGACGCGGCGGCCTTCGCTGTCAACGAACCGCTCGGTCCGCCGGGTGAAGTAGAGGTTGACGGAGGATTTCTGGATGGCCGGGTGCTTGCGGAAGAGCCCGGAGAGGCGGCGGATGCGGCCCTCCCAGAGCGCGCGGTCGAAGGGAACCTCCTGCGTCTTGAGGACCAGGACGCGGACCGGCTCCGTGGAGAGGTCCGGGATCTCTTCGGTGATGTTCTTCGCGTTCTTGTAGGCCTTTTTCTGGGAGAACTTCTCCAGAGCGTGCTTGTAAGCCTCATCCGCGGTGGTCCATAGGGCGGCGCGGAGGGCGTCGTAGTCGTCCTCTATGGGCCCCTCGTCCAGGAAGGGCCGGTATTGCCAATAGTCCTTGCCCACGTAGTGGGCGTTGTCGAAGGAGGCGCTGCCCACCCGCAGAAGGACGCGGACCTTCCTGGTGCGGGACAGGTTGGGGTCCTTCACGGCCCCGAAGGTCCCTTCGATCTCGAGGCGGGCGTCGTCCTGGACCGTCGCCGAGACGAAATAGGGCTTGCCGAGCTTCTCCATCTCCAGGCGCTCGACGGAGCGCCGGATCTCGTCGACCATCGCTTTGAGGACGGGATCAATGGCCTCATCCGCGGCCGCTGCCCGGGGCACGATCTCCGGGGCCTGCTGCGCCGCGGCCGGCAAGGGAACGGCGAGGAGAGCCGCTTGAAGGATAAGCGAAAGAGGATTCATGCGTATCGAACTTTCCAAACGACTTGAGTTCGATACGTCCAAACCTACGATGTTTGGAAAGTTTGGACGGGTCATTTCTTGCCCTCCGTTTGGTCGTGGAACGGCGGCGGCAGTATGGGCGGCTTCTCGGAGGATTTCTGCTTCTTCTCCACCTCGAGCTCGCTGAAAAGCACGCTCGGCGACACGCCCGAGACCGGGACCCAGCCGGACTCGGCGCCGCAGCTCCCGTTGAAGACGTCCGCGTCGTCGGCCGCGGCGATGATCTTGGTAAATGACATCAGCGGGGTGCCGACGATGTCCACGCCGCGCACGGGCTCGTCCGGCCGCCCGTCCGGGTAGACCCGGTAGACGAGCAGGGGGATGACCTTGAAGGACTGCGGGAGGTAGCGCTGGGTGATGGTGAACCCGCCGGCGATGTCCTCGAAGACCAGGCCGTAGGGCTTGTTCTGGCGCTTGATCTCGTCGATGAGCCTCTCTCTGAGCTGGGGGAAGCTCACCGTCGCGGAAGCCACGACGATGGTGTTGCCCATGCGCGGCACGACCTCGAAGCCGGAGGAGCGGCGGCCGTGCCCGTTGGACTTCGCAAATCCCTTGATCGGGATCCGAGACATCAGGAAGGACTTCAGGATCCCGTCCTCGATGAGCGCGAGGCGCGGGGCCGGGAGGCCCTCGTCGTCGAAGGCGTAGGCGCCGCGGAGGAACGTCTTCCCGTAGCGCTTGAGCGTCGGGTCGTCATAGACGCTGATGAAGGACGCGGTGACCGGCTTGCCGAGCATCTTCTTGAACGTCTGGCCCTCGTCCTCCATCTTCTGCCGGTGCCCTTCGAGCCGGTGGCCCATGATCTCATGGAAGTAGACCCCGGCGGCGCGGCTCTTGACGATGGCCGGGCCGGTGTAGGGCTCGGTGAGGGGAGCCTTGAGCAGGGCCTGCAGCTCCGCGGCCGATTTGCGGATGTCGGCGAGGATCGTCTCCTCGGAGGGGAGGTCCGCGTAGGAGTCGCCGTCATAGTTCTTGTACCGCTCGAGGTCCATGCCGTCCTCGGTGCGGCTCTGGAGGTTGTAGCTGAGGCGGATGTAGACGTTGCCGGCGAGGACCCGGGTCCCTTCCGAGTCGAGGATGTAGCGGTTCTCGGCCTTGGCGGAGAGCCGGATGCCGGACTCGTACAGGAAAGGGTAGTCCTTCATGGCCGCACAGAGGCGCTTTAAGCGAGCCTTCCACGCATTGGCGTCGGCGACGGGCATGTCCGCCTTTCCGTAGAAAGAGGACGGCTCCTCCTCCGAGAAGTCGTCGGAGAGGTCCTCCTCCTCCGCGGTGACGGCCTTGTTCGTCCGCACCTTCGCGTAGCGCTTGACCGCGTCCCGGAAAGCGTCCTCGGTCCTCAGCCACACGTCGGCGCGCAGGGCGGCCTCGTCGTCGTCCGCGGAAACCTCCGTTTGATGCTGGCCGGACCAGTCGGTCCATGCCTCGCGGCCCTTGATCTGGTGGGTGTTGTCGAATTTGCGGTCCCCGACGCGGACGTCCACGTCCAGGGTGCGGTAGTGCCGGTCGTTCTCCGATTGGATCGCTCCGAGCTTGGCGGCGAGGTCGTAGGTCCGGGTGTCCCGGAGCTCATAGGCGAGGTAGTAGAGAGGGACATTCTCGGCGTTCGAGAGGCCTTTGAAGGTGCGGCTGAGCTCCGCATCCAGGGCCTTGAGGACCACGTCGTCGCGCTCCGCGGAGAAAGCGGGGTTCGGCAAAGACAGGGCCAGAAGCGCCGGCAGGAGGATGTTCATGGACCAAGCATAGCGGAAGGCCGCGGTCCGCGTCAAGAAAAATTCACATGGCCGGCGGAGAGCGCTTGTCGTAGTCCGGGCCGGGTTCGTTGGTGTCCATGTCCGTGGCAGGGTCGAGCATCCAGCGCTGAAGCCCGGCTATTTTGGCAAAGCATTGAATATGTAATAATCTTGTGCTAAGATGGTACATAATTTGTAATTAATATGTCCCATGTTCAACAGAAGACTTGACCTCTATCTGGCGAAATGGATGCACAGGGGTAGTCGGAAGCCTCTCGTTTTGCGCGGCGCCAGGCAGGTCGGGAAGACCTCGACCGCCTTGACGTTCGCGGAAAAACATTTCAAGAACGTCGTCCATGTGAATTTGGAGAAAGCCGAGCACCGGGCTCTTTTCCGCGAGCCGGTTTCCCTGGAGGATTTCGAGAGGATCGTCCGGATCAAGTTTCAGCGGAAAATCGTTCCAGGGGAGACGCTGATATTCCTAGATGAAATCCAAAACTCCGCGGCCTTGATAAGCCTGCTGAGGTTCCTCTACGAAGAAAGGCCGGCGGTCCATGTCATAGCGGCTGGGTCCCTGTTGGAGGCGAAGATCGAGAAAGAGGGATTGGCCCTGCCTGTCGGAAGAGTCGAGCATGCCTACCTCTATCCCATGGACTTCTTTGAATACCTCGATGCAAAGGGCGAAAGCGGGCTTCTGGATTTCTTGAGGAGCGTTTCTCCGGAAGACAAGACCCCTGAAGCCGTCCATGGGCTCGCCATGAAAGCTTTCCATGAATACGCCATGCTCGGGGGAATGCCCGAGATCGTCAAGATGTACCTGGAAAACGGGAGCCTGGAGGACCTCAAGGCCGTTTATTCCTCGCTGTTCACGGGATACTCCGAAGACGTCCACAAATATTCCTCTCAAGCCAACGCCAAGTATCTGGCCTATGTCATCGAGAAATCGCCCCTGTTCGCGGGGACGAACATCGCTTATGAAAAATTCGGCGGCTCAAGCTTCAGAAGCAGGGAAATGGGCATGGCATTCGAGCTGCTTGAGAAAGCGATGCTCCTGCATCAGCTTCAGGCGACCAGTTCCACGAATCTCCCCCTGGTCCCGCAGAGGAAAAGGCCCAAGAAACTGCTTTTCTTGGACGTCGGCTTGGTCAATCATCAAATGGGCATCCAGCAGGACTTCCTGAATCCGGTCGACCTCAACGATTTCTACAGGGGCAGGATCGCCGAGCAAGTCATCGGGCAGAATATCCTGGCCCAGTTCGAGGATTTCGTCCCCAGAGCCTTCTATTGGGCCAGGGAAAAACCGATGGGAAACGCTGAGGTCGATTTCTGCCTGGACAGGGATGGGGCCATCGTGGGCGTGGAGGTGAAATCCGGGAAGTCGAACAGATTGCGGTCGCTTTTCAGTTTCGGGAAACTCATCAAGCGCAGCCGGCTTGTTCGGGTCTATGGAGGGACGCTCAGAAGGGAGAAAATCGAAATCGACGGGTTCAGCCTCGACCTGATGTCCTTGCCTTTCTACTTGGCGCCCAGGATTATGACTCTGGGAACTTCGACCCTTCGCTGAGCCGCGCGCGGCCCAGGCCGCGCTGGGCCGATTGTTTTTGCGTCGTTGGGCCCTTGGACCCGAACAGTCCGTCGGAAAAAGCCTTACAATAATTGCAAATCCGGAGAATCCGAATGAAAACCTTGCAGCGTCTCATCGCCGTCGCGCTCTCCGCTTTGCTGGTATTCTTCTCGCCCGGTCTGGGCTGCTATACGGCGCTGGCCCAGACTTTCAGCCAAGGGGTCCCGACCGTCCCCGGAGGGGTCGGGGCCCTCGGAGTCTCCGGCGCGGCCGCGGTCCAGCCGGTCCAGGCCGGAGCGAGCGTCTCCGGGGTCCGGCTCGATCTGAACGCGGGAGCCCTGCCGAGCGTAAAGGTTTTGACGGTCCAGAGAGGGCGCGCAGTATCGGCTACCCCGCAGACCGGGCGCAGCGTCGCCGCGGAGATCAAGACTGCCATCGCCGCTCCGGTCGTCAATGAGCCCGGCTTCCCGGGCATCAAAGCGGAATTCCGCAAGGAGAGCGGCAAGACTCGCGGCACTCCCGATGAGCGGCCCAGCACGCGGGATGATGGCAGCCCGGACCGCACCGACGACTCAGACGACCTGGGCAACCCGCGCCGCGACGACAACCGCGGCGGGCCGGACGTCCAAAACATCGGAAATGCGTTGGTTTTGGACGTCCCGAACCAACGTCGTCCGGATGTTCGGGACGACGTCTGGGACGGCTCCGAGGGCCGCGGCGGCTCGGATAACGACGGGCTGTTCTCTTCCGTGCGCAACTCAAAGGCGATCACCCAACTCAAGTCCTGGCTGAAGGCCCGCGTAGGAAACAGCGACGACGAGGTCTTCTCTTCCAGGAGCGGGCTGCTGCGGGCCGGACTTGGAAAAAGCCGCACTCCCGACGAGCGGCCGAGCGCGCGCGATGAGGGCGGCCCGGACAGGACCGACGACTTAGACGACCTGGGCAACCCGCGGCGCGACGACAACCGCGGCGGGCCGGACGACGTCTGGGACGGCTCAGATAGCCGGGGCGGCTCAGGCAACGACGGCCTCTTCAGTTCCTTCATTAAGAGCGGCGCGACCAAGCTCTTCTCCGTCATGACCCCGATGCTGGCCGCGGGGGCCCTCGTCACGGCTTCCTTCGCGGCCGTGACCCCGCTCATGATGGCCGGGGTCTACCTGGCGGCCATCGTCCCGTCGCTGATCCTCCATGAGATGGGCCATGCCTTCCTCAGCAGCCGCCTGGGGGACCCGACGGCCCGGGAGCAGAACCGGCTGAGCTTGCGCCCGCGTGATCTCCTGAGCCACATCAACCCCTTCTGGACCATCCTCCTGCCGGTCGGGATGATCATCGTGTCCATGGCCGTGCTCGGGGCGCCGCTCTTCATCGGAGGCGCCCAGCCCGTGCCGGTGAATCCGAAGAACTTCCGCGACCCGGTCCTCGGCATGGCCAAGACCGCGCTGGCCGGGCCCGCCGTGAACTTCGCCCTGGCCGCGGGCTTCGCCGCGGCCTACACCGCGGCGGCCGCTTTCGCAGCGCCCGCGCTCCTCCCGGCCCTGGCGCTGGCGGCCTACTTCAACGTCCTGCTGGGGGTCTTCAACCTGCTGCCCACGACCTTCTTCGCAGGGCCCCTGCTGGACGGCGCGCATATCGGCAGGGCCGTCGCCTCCTATCTTTTCGGCTCCGAGAAGGCCTTCCAGTGGTTCGGGCGGCCGGGGGAGCCGCTGAGCCGCAGCGCGGTCATCGGCCATTCCCTCCTGTTCCTCTCCTTCATGACGATCTTCAGCGATGCCTTCATGTGGCTCGTCAACGGCATCACGGGCCGCCTGCTGTTCTCCGGTCCCTCCGTAGAGGCCGTCCAACAGGCGGCCGCGGCGCTCCCGGGGCTTGCCGCGCTCGGGGCCTTCCTTAGGCGGCTCGCCGAGGACGACGACGTCCTGCCCCCGGGCAAGGCCGAGGAGATGCCGGCGCCGGTCAGCCTCATCGTCCGCTTGGACGGCGCCTCCAAGCCTCTTCCCAGCGACGTCCATATGAGCCTCGTGCGCGGGAGCCGGCGCGAGATCAACGGCGCCGCCAAGGCGTACCGGGCGGCTCAGGAGGGCATGCTCGCAGAGCTTGAGGAGGCGGGCCTGGCCGCGGACCTCCTCAACGCGTACGGCGCGACGCCCGTCGCCACCTACCGCCGCATCAACGCGGCGACCCTCAAGATGCCCGCGGACAAGGCCGCGGGGCTGCGCGCCGAGCTCGAATCCAGGGGATTTAAGGTCTACGAGAACGACCGGCGCGAGATCGTCAAGCCGGTGCCGGTTCCCCAGGCGGCCAGGGGCGCGCTGACCATGCCGGAGACCTTGAAGATTTCCACGGCCGACAAGGTCCACGAGCTCGCCAGGGCGCGCTGGGGCGCTCCCGAGATCGAGATGGGCTTTTTCGTCCGCCTCACGCTCTCCATCCTCAGGCGGCTGGGCCTCTTCGACGTCCCCCAGCCGAAAGTCGGGGTCATCGATACCGGGGCCGACACCTCCCACCCCCTGCTCAAGGGGATCCAGACGGCCAACGCCACGAACGGCGAGAACGTCGACGACAACGGCCACGGCACCTGGGTGACCTCGATGGTGCGCTGGTACGCCCCGTGGCTGAAGACCCTCACGCACTACAAGACCTTCGAGGGCGGCGGCGCTACTTTAGACGACATCCTCAAGGCCCTGACCATGGCCGGCAACGACGGCAACCTCGTCATCTCGAACTCCTGGGGCTCCGACGCGGGGGACCCGGAAAGCCCGGACTCGCAGATGGTCAAGAAGCTCGCGCAGGAGGGCCGCATCATGGTCTTCGCGGCCGGCAACGCCGGCTCCCGCAAGAACACCGTCGGCTCGCCGGCCATCATGACCTACCGGGACCCCCTCACCGGGGCCCCGCGGGTGCTGGCGGTCGCCGCGACGGACCGCGAGGGGAACATGGCCTACTTCTCCTCCCGGGGCAAAGGCAGCCGCATCACGGCCCGGGACCCCAAATATAAGGATTGGCCCCAGAGGCCTGATCTGGGAGAGCAGGGCTACAACACCGAGGGCGCCTGGCCGAAGAACCTGGGGCCAGGCCGCATCGACCCGGTTCTGGGGCCCTTGAGCGCGATCTCAGGCACCTCGATGTCCACCCCCAAGGTGGCGGGGACCATCGCCCTGCTGGCGCAGATATTCGGGGTCACGAGCGTGGGCGAGAAGCTCGACGCCGTCGTCAACGCGGTCATGAAGACCCTGGCGAACCCGAAGGGCCTCGGCCAAGACGACATCGGGCAGGGCTTCAACGCGGTCTATGCGGCGTTCGAGGAACTCTCCAAGACCATGGAGCCCTTCGCCGCGAAGCCGGTCGCGCGGTTGGTTCTCCGGCTCTTGGGCGCCGCGCGGTAATCAGGCCGAAGAGGGGCCTTCCCGGGCCTCAACACTCGGCCGGGATGGGGTCGATGACCGGAGAGGCGTCCTGCCCAGTGCCGGTGTGCGGATTCCCGAAGCACTCGCTCGACTTCCGCCTTGCGCACATAGCGGTGCCGGCTGGTTTTGGGGTGGGGGATCGAAAGGTAGTGGGCCACGGGACCGCCCGGCCGAAACCGGCGTTCCAGGAGGCTGGCTGCCATCATGGGAACAAACCCCATGGAAATGCGTTCCAAAGCGGAGCGCC
>JACRDO010000032.1 GCA_016212885.1 Elusimicrobiota bacterium | reverse complement strand
GTGCGACGACCTCTTGTGGTAATCGATTCCTACGTGTATCATATTACTGGCCTCCTGTGTTTAAGGAATGAGTTGAGCTCATTGCCTTCGAAGTCTAGCACAGGAGGCTCTTCGCTTTCATGATATCTTAGTACTACAGACCTTTCCGATGACCGCGACATACGCGCCGCCCAGAACGTCTTCTCCGACCCGGTCTTCGTCGACCCAAACAAAGGCGACTTCCGCCTCAGGCCTGACTCCCCGGCCTTGAAGGCCAGCTCCACCGGCGGCCCCTTGGGCGCGCCGGAGGACGTGGCGGGGCCGGATTTCCTAAAAGGCAACTAAGCCCGGAAAGCCGCAATCAGCCGCCGGCTTCCGTATCCAATTCAAGCTGTGGGCTTTCCGCGGCGGCTTGCTTGAGGATCTGTCGGACGAATTCTTGGGCGGTCGTGAGGGCCTCTTGCGCTTCGTTGAGCCCGAGAGGGAGATCGGGTTCATAAGTGAATTGGTTGCGCTTGCGCCGCATCCGCTCGAACTTGTAGGCCAGATCTTCGAAAGTCTTCCCAAGGAAGAAGCCGGCGACATCGACCACGGTCTTGTGCTGCCGTCCGTCCGCCGGGCGATAGCCCTTGAGGAACATGAGCGCGCGACCCGACCTCAGCATGGCCAAATAAGCGAATGTGTAAGCGGCTTCCTTGTCGATCTCAAGGTTGGCTCTCGCAGTTTTAAGGTCGCGAAACGATCTCAGCAGCAGCTTCTTCGCTTGCGTGGGATCTTTGGGATGCTCTTTGAGGAAGCCTGCGTCGATGGATTTGCGAAGGAACTCATCGGACGCCATCGGGTCCTCCCAGGAGAGGAATCCGGGGCTGCCTAAGGACTTCCAGGACGAAGGAGTCCTTGGCCGCCTTTCGTTTCTCCCAGTCGTTCGGCCTATAGAGAGTGTAATTGATTTCCCGCTGGAGCAATTTTTCCAGATGTTTGACCGTGCCGATGAGGGCCTTTTCGTCCACCTGCCCCAAGATCAATATGTCGATGTCGCTATCTGCGCGCTGCTGGTCCCTCGCGAAAGAGCCGTAGATGCAGGCTGCTTGGACGCCATCGATCGCGGCTAAGCGGTTCCGGAGCAATTCTTCCAAGCCGACAGTCTTCGCTACCAAGCCTTTGAGCTCCGGATAAAGGGGGTGCTGAGCGTCCAGTCTGTAGAGCTTGAGCTTCCCAAGCCGCCTGGCCTTCAGCAGACCGGCTCGCTCCATGGGAATCAGCTCCCGCTGAAGATTGCCTACGAAGATGCCGGAAAGCCTTTCGAGCTGGCGGGGGAAATATTCCTGGCCCGGGTTGGTGAAGAAAAGCGTCAGCAGAGCCCGGCGAGCTTTCGATCTGAAGAAGCCGAAGGGTTCGGATTGTTTGTAGTCCATCAATACTACAATTGTAGTCAAAAGCAGCTACAATGTCAAGGCCTCGATTCAACCTGCGTAAGATGATATGCTGTCAACATTATGACCATGACCCGTTGAAACAAGGAGGCTAAAATGGCAGAACAAGCCAGGGAGTACGCGACCAAGAATTTCGACCACCTGCTGGGGCTGACCGGCTTCTCGGACCCCCTGCTCAACAACCACTTCACCCTCTACGACGGCTACGTCAAGAACGTCAACAAGCTCTCCGCAATGCTCGCCCAGTTCCTCAAAGACGGGAAGACCGCGACACCCGAATACATGGAGCTCAAGCGCCGCTTCGGCTGGGAGTTCGGCGGCATGCGCCTGCACGAGTACTATTTCGACAACATGACGAGGAACCGCACCCCTCTTGGGCCGGAGTCCAAGCTGGGCAAGGCCCTGGCCCGGGAGTTCGGCTCCATGGAGCTCTGGGAAAAGGACTTTAAGGCCGTGGGGACCATGCGGGGCATCGGCTGGGTGAGCCTGGCTTTCGACCCACACGCGGGCCGTCTCTTCAACGTCTGGACCAACGAGCACGACGCTGGCAACCTTCCGGGCTGCTTCCCCGTTCTGGTCATGGACGTCTTCGAGCACGCCTTCATGCCGGACTACGGCTTGAAGCGGGCGGACTACGTCGCGGCCTTCTTCGCGGCCATCAATTGGACCAAGGCTTGCGAGCGCCTCGAGCGCGCCCAGGCGGTCCCGGCACTCACCGGCGCCGTGAGTTAATCCCGCGTAGTAGTCCGTAGGGAAGGGCCCGATCCAGCGCCTGAATCACCAGTCGGCTTGAGCCGCGCATTGTTGTGTTGACATGACAAGACTAATGAGTATAATAAGATATGCCTGATATTACTCATATCCCCAAACAGCCTCTCCGCCGTTATCTCTGGACGCACGTGCGCGAGGACTTGGCCCGGAAGATGGTATTCATCGGCGGGCCGCGTCAGGTGGGCAAGACCACATTCGCTCTCAGCCTCCTGAGGACTCCGCCTAAAAACGAGACGCATCCGGCCTACATGAACTGGGACAGGGATGATCATCGCAAGCGTCTGCTTAACGGCGAGATGCCGTCCGGCGAGGAGATAGTGCTTCTCGATGAGATTCATAAATTCGCGCGCTGGCGCAATCTCGTCAAAGGGCTTTATGACACGCAGAAATCGAAACTTTCCATTCTCGTGACGGGCTCCGCCCGGCTGGATTACTATCGCAAGGGCGGCGATTCCCTCCAGGGGCGATACCATTACTACCGTCTGCATCCTGTCTCTTTGCGCGAGTTGGACCCCTCGGCGAACGCCCAAACGGTTCGGCTTCTGCTGCGATTTGGAGGTTTCCCGGAGCCATTATTTGCGGGCAGCGAGGTTGAGCATCGCCGTTGGCAAAAGGAGCATCAAGATCGCGTCATCCGGGATGATTTGCGGGATCTGGAGCAGGTCCGGGAAGTGTCCTTGATCGAGCTCCTCGCGCACCATCTTCCGCGCTGCGTGAGCTCGCCCCTTTCCGTCAGAAGCTTGAGCGAGCTCCTACAGGTGGCTCAGGAGACGGCGGAGCGCTGGCTGACGATTCTCGAGCGGCTTTATTTTTGCTTTCGCATCGCCCCCTACGGGAGCGCTCGGATTCGGGCGGTGAAGAAGGAGAGGAAGCTTTACTTGTGGGACTGGTCCCAAGCGCCCGAGGGCGGGCCGCGCTTTGAAAACATGGTCGCTTCCCAGCTTCTCAAGTATTGCCACTGGCTGGAGGACACGCAGGGGCATCGCATGGAGCTGCGCTATCTGCGCGACACGGACAAGCGCGAGGTGGACTTCGTGGTCCTGCGCGACGAAGTCGCGGAGTTCGCCGTGGAGTGCAAAACCGGTGAACGGGGGGTCTCCCCGGCGGCCGCTTATTTCAAAGCGCGCACCGCGATTGGGACGTTTTACCAGGTGCATCTCGGGTCAAAGGACTTCACGCATGGCGTCAGCGGAGTGCGGGTCCTTCCCTTCGAGCGCTTTTGCGAGGAGAGGGAACTGCCGTAAACCGGCCTTCTCAGCGCAAGGCGCAGGCCAGGATGAGCGGGACCTGCACAAGGAGCTCGGCGCAGCGGCCGGCGGGGTCTCCGCTCGCCCAGGCGAGGACGAGGGATGCGGCCAGGGCCGCGTAGTAATCCGCCGGGAAGGGCCCGAGCCAGCGCCTGAACCACCAGATCTTCCCGGGCTTGAAGTTCCTCCAGCCGAAGGCCGGATTGAGCAGGAACCAGAGGAAGTCCCATTCGAAGCTGATCTGGAAGAAGACGCTCATGGTCCGGGCCTCGGCGGGCCAGGAGAAGGCATGGAGGAGGGGCCAGTGGAAGAGGGCGAGGAGCAGGCTGAGCAGGCAGGCGTGATAGCCGGTCAAGGGCTTGCCGTTTGTCAGCTTGAGCCACCATCGCGCCTCCCAGCGCCAGGTGGGAAGCGTCTGCGCCCAGCCGTGGGGCCCCTCGATCTGGACCTCCAGCAGGGCCAGCAGGCAGGCGATGAGGAATTGGTAGAGCGCGTTCAGGATCACGGCGGCCCAAGGCATGACCGTTGGAGTAAATCAAATGGGGGAATCCGGCGCAAACCGCTAAATCAAATCGCTTGTTGTGGGATTCGGCGCAGCAAGTTATAATCTGACACATAAATGAAACCGGCAATGTCACTCAATAAAACGCCTGCGCCCATGGCCGTCTCATACTCGAGGAGCGCTCTTCGCTCGGCATGCAGGCGCCTGGGCTTGAGGATGGCGATCCTGTTCGGCTCCCATGCCGTCGGCCGGCCCGCGCCCGGCCGGGAGAGCGACTTGGACATCGCTGTCCGCGACACGCGGCCGGCGGGCACGAAGCGGTTCTACGCCCTCTACAAGGCCCTTTCCAGCGTCTTTCCAGGGTATAATCTGGACCTGGCTTTTCTCGGAGATGCCGACCCCTTGTTTCGCTACGAAGTCACAAGCCGCGGCAGGCTGCTCTACGGGGACTCCCTGGAGTTTCTTGAGTACAAGGCCTACGCCTATCGGGACTACGTGGATTCCCAGGACCTCTTCCGCCTGGAGGAGAAGCTGCTGCGCAGAAGGCTCTGTACGTCCCGAACATCCAAACGGCGTAGGTTCGGGACGTACCAAACCCACGCATTTCCGATGTTTGGTACGTCGAAGCGGAGGCTCCATGCTGCGGCATGATTTCGTCCGAAGAAAGCTGCGTGCGATCTCGCAGGACATTGACCGGCTCGCCAAGCTCAAGAGGTATTCCTTCGAGGAAATAACCGGCGACTTCATGCGCCTGGCCGCCCTGGAGCGCATCCTGGAGCGGATCGTCATGCGCGCCGTAGATATCAACGAGCATCTGGTCGCCGAACTCGCCGAGCGCGCCGAAGGCGGGACGGCCAGGTTAAGCTACAAAGACACTTTCCTCAGGCTCGCGGACATGGGCGTCTGTCCCCGCGCCTTCGCCGAGAGAATCGCCCAGAGCGCGGGCTTGAGGAACATCTTGGTCCACGATTACAACGATGTAGACCGCCGCATCGTCTACGGCTCCATGAGGCGCTGCATGGAGGACTACCGCCGCTATTGCGGGTACGTGCTCGGATTTATCGGCCGCCCGGCCGGACAGCGGAAGGCTCCGAGGAAGAGGTGAGGCGCATAATTTGCAAGAATAACGTCGCCAAGGAGCCTGCCATGCCATCCGGTACCGAAGCCTCTGCCGCAACCCGCTTCGCTCTGCGCGCGCGCCGAGCGGTCTATGAGGCTTCTCCAGCTTCCTTCGAGGGGGACATTTCCGTCTTCGAGGATTTCGACCTCGCCTACCGGACCCTCTGCGGGGTCCTCTACAACTTCGTTCCGACCTCCGGCCACCCGGGCGGCAGCATCTCCTCTGGCCGCATCGCGGCCGGCCTGGTCTTTGAGTCGATGGACTACGATTTCTCCGACCCCTCAGCCGACGGCGCGGATATCGTCTGCTACGCGGGGGGCCACAAGGCCATGGGCCTCTATTCGCTCTGGGCCCTGCGCGACGAGCTGGTGCGCATCGCCAAGCCCGACCTCCTCCCGGACGCAAAGCGCCGCCTGCGCCTGGAGGACCTGCTCGGCTTCCGCAGGAACACGACCCAGCCGACCCCGCTCTTCAAGAAGTTTATGGCCAAGGCGCTCGACGGCCATCCGACCCCGGCCGTGCCTTTCGTCCCGGGCGCAACTGGCGCGAGCGGCGTCGGCGTGGGCATGGCGCTGGGCCTGGCCCTCGGAGCGAGGGACCTCTACGGCGCGAGCGCGCCGCGCGTGCACATGCTGGAAGGCGAGGGCGGCATGACCCCGGGCCGTGTGGCGGAGGCGCTCGCCTCAGCCGCCACCATGGGCTTGGACAACGCCCTCCTGCACCTGGACTGGAACCAGGCCTCCATCGACAGCGAGCGCGTGTGCGCCGAAGGGGAGGCCGGCGGCGACTACGTCCAGTGGGACCCCTGCGAGCTGTTTTACCTGCACGATTGGAACGTGATCTTCGTTCCAGACGGCATGGACCTCAAGGCGGTCTTCGGGGCCCAGCGCCGGGCTCTCGCCATCAAGAACGGCCAGCCCACGGCCGTCGTGTACCGGACCAAGAAGGGCTGGCGCTACGGCATCGAGGGCCGGGCCTCGCACGGCGCCGGGCACGCCTTCTGTTCAGACGGCTACTACAAGGCGGTCCGGCCATTCGAGGAGCGCTTCAATGTCCAGCTCCCGCGCTTCGCGGGGGAGAAGACCCCGGAGGCCGTCGAGCAGGCCTTTTTCGACACCTTGATGGCGATGCGCAAGGCCCTCGAGTTTCGGCCGGAGATCGCGAAGGCTTTGGCCTCCAAGGTCTCGGCCGCGGCCGCACGCTTCAACCAGCGGGCCTATAGGCCCCGTCCGAACGCCCCGAAGGTCTCCAAGGTCTACGAGGCTCTGGACATCGAGAACCCGCCGAAGGCCTGTTGCTTCGAGATCGGCGAGGCGCTCAGCCCACGCGCGGCCTTGGGCGACGCGCTTGGCCACCTCAACAAGTCGAGCGGCGGCGCGCTCTTCGCCTGCGCAGCTGACCTGCTCGGCTCCACGAGCGTATCGAACGCCAACGCCGACTTCCCGAAAGGCTTCTACCATTCCAAGAAGAACCCCGGCTCCAGGCTGGCCTCGGTCGGCGGCATCTGCGAGGACGCGATGGGCGCCATGATGTCCGGGCTTTCGGCCTACGGGGGCCACATCGGGACCGCGAGCTCCTATTCCGGCTTC